>DASYMC010000307.1:0-16440 GCA_036009255.1 Pseudonocardiaceae bacterium
TGACGGATTCGGCGGCGCGGGCGGCAGCGCCGATGGTGGCACGGGTGGAGCTATCGTCAGCTGATTCTCCGCTGATGCCGCTAGCGATCACCTGATCGCGGCATGCCGCTTATGGGGAGGGGTGGCCACACTGTGGCCACCCCTCCCTTTCTGTATTTATCGGTTCGCGTGGGGTGAATGAGGAATCCCCTATCGCTACGTGGTCCACTCAGGAATTTACGTGCGACTACCAATTGCCGTGTGGCTCCAATGGCAGGCAATGTATGTGGTGCCAAATCGGTAATGCCGCCGACGAGGTGATGTGTACCCCCGGATATCACCGGGGCAATATTCCCTAGGAGGATTTTGATGTCTGACGCATTGAGCTTTGGCGAGATCGACAGCCAGCAGGTCGAGTTGCTGCCGGCTCGGACCCTGCTGTCGCTGTTCAGCATGGGTGACGCGGGCCGTGGTGGTAACGGTGGCGTCGGGGGCAATGGCGGCGTCGGCCGCGGTGGCCTGGGCCTGAACGTACTGAACATCGACGCGTTCGGTGACCAGGTCAACAGCGCCGGCGACGGATTCGGTGGCGCGGGCGGCAGTGCAAATGGCGGTCCCGGCGGGAATATTATCAGGTGAACTGAGCTGGTATCGCCGGACGATCAACTGATCGTCCGCGGCATGGTATAGCTGAGGGGGTGGCCGGGTCCGGCCACCCCCTCACTACTTGATGGAGAGACCGGATCATTCTGATGACCGCCCTCCAGGTCGTACCAGCAGCTCCGAATAACTTCTTCCGTGATAGGTACTCAGCGTCGTGAAGCCTCCGTAGATTTTTCGGACGGCTACGTATTCGAAAAAAAGTTCAATCCTAGGTAGTGGGTCCGAAGGAGTTACGTGCCACTACTGATTGCCACAGGGGGTCACCGCTAGGCAAGGTATGAGTATCCAAATCGGCACTGCCACCGATGAGGTGTTTGCGGCCCGGGTTCACCGGGATCACCTTTCCTAGGAGGATTGATGTCTGACGCATTGAGTTTTGCTGAGATCGACGGCCAGCACGTTGAGCTGCTGCCCGCTCGGACCGTGCTGTCGCTGTTCCAGACCGGCGGGGCCGGCCGTGGTGGCGATGGTGGCGCGGGTGGCAAGGGTGGCGTAGGTCGGGGCGGCCTCGGTCTCAACCTCATCAACCTGAACCTGTTCGGCGACCAGACCAACAGCGCCGGTGACGGTTACGGCGGCGCGGGCGGCGACGGTAACGGCGGCAAGGGTGGGGCGATCGTTAGCTGAGCCGAGATGGTCCGATTGGGCGATCACCTGTTCGTGGTGTGTAGTCGAGGGATGGAGGGGTGGCCGGGGGACCGTGGTCGCCCCTCCGATGGGGTCCAGCGCGATCACCAGGTAAGACGGTGGGGAGGAGGGTGTTCGGCGTAGGTAGTGCGCCCAGATGAATCTCCGTGTCATCTTCGAGGGCTACGTACCGAGCAAGCCCTCTGGTCTACGTAGTGACCTGGAAGAGTTAAGTACGGCTACTGATTGCAACCTGGGTATGGGTGTGGGCACCGTATGTAACACCGGATCGGCACTGCCACTGATCCGGTGTTCGTAGCCCGCGGCCAGCAAGAGGCCGCGGGAACACCTTTCCTAGGAGGATCTATGTCCAAGGCACTGCGCTCTTCAGAGACACTGGGCTTTGTTGAACTCGACGAGCAGCGCGCGGAGCTGCTACCGCAGCGTACCGTGCTGTCGATGTTGACCGGGATCAGCGGTGGCCGTGGTGGCGAGGGTGGTCTAGGCGGCCCCGGTGGCGTCGGCAGGGGTGGTCTCGGCGCTAACTTGATCAACGTGAACTTGTTCGGTGACCAGACCAATCCCGCGGGTACCGGTTACGGCGGCGTCGGCGGTGCAGGTACCGGTGGTGCCGGAGGGGCCATCAACAGCTGAGTCGAGCGATGCCGAGGTGTTATCAGGCGGTTGCATTTAGTGCGTTAGCGCGGGAGGGGTGGCTGGAGGGCGGCCGCCCCTTCGCGACGCACTGCGTGCGGAATATCGTCGGGGATGGCATTGAGGGTGGCGAAGCCAAAAATAAGTAGTGCACAGCTGTGCCGAGGGCGTTGAACGCCGGTTAGGCTGCTGGCATTGGACCTAATGCCACCGTTGGTGTTTGACGCCGGCGGTGTTGGCGAAGAGATTTCGATTTGGGCCAGGTTCGATCGAGCCAGGTTTCGATTCGGCGGAGCAGGGTTTCGAGTCGGGGGAGGGCGTCATCGACACTGAGCGTATGGCGGTTGATTCAGGATCCGTTGCGGGTACGGTGCCGCGGTTGGCCGAGGGAGTCGAGCTGATCGGGGAGTATCAAGGGTCGGGTTTCATCCAGGCGCCCTACATCGTGCGTCGGGCCGATGGGCAGGTTATCCAGCTGCCCCGTTTGCTGTATCTGCTGGCGGCCGGGGTGGATGGTCAGCGCGACCACGCGGGCCTTGCAAGTGTGCTCAGCGCCGAGTTCGGCAAGGTGGTGCAGCCCGATCAGGTCGAATTCCTGCTGGACAACCGGTTGCGGCCGGTAGGGATCGTTGCTCCTGGCCCGATAACGGGAGAACCTGCAATAGGGCAAGCCGGCGGCCCGCCCAAGATGGCGGTGAAGTCGGACCCGTTGTTGGCCTTGAAGTTCCGGGTCGGAGTGGTACCCGAGCGGGTGGTGTGGCGCATTGCCGGGGTGTTTGCGCCGATGTTCTGGCCGCCGGTGATCCTCGCCGCGTTGGTGGGATTGGTCGGGCTGGACCTGCTGATCATCGCCCAAGGTGGTCTGGGGAAGATCGTGCCCAGCGCGCTGGCGTTGGTGTACCAGCCGGCGCTGACACTGCTGGTGATTGGCTTGCTGCTGGTCGCTGCGGCATTTCATGAGTGTGGGCATGTCACGGCGTGCCGCTACGGCGGCGCTAAACCGGGCGTGATGGGTTTCGGGTTGTACCTGGTATGGCCGGCGCTGTACAGCACGGTCACCGACTCTTATCGGCTTGGCAGGAGCGGGCGACTGCGCACCGACCTGGGCGGCGTGTACTTCAATGCGGTGTTCATCACCGGCATGAGCGCGGTTTACCTCGACACCGGGGCGCCCTGGCTGCTGGTGGCCATCGTGGCGCTGCATTTCGAGACCGCGATGCAGTTCCTGCCGATGATTCGCCTCGATGGCTACTACATTCTGTCCGACCTGATCGGAGTGCCGGATCTGTTCAGCCGGATGGGACCAGTACTCAAGAGCGTCATCCCTGGCCGGCCGACTCATCCCCGGGTGCAGGAGCTCAAACCGTGGGTGCGACGCACGATCACGCTGTGGGTGCTGATCGTGGTGCCCTACCTGCTGTACTGGTTGATCGGGTTTCTGATCGTGGTGCCCAAGGTGCTGCCGGTGGTGTGGCAGCAGCTGGTCCGGTTGTGTCAAGCGGTGGGAGCTCAAGCGTCGGAAGGTCACATAGCCGAGACAGCTCTAGGCGTGGTGCAGATCATCTTGTTGTTGCTGCCCTGGGTGGGATCTTTGCTGTTGCTGGGCATGATGGCTCGCCGGCCGGTCCGGTGGTTACTGGCTCGCGTCCAACGGGTCGGGCTAGGCGCGGGGAGGTCGTAGTGGGTCTTGGCCCGGACCGCGGCGTGGGGTGGTGGACAGTCCAGGTTGGTCGTCCGATGACGATGCTCGCTACGACGGGGTTTCTGGCAGGTTGCCTGGGCACCGGTCCAAGTCCGGCCGCGGATGGCATCGGCACTACCGGGACCAGCAGCAATAGCAGCGGCAATGGCTATGGCGGAAACGGGGGAAATGGCGGTAACGGGGGTAATGGAGGCAAAGGGGGTGATGGTGGCAATGGCTATGGCGGGTGGGGTGGCAGTGGCTACGGCGGAAACGGCGGCGACGCGGGTAGCGGCGCTGGTGTCGACGGCCGTAATGGTGCGCCCGGTGCCGATGGTTCGTCCGCCAGCGGCGCTTTCATCGATCCCACCGCGGTGGCCGGTTCCGGGCGGTTGACCAGCCGGACGATTGATCTTTCCGGGGTGACCTCGGTGGTGGCGGAGGCTAACTTCGTGGTGCACCTGAGCGCCGGTGGATCCTCGCAGGCGGTGGTGCGGATGGACGACAACCTGGTCAATCAGGTCGACGCCACCGTCACTGGTGACCAGCTACATCTGGGCATCAAGCCGGGAATGGGCGTTCGGAATGCCACCCTGTCGGCAGAGCTCGCCGTAGGCCAGCTCGACCGGCTGGCCACCAACGGCGCGAGCCGGGTCTTGCTGGCCTCCACCGTCACAAGACCTGCGTTGCAACTTGTCCTTAGCGGAAACACCTCGGTTTCGGGACCGATTCGGATCAGCCAGGTGGTGGCCACCGTCTCAGGGGCTAGCACCCTAGCCCTGTCCGGCCAGGTCGAGGACCTACGGCTCAGTGCGGCGGGCGCCAGCCGGCTACCGCTGGCAGAGCTCACGGTCCGCCGCCTCGATGCGATGTTGTCCGGAGCCAGCCACGCCGTCGTCACGGTCAGCGGCACGCTGGCCGCGCAGGCTACCGGCGCGTCGATGCTGCGTTACCGAGGCACCCCGCAGGTCACCCGCTCCCAGACGTCAGGGATGTCGGCTGTTGTGCAGGATTCACCATAGGTAACGTTAAGTAATTGCAGACCGTTCTCACATGACTGCCAATATTGTTCAAACAGAATGTTACCACATGCGTACGCGCTGTTACTGGGTGCGGATCACTCGATCCCTACTCACAGTAGTATTCATCTTCTAAGACATGTCGCCCATGGCTATCACGTCACAGATAGCTTATGCTGGCAGCAGGGGGTAGTTGTCAGCTATTGGCGCGACGCGGGGGGGCGTAGCCAATGTGTCAGGGGGGGCTGGGGCAGTCGGCTGGTTGGGTTAGGCCGCCGACTGCGCTTCCGACCAGCGCGGAGTGCCAAGCGCGTTGGTCGGGTCGGCTATGAGAACGGATCCGTGGACGCTTACTGGGCGTGACTCAGAGTTGCAGTTTATCGCGGAGCGTTTAACTGGCGGAGAATCACGCAGTGTCGTCATTGCCGGCCCTGCTGGAGTGGGCAAGACACGACTTGCTCGAGAAGCGCTGGCGGTCGCAAAGCGCGGCGGTCGGTTGACGCGGTGGGCGGCCGGCACGAATGCGGCGGCGGGGATCCCTTTGGGCGCCGTGGCGCATCTGCTGCCCGCGGTGGAGACCGTGGCTGATCCGTTGATGTTGCTGCAGCGGGCTGGATCCGCCATTGCTGAGCAGGGCAAGAGCCATCGGTTGGTCATCGGCGTCGATGATGCGCATCTGCTCGATGAGCTGTCGGTGACATTGCTTCATCAGCTGGCCTTGACTCGCACGGCGTGCGTCGTCCTCACCGTGCGTACTGGGGAGCCGGCTCCGGATCCGGTCGTGACGTTGTGGAAAAACGGGTTGGCTGACCGGTTGGAGCTGGCGCAGCTGCCACGGCTGGCGATGAACCGGTTGGTGACCGGTGTGCTCGGCGGGGTGGTCGACAGCCGGACGATTGAGCGGTTGTGGCGGGCCACCCGAGGTAACGTCCTATTCCTGCGTGAGCTGGTGGAGGGCGGTTGCGAAACCGGTGCCCTGCGGATGCGCGATGGAGTGTGGCGCTGGCAGGGCCGGATGGAGCCCACCCCTCGGCTCCGGGAGATCGTCCAAGCACAGCTGGGCGGGCTGGGCGCCGACGAGCGGACCGCGCTGGAGCTACTGGCCACCGATGAACCGCTGGGTCTGGGGCGCGTGGCCAGCTTGATCAACCCCGAGGTGGTCGCGGTCCTGGAGCGCCGCGGCTTGGTGACGGTAGTGAACAGTGGCTGGCGGGCCGAGGTGTGGTTGGCCCACCCGATCTACGCCACGGTGGTGCGGGATCAGCTTCCCGAGGCCAACGCATGCCGGTTGCGCCGCCGGCTGGCCAACACCCACCTGCCGTGGAAACGCCAGGATGACCTGCTGCGCGCCGGTATGTTGCTGCTGGACAGCGACCAGCCCGGGGCACACGCCAGCTTGCTGGCCGATGCCGCAGTGCACGCCAATGCCCTGCTTGATCACGAAAATGCCGCGCGCTTGGCGCAGGCGGCGATTGACGGCAGCGACGGGCGGGACGGTGTGCGAGCGCACCTGGCGTTGCTGGAGGCGGTGCGCTGGCAGGGGATGTCCGATGAGGCTGAGCAGGTGGCGGCAGCAGCCGCGCCCTTCGCCACCTCTGCGGAGGACCGATCCCGCCTGGCCGTGGTGCGGGCGCTGAATCTCTTTTTCGGCGTGCGCCAGGTGGCCAAGGCGGAGGCGATGCTGCACAAGGCAGCCGCCGACGCCGCTGACAACGACGTGTGCCGGCGCATCAGCGCGGTGCATGGTGTGCTGGCGTATTTTGCGGGGCGCCCGCAGCAAGCGGCCGAGTCCGGCGCCGAGATCCTGGCCTCGGAGGCTCCCGGCGCGGAGGCTGTGGTGTGGGCATCGAGCGCGACTGGAGCTGGGCTGGCCGCACGGGGTCGCACCGCCGAGGCGCTCACGGTGGTGGCGGGAGGCTGGGCGGCGCTGGGGCGATGCATGACTGAGCCCGAAATGGCGATGTGCCGGCAGATCCTGGCTCATGCCGAGCTGTCCGCGCTGCTGCTGGCGGGGCGGGTGCATGACGCGGTGGCCCGAGCCACCGAGCTGCACGAGTGGTGCATGACTCAACCCCAGTGGGCGGGAGATGCCTTGGCCGCTGCCCATGTCGGCTGGTCGGCACTGGAGGCGGGACGTCCGCGCACGGCCATCCGGTGGCTTGCGGAGGCGGTGGCCGGCCTGGGCCAGTGCGACCCGGGCGGTTTTGGGCAGCTGTGTATTGCGCTGCTGGCGCAAACTCACGCCCAGCTCGGCGATGGCCCCCTTGCACGGCGGCTGCTGGATGACCGCGCAGTGGGGCACCACTGCGCGGTCTTCGAGCCGGAGTGGCTGCTGGCCGAGGCCTGGCAGGCGGCCGCTGAGAACCGCAGTGCCCAGGCGACTGATCGGGCGCTGCGAGCGGCGTCGGTCGCGGCGGGTATGGGCCAGCGCGCGGTGGAGGCGAAGGCCCTGCATACCGTGGTCCGGCTGGGGCGGGCAGCTGAGGTGGTGGGGCGGTTGCGGCAGTTGGCCAGCCAGGTTGAGGGTCCGCTGGTAGCCGCATACAGCGCGCATGCCCAGGCGGCGGCCGCCAACGCTGGCGGTGGGCTCGACGAGGTGGCGGTCGAGTTCGAGACATTGGGAGCTCGTTTGCTGGCTACCGACGCGGCGGCCCATGCTGCCGCGGCACACCTGCGCGCCGGCGATCGGCGCCGAGCTGCCGCCTCGACCGCCCGGGCCGCGAGCCTGGCGCGGGCCTGTGAGGATATCCGCACTCCCGCCCTGGAGCAGCTGGCACCGCGCCCGCTGACCAGCCGGGAAGGCGAGGTCGCCAGCCTGGTCGTGCAGGGCATGAAGAACCAGGCCATCGCCGAGCGTCTAGTCCTCTCGGTCCGCACCGTAGAAGCGCACTTAGCCAATGCCTACGCCAAACTCGGCATCAGCAGCCGTGCCGAACTAGCCCGAGCACTCCACGCGGACTAGCCCATCCCCCGATATGGAGACATATCGGGGAGAATAGTGGCGCCATTGCACCGATATGTCTCCATGACGGGGGTCGGCGGCCGGTGATTGTGCTATTCGGGGCGACGGGATACACCGGCGCCCGGGTGGCGGAGGCGATGGTGCGACGGGGATTGCGCCCGGTCCTGGCTGGACGCGACACCGGCAAGCTGGCCTCGCTGGCTGGACGGCTGGAGGCGCTGCAAGGGCAGGGGACGCTAGACGTCGTGCGGGCCGACGTCAGCGACGCCGCGTCGGTCCGGGATCTGATCAGCCGGGATGACGTGCTGGTCAGCACCGTCGGCCCGTTCGTCCGGTTCGGCGAGCCAGCGGTGCGGGCGGCTGTCGATGCGGGGGCGATCTATTTCGACTCGACCGGCGAGGCGCCGTTCATCCGCCGGGTGTTCGAGGAATTCGGTCCGCTGGCGCGGCGTTCCGGGGCGAGCCTGATCACCGCGTTCGGCCACGACTATGTGCCCGGCAATCTGGCCGGCGCGCTGACGCTACAACGCACCGGTGCACCGGTGCACCGACTCGAGGTGGGTTACCTGATCCGGGGAGGTGGCCGGGCGCAAGTGATCAGCCGGGGCACCTTCGCCTCGGCTGTCGGGTTGCTCACCGGGCTGGGCTTCACCTGGCGGCACGGGATCCAGCCGGAGCCCACCGCGTCGCGAGCAGGGACCGTTAAGCTGGGCGGGCTGGAATATCCCGCGCTGGCCATCGGCGCCACCGAGCACTATTCGTTGCCCCGGTTCGCTGGTCCACAGGGCCTGCCCGAGGTGGACGTCTACCTTGGCAGGTTCACCCCTGCGACACGGCTGACCAAGCTGTCCTACCGGATGATCCCGGCACTGTTAGCGCTGCCCGGAGCGCGTTCGTTGGTGTGCGGAGTCGGGAAGTTCGCGATGCGCTGGGTCGCCGAGGAGCCTGATGCAACCGCCTTGAGTCAGGTCACCTCCCACATCGTGGGTACCGCCTACGACGCAGGTGGCGCCGAGCTCGCGCAGGTGCACCTGGCTTCGGGTGATCCCTACCAGCTCACCGCGGACCTGCTTGCCTGGGGCGCCCAGCGCGCCGCTGAACAGGGTGTGTCCGGCCCGGGAGCACTGGGTCCGGTGGAGGCGTTCGGTGTCAAGGTGCTGACCACCGGAGCCGTCGAGGTCGGCTTGCGGAACCTCACGGGGAGGTAGCCAGCATTCTGAGAACTGCTCGCTGGCTACGATGCCCCGGTGGCAGCCCGAGACACCGCCCGCGCCGGTGCCGTGCTGCTCGCGCTGGTGATCGGGTCGGTAGGAATGGGATGGCTGCTGTGGCCACCTGCCGGCGATGGCCAGGTCCGTGCCGCCCGGGGCACCGTGGTGCAGTCGGTGCTCTGCGGCCCCCCCGGCGCCCAAGATTTTCTGCACGTCGAGCTGTATGACGGCCGCATGCTACCTGCCAGGCTGGATGGGTGTGGTCATCGGCTGGGTGAGGTGCTGGCCGTCGAGGTGCCCGATCCCTTGCCCGCAGGTGAGCTGGTCGTCCGCCTTTCGGGAACCGGCGTGCACACCGCATCGGCGGATGGACAGCGCCTTGCCGCGGTGGGTGTTACGGTCGCCGGGGTCGCTGGTGCGCTGCTGGCGTGGCGGCTACGCGGCGGTTGGTTGATCCGCCGTAGGGTGGGCGCATGACCCGCATCCCCTCTCCTACGGTGGAGTTGCACCGCGAGACCCTGCCCAACGGGCTGCGGGTGGTGCTGAGTCCCGACCGATCAGCGCCGGTGGTGGCGGTCGGCGTGCACTACGACGTCGGGTTCCGCTCCGAGCCGGAGGGTCGCACCGGATTCGCGCATCTTTTCGAGCACCTGATGTTCCAGGGCAGTGAGAGCCTGGAGAAGCTTGCGCACTTTCGCCACGTGCAGTCCTCCGGCGGGACCTTCAACGGCTCCACGCACCCCGACTACACCGACTATCACGAGGTCGTGCCCTCCGCTGCGCTGGAGCGCGCGCTGTTCATCGAGGCGGACCGGATGCGGGCTCCCCGGATCACCGCGGAGAACCTGCGCAACCAGGTCGACGTGGTCAAGGAGGAGATCCGGCTCAACGTGCTGAACCGGCCCTACGGCGGATTCCCATGGATCACGCTGCCGCCGGTGCTCTACAACACCTTCCCGAACGCGCACAACGGGTACGGCGATTTCTCTGAGCTCGAAGCGGCCACCGTGGACGATTGCGCGGCCTTTTTCGACGTCTATTACGCGCCGGGCAACGCGGTGCTCACAGTGTCCGGGGATTTCGCCGTGGACGCCGCCCTCGAGCTGGTGCACCGGCACTTCGACGACGTGCCCGCCCGTGCCGTTCCCCTGCGGCCTTCTTTCGCCGAGCCACCACCGGAGGGGGAACGCCGGCACAGCCATCCCGATCAGCATGCGCCACTGCCCGCGTTGGCCATCGGGTACCGGATGCCCGATCCGGCCGCCGGCTTTGATGACTACCTCGCCTACGAGGTGCTCGCCTCGGTGCTCGCCGACGGCGACTCCTCCCGGCTCGAGCACCGCTTGGTGCACACCGATGCGGTCGTCACCGAGATCGGTGCAGGCTGCGGCCTGTTCGGTGCGCCGCTGGATGCCCGCGACCCCGATACGTTCACCATCTCCGCGGTCCACCCCTCGAGCGTGGATGTCGAGACGGTGCTCGCCGCAACCGACGAGGAGATCGCCCGGCTCGCCGCGGACGGTCCGGATCCCGATGAGCTGGCCAGAGTCACCGCTCGATGGGCCGCAACAGTGTTCCGTGAGCATGACCGCCTGGTATCCCGGACGATGGCCATCGGCGCCTTCGAGCTGCTGCACGGCCGCGCCGAACTGATCAGCGAGCTGCCGGCCATGGTGGCTGCGATGAGCGCAGAGCAGGTCGCGAAAGCCGCCGCCGCACTGCGACCGGATTCCCGGGCAGTGTTGATCGTCGAACCCGCACATGCAGGGCAGGAGGCGTGATGGGGCACCGCAGCGCCGAGCAGATCGGCAGGACAGAGCTCGGTCCGCGTCCACTGCCGCCGCTGGGCCCGCCGCGCGCCCCGAGCGCGCCGTCCGCAGTGGACACCGTGCTCGACAACGGGCTGCGGGTGATCGCGGTGCGGCGACCCGCGGTGCCGATGGTGGAGCTGCGCTTGAGGATGCCGTTCGGCGGCACCCACCGCACCCACTCCGCCCGTGCCGAGTTGCTGGCCGCGACCTTGCTGCAGGGCACCGCGCGGCGTGATCGGTTCGCCATCGACAAAGTCCTGGCCGCTATCGGTGGTGATCTTTCGGCCGGGGTGGATCCCGAGCACTTGTCGGTGGCGGGATCGGCGTTGGCCAGCGGTCTGGATGTGGTGCTCGACGTTCTCGGCGATGCGTTCACCTCGGCCTCGTATGCGGTCACCGAGGTGGCCCGGGAACGGGATCGCCTGGTGGAGCGGATCAAGATGAGCCGGTCCAGGCCGCAGGTCATCGCTCGGGAGGCGCTGCAGCGACGCCGCTACGGCAACCACCCGTTCGCCCGCGAATGGCCGGAGGCCGACGACGTCGCCAGCGTGACGCGGCCCGCCGTGCGCGCATTGCACCGCCGTTCCGTGGTGCCCGGTGGTGCGGTCCTGGTGCTCGTCGGCGACATCGAGCCGAGCCGTACGGTGGATTTGGTGGCATCCGTGCTGGCGGGTTGGCGCAGCGATCACCCGGCTGTCGGCCTAGCTCCGCTGCCCGAGCTGACCGGCGCTGACCTGCAACTGGTGCACCGCGAGGGTGCGGTGCAGTCGCAGCTGCGGCTGTCTGCGCAGGCGGTGACGCGCGATGATGAGCGTTACCCGGCACTGCAGCTGGCGAACCTGGTCTTCGGCGGATACTTCTCCTCCCGCTGGGTGGAGAACATCCGGGAGGACAAGGGCTACACCTACGGCGCGCACTGCGGCCTCGAGTTCACCGACCATGGGGCCACGCTGGTCGCTGAGGCGGACACCGCGAGCGAGGTTACCGCCGCCGCGCTGCTGGAAACCCGCTACGAGCTGGGTCGAATGGCAGTGCTGCCCCCAGATGAGTCCGAAGTGGACAATGCCCGGCACTACGCGATCGGATCGCTTACGATCAGCTCCGCATCTCAGCGGGGCCTAGCTGGTCAGTTGGTCACCTTGGCTGGCCTCGGTCTGGACCTTGACTGGCTGCTCACCCACCCCGCACGGCTGGCGGCGGTCACGGCCACCCAGGTTGCCGAGGCGGCTACCCAGTTCTTTGCACCGAGCCGGTTTACCGGTGTAGTGGTGGGGGACGCCAAGCGACTAGCCGATCCGCTGGCCGCCTTGGGGGACGTCGAACTGCCCTGAACCCCGACAGCGCGGTCAGAAGAGGTACAGTCCAACCGCCCAGCCCGCGCTGGTGATGATGACGACCATGAGTGTCCAAAGGATCAGCCGTGGCGCGGTCATCCACATTCCAGGCGGCTCGGCTCGCTTCTGCGGCTGCCCATGGAGGTCAGCGGCGTGCCGCCGCATGTGGTGATTGAGTTCCCGCTCCCACCGTTTCCGGTCCCTGATCTTCACTGGAACCCCGCCCTCGCAGCCCCCGGAGCCGTCTACCGACCAAGCACGTCTGGAATCATAACGCTTCGTGCTCGATTCCGCTGGAGATCGTCAGGCGGCAGTGGCTGCCACGATCTGGTCGACGGTGGGGTTCGTCAGCACCGAACCATCCGGCAGCAACACGGTCGGCACGGTCTGATTACCCCCGTTCACCCCGGCGACGAAAGCGGCAGCTGCGGCGTCGTGCTCGATGTCCACCTCGTCGAAGTCGATGCCTGCGCGGTCCAGCTGCGCCTTGAGCCGCCTGCAGTAGCCGCACCACACCGTCGAGTACATCGTCACTTTGCTCACGCCCGGCACCAACACCGAAACGCCACGCGATGTTCCGCTGTCGGCTCCCTGTCTGAGGGCAAGATCAGTCAAGGAGTGGGGACAGGGCGTGTGTGCTTCGCCAGGCCGTCTTCCTGGGCCGGCGCTCTGCGAGGATGTCCGTCGTGGGACAGCACCGGGATCCGCTGGAGGGGCTCGATGAGGAGCAGCGCGTCGCGGTGTGCGCGCCGCGTGGCCCGGTCTGCGTACTGGCCGGCGCGGGCACCGGAAAGACGCGCACCATTACCCGGCGGATCGCAGCGCTGGTCCGTGCCGGTCATGTCGCTCCTGGACAGGTCCTTGCCGTGACGTTCACCGCCCGGGCGGCAGGGGAGCTGCGTACCAGGTTGCGCGATTTGGCGGTAGGCGGAGTGCAGGCCCGCACCTTCCACGCCGCGGCGTTGCGTCAGCTGCGTTACTTCTGGCCCCGGGTGGTGGGTGACGAGCTGTGGCCGCTGCTGGAACACAAGCTGCGGGTCGTCGGTCAGGCCGCTCAGCGGGCCGGTCTGGGCACCGGCGCCGACGATCTTCGAGACTTCGCCGGTGAGATCGAATGGGCCAAGGCGAGCCTGGTGGCCGCCGCGGACTACCCCGCCGCGGTCGCTTCTGCCCGGCGGGAAACACCGGCACCGCCAGCACAGGTCGCGGCGATCTACGCCAGTTATGAGGAGCTCAAGAATCGCAACCGGCTGCTCGATTTCGACGACCTACTGCTGCACACGGCCGCCGCACTCGAGGAGCATTCAGATGTGGCGCAGGAATTCCGGGATCGCTACCGCTGCTTTGTCGTCGACGAATACCAGGACGTCACACCGTTGCAGCAGCGGGTGCTGGACGCCTGGCTGGGCGGCCGTGACGACCTCACCGTCGTCGGCGACGCGAACCAGACCATCTACTCCTTCGCCGGCGCGACTCCTCGTTTCCTCCTGGGATTCACCGCGCGATTTCCGGACGCAGTGACTGTGCGGCTGCACCGTGACTACCGCTCCACCCCCCAGGTCGTGTCGTTCGCAAACCGGGTGATCTCTGCCGCTCGTGGACGGCCGGCGGGCTCGCGGTTATCACTGGAGGGTCAGCAGCCGGGCGGCCCCGAGCCCACCTTCGCCGAGCACGACGACGAGGTGTCGGAGGCTACCGCCGCGGCGCAGGCCATTGCGGCACTGCTTCGGGAAGGAGTTCCGGCCGCAGAGATCGCTGTGCTGTATCGGGTGAATGCCCAATCTGAGGCGTACGAGCAGGCATTGGATGCGCTCGGGATTCCATTTCAGGTCCGCGGTGGAGAGCGGTTCTTTCAACGTCCGGAGGTCCGCGCCGCGGTACGCGCACTCCGGACGGCAGCCACCGCAGGCACGTCGGATCCCGCGGCTGAGCTGGGCGCCACCGTTCGCGCGGTATTGGCTAGACAGGGCCTCAGCGCCGAGCCTCCCGGCGGCAGCGCGGCGCGGTCGCGCTGGGAATCGTTGCGGGCGCTGGCCGAACTGGCCGATGAGTTCGCAGCCGGCCCCGCCGACGTCGATGTGGGCCAATTCGTCGCCGAGCTCGATGCTCGCGCCGACGCCGCGCACCCTCCTGCGGTGCAGGGTGTGACGTTGGCCTCCTTGCACTCCGCGAAAGGTCTGGAATGGGATGCGGTTTTTCTGGTCGGGCTCGCCGACGGAACGCTGCCGATCCAGTACGCCGATGGTGACCAAGCCGCGCTGGAAGAGGAGCGCCGCTTGCTGTACGTCGGGGTGACCCGGGCACGCCACCGGCTGGCGCTGTCCTGGGCGTTGTCCCGCAGTCCCGGCGGGCGGCGCTCCCGGCAACGCAGCCGTTTCCTCCACGGCCTGACGCATCAGGACCGCCCGGTCGCAAACGATCAACGTCGCGCCGAGGGCAGGGTTGCGCTGCGGAGCAGCAGGCTCGCTGACATGTGAGCAAGGAAAACAAGAAATTCGGTTGCTGGTGTATCAGCCGGACCCTAATCTCTCTCTTAACTCCTGGAAGCGGTCGTTGCATGCGGCTGACCAGGGTGGATCGCCCAGACACTGAGTGAAGGCCGAGTGGGAAGGAGGAGCCCGATGGAGATGAACACGGCCAGCGGTGCCCGCTACTTCCTGAAGCGCGGGCTGCACGCTGTGTATGGGGGGATTCAGTCCAAGCGTTTGCGGACCGCGCCCCGTGGCGCGCGCTGGCTGCTTGCTGAGCGTCCCTTCCACCCCGTCCTCATCAACTCCACTGGCATTGATCTGTCGGTGACCGACCGCATGCGAATGTCCGCATCGGAGCCTTGATTTCCGAGCCAGCAACATCCGGCTCATGAAGGCCGCGGACCCCGCAGCGGGATCCGCGGCCTTGTCGTGTTGCTAGGTCCTCATCCCGCGGCAAGTCGGTACCGGCGAGTTTCATCGGCACCACCACCGAGGAGGAGAGACAAGTGTTGACCGCGACCGTCCCGCTGGACGGCGGGGCGCTGCCCGACCTGCCGGGTGAGGCAGAGCTGGCCCACCTACTCGATACCGCGCCGTCCGGGTCGGACACCCTGCCCTGCCGCTCACACAACCCGGACCTCTGGTTCGCCGAGTCACCGGCTGAGCTGGAGCAGGCCAAGCAATTGTGCACGGATTGCCCGATCAAGCTCGCCTGCCTCGACAGCGCGCTGTCCCGGCAAGAGCCCTGGGGCGTGTGGGGTGGCGAGATCTTCGAGCATGGCGCTGTCATCCCGCGCAAGCGTCCGCGAGGTCGACCCAGCAAGGCCGCCCTTGAGCGGGACCGTGCCGAGCGCGAGCGCACCGGGCAGGAAACTGCCGCATGAGGAAGTTGGGGGCCCGTGACGGGCCCCCAACTGAGCGGCGACCGCCACCACGGACTCTTGCCGCAGATCGTGGCTGGCCGCGCTCACCGGTAGTTCCGCGGTGTGCGCGGCACCGGCAGGGAGCTTCGCGTTTGTCTTCCGGATCGTGGTATTCGCCTTGGCGACCGCCTTGCCGAATATCCGGTACCCGTAGTAGTCCCGATCCAGAGCCATGGCCGCCGGCGGCGTGGAAGATCAGGTCGGAGGTGGTCTTACGGGAGAGGAATTGAGCCGACATAGGGATGGCAGTTCGACAGAAAGTGCGCAAACCATCACTACCCATGAATATATACTAGGCCATTCGAGTGGCTATGCTCACATTTAGGTCACGTTTACAATTTCCTTGCGATCAATTATTGCAAGCTCCGCGTTATCGCCCTTGAGGAAATTATGAGCTACACGCCGCGACGCGCTCTCCGGGGACAGGGAATCGCGCTGATCGCGTTGGGCTTGTTACTGCTCGTCACCGGGGCCGTGCTGCCGTACCGTCTGATGGCGATGCCGGTTATCAGTGTCCTCGGCTTCCTAATCCTGTTTGCCGGTATTGCCGTCGCGATCTTTGGCGGCGCATCGTCTGGTCGCTTGTCCGCCCGGATGGAACGGCGGATCCGGCGCCGCTTCGAAGACGGTCGATCCCTAAACGGTTCAGATCAACCACGCGTGGGATCACCCACGATGCAGATCGTCCTGGCTGTTGTCGCCTCCATCGTTTTGACTGTCATCATCGGCGCGGCCAATCAGGCCATATCATCGCAACCCACACAGAGCGGCTGGACGGATGTCACCGTGACCGGCTGCACCACTAAGACCGCGTTCGGCACCACCATCGCGAACGCGGACGTCCGTATCGTCAATCACACCAGCCATCCCGCGTCCTACCTGATCACTGTTGGGCTGAACAACGCCCATGGGGACCGGATCGGCGTGGCCACTGCAGCATCCAACGACCTACCGTCCGGTCGCACCGTGACGGTCACGGGTATGGGCACCACCAACACGCCGAGTACTTCCGTGGGGCGGTGCGAGTTATCCAACGTAATCCGCATACCGTAGAAGTGCACTCCGCTGGCTGCGGCGCTCGCAATCCCGCTGACCGCGATGCGCG
>DASYMC010000308.1:0-13267 GCA_036009255.1 Pseudonocardiaceae bacterium
CGCCTCGGGGTTCCGACCGAGCACCACTACTCGGCACCCGGCCGCGGCGAGTCGCTGCGCGATGGCGGCGCCGATGCCCGACGATCCGCCGGTGACCAGAGCGTTCCAGTCAGTGATCATCCCCAGGCGGCCCGGCCCTGCGGAGCTTGTTGCTGCGGCGACTGTTCCATCTCGCGACGCAGCTGGGTGCCACGGTTGGCCAGTAGCCACACACTGCCGATCAGGACCAGCACCGAGATCAGCTCACCGGCAAGCACCGCGGGCGAACTGTTCACCCGCTCTCCCAGCCAGCTCACCCCGATCGCGATGCCGACTAGCGGATCCACGATCGTGATGATGGCCAGCGCGGGAGCGATGAGGGTGCCCTTTTGGAAGGTGTTCTGGCTGAGCAGGAACCCCATCGGGCCCACTGCGCAGACCACGTAGAGCACCGGGTGCCCGAATGGCTCGAGGAATCCGCCGGATCGGAACTCGCTGGTGACCACCTTCATCAGTCCAGCGGTGAGGCCGTACAGCACGCCGGTGGCCGTCGCCAACGCCGCCACTTGCACAGGTCCGCTGAACCGGCTGGCCACCACCAGGCAGACGATCACGCTCACACCCAGTACGACGGCCAGCGGCACCAGCGCCCACCCGTCCTTCTCCAGTTGCGCGGAGCCGCCGGTCGGTCGGGCGAGGACCAGGAAGGCCGACAACCCGGCCACGCAACCCAGTGAGCCGAGCACGACCAGGTGGTCCACCCGGCGATGCGCCAGCACCGCCGAGAACACCGCACCGAAGAGCACACCGGTCACCAGCAGCGGCTGCACAAGCACTAGCGGACCGAAGGCCAGCGCGACGAGTTGCAGGCTCAGCCCCACGATGACGGTCACGATCCCCAGCACCCACACCGGTCGGCGGATCAGATCCAGCAGCAGCCGGGGGTTGAGCGTGCCGCTGGTCGGCACCTGCTTGGTGGCGCGCTGCTGGATTGCGCTGGCCAGCCCGAAGCTCGCCGCCCCGGCCACCGCCGCCGGCACCGCAACAAGGAACACCGTGGCTGGCGCTGCGACGGACAACACCGTCGATGCCGAGTTCGACACGCTCACTCCCGCGCTGTCTCGGCTGCCCGGCGGGCACCTCGTGGATCGCTCGCCAGCTCGTCAAAGGCCCGGCCTAGCGCGCCAGCGAACCGATCCGCGCCGGTCACGAGCCCGGGATCGGTGGTCACCCCAATACCGATCATGTCTCCCCAGGTCAGGAAACCAACAGCGAGCCCGACGCCATCCGCAAGGGGCAGCAACGGGAAAACCGACATAACCCGGACTCCGCACATATAATGCGCTTTTCGGGGCCCTGGCAACACTGACGTGATGAGGCTGAAGAACCGGCGCCCATAGACCGCGCGTACCAGCCGGGCGTGCAGCGGGGCCGGCAAGTGGCCCAGGGCACGCACCACCGCTTGGGCGGCCACCGGCTGATCGGCCCGCTCCTGCCGGGTCAGCGCGGCCGCCACCGCAACCAGCCGCCACGCCGGTGGCATCGGCCCGACCGGCAGGTCAACCGCCAGCGCTGCGGTGTGATTGCCCTGATACTGGGGCTCGCCACCGCTGGGCCGCCGCAGCGCGTGGGTGGTCCGGGGCACCATCGCCCGCAGTCGATCGCGCGCCGCGGTGCCAGCCGGGTCAATGCGGTGCAGCGCCTCACCGACCAGCGTCAGCAACAGCGCGGTCGTGCCCACCCCGTGCTCTCTAGCGCATGCCCGCACCGCAGCCGCGGGCAGACCCACCAACCCGTACTCCCGCCGCGAACCGCTCACCCCGCCACCCCCCACCACACCCGCCGCGGCCAAGCTCACCAACCCCCGTACCACCCGACCCCATAGGACCTTCCCGCGTTCATCGGGCTCGGCGGGGTAAACGGACCCCGAATAATCCCGCTGAGCCCGCTGAACGCGGGAGGTATCGGAGAGCAGGGCGAGCAGCGTGGCGGTGACGGCTAGGCCGTCGCCGAGGGTGTGGTGGAGTTTTGCTAGGAGGGCGGTGCGGGGAGTGTCGGGGTCGTGCAGTATCTGTAGCTGCCAGGGGGGCCGGTCCAACGGGACGGGGGTGGCGAAGAACTCCCGCATCGCCGCTGGCCAGGACACGCCATTGACGGCGCCCACCGTTCGTACCCGCAGGTGCGCACCGGGATCGATGTCATCCGCGGGTAGCCAGCGAGGCCTCCTACCGCGGCGCCGCTCCAGCTTCCGACGCAGCATCGGTAGCCCGGGCACCCGGTCTTTGATGCGTGCCGCCAGACGCTCGGCGAGCTGCTCGGGAAAATCAGCGATCCCACTGCCGCCGGCTGAGCCGGCAATCCCACTGCCGCCGAGCATCAGGACCGCGCCGACCTGCTGGGGCACCGCGGCGGTGTCGGCGTGCGCGAAGAAGGCGTCCGATGCGGCCAAGGGCCGGGCGCCGTGGTGGCGGGGCAGCGCAGGCAGCGCGGCAACCTCGGCGTCGAAGTCCAGGGCACCGATATGGGTCAGCGCGCGCTGCTCGGCGGCCGCCAGCCGGGCGGGCTCCGCGGCCAGTGCGCGCAGGGCAGCGACCAGCTCCGCCGGGCCTTCACACACATCCGCCAGCCCGGCCTGCGCCATCAGCGCGGCATTGGCCTTGCCGTGCCCGGCGATCGGCTCGAACATCAGCACCGCACGAGCGGATGCCAGCGCCTCCAGCGCGGTCGCGCCACCGGCATTGGTCACCACGACGTCGGCAGCCGCGGTCAGCGCCGGCATCTCGGAGGTCCAGCCCAGCGGCACCAGCCGCCGCGCCGGCTCGCTACGGGCGACCAACCGGGCCCGCAGCGCCTCGTTTCGCCCGCACGCCACCACCACGCAAATCTCCGGACCGGCGGCCAGTCCAGCCGCGACCGCGCGTTCGACCGAGCCGAACCCGAGCGAACCGGAGGACACCAGGACGACCAGACCTGTCTCGGGCAGCCCGCAGCGCCGCCGGGCGGTGATTCTCTCGGCAGGGTGGAAGGCTTCGACGACCGGCGGCGCCCCGACCGCTCCCCGCGCGTCCGGCCGCGCCCGGTACATCGCCCGGAGGCTCGCCTCGCTCGCCACATAGTGCAGGTCGATGTCGGGATAGACCCAGAACGGGTGCGGCGCGAAATCCGAGATGATCGCCGCGACGGGGACCTCCAGTCCGCCGCGGCGCCGCATCCAGTCCAGCCCCCCGGTGCCCAACGGGTAGGTCGAGACCACCAGATCTGGCTGGTACTCCGCGATGATCGGCGCGAGCCGCAGGCCACTCCACACCGCGGTGAACCGGCAGGAGGCCGCGGCGAACCACGGGTAGCGCCACAACGAGCGGTAGAAGAAATCGTAGAGCCAGGGTGTGGTGTCCACGTTCACCCGGTAGATCCAGCGGAATCCCGGGCCCACCCAGGAACCCATCAGCTCCAAGGTGTCCACCCGGCGGATCTCACAGCCCGGCCACAGCCGCCGGGCCCGCTCCTCGACCGCTCGTGCGGTGGCGTTGTGGCCCTCGCCGATGGTGGCGCTGACCACCAGCAGCCGCCGGGGCGAGCTGGCCGTCACCGGCACTGCTCCTGCTGCGCCGGCGGGTCGGCTTCGGTCACCGCCGGACCCCAGGCCAGTGCCAGCAGCAGTGCAGCGCGGGTAGCGGGATCATCCAGCGCGGGCCCGAACAGCTCGCGCAGCCGGCTCAGCCGGTACCGCACGGTCTGTGGGTGGATGTGCAACTGTTCAGCCACCGCCTTGCGGTTGCCCAGGTTCAACAACCAGGACGTCAGCGTCTCGCACAGCCGGTCGCGGGTGGACTCGCGCAGGCCGGCCAGCGGGGCCAGGTACTGCCGGCGCAACGCGGCCAGCAGCCGGTCGTCGCGGTGCACCAGCATCGCGTCGAGGTGCTCGTCGACGAATAGAGGGTCATCGGGCAGCAGGTGCTTGAGCCGCAGGGCTTGCTCAGCCAGACCCACACTGGCCGGGAGCCGGTCCAGTGGCACCGTGGCGCCTACGACTGCGCCAGCGCCCCGCAACGTGGTCGCCAGCCCCTTGCGGCGTCCGGGACCCTCGGGATCCGGCACGATCGTCACCAGCGTCTGGCCGCGGCGTAACCGCAGGCAGGAGCGGCCCAGGCGATCCAGCAGCACCCGCCCTACCTCATGGTCGGGGCTGATCAGGACGACGGCGGCGTGGCGGGGCAGCGGCCACCGGGCCCGCGCCGCCGCGACCCGGACGGCCGCGGTGTCGCAGCGGTCTGATAGCAGCAGCTCGGCGAGCTCGTCTCGCAGCTGTTCGTGAGCTTGTTCTGCGGCGCTCTGAGCTCGGACATATCCGCGCAAGGACGACGCCGACAGCAGCTCCACGGCAGCGAAGATGACCGCGGCCAGACCGGCGATGGTCTCGACGGGAACACCGAGCTGCAGGGCTGTCCCCGACACATGGCGCCAGGCCACCGCGGCGCCGGTCCGGTAGGCGGCCAGCAGGTGGCTCACATTCTGCTGCTGGTCGTAATGGATACGGCCAATCTCTTCGAAGATGACCTGCTCCACCCCGGATGCCAGCTGGGGCGCGATCGTCGATGGGTCCCGCTCGGCCAGCCGGACCAGCCGGGCGATAAAGCCCTCGGCAGCGCTGAGGACCTCATTGAAGTCCTCAGTGAGAAATCCCGCGTAGTCCGGTTGTTGCTCGGCGAGCAGCTCACGGACCTCGGCCAGGATGATCGGCAGCCGATCAACAATCGCGGGCACCAGGTCGTCGAGCTGGATGTGGCGGCCTCCTTCCGTTGGGTGCATTATCCGGTTCCCCCGCCGCTATCCTGCTGCTGGAACCTGGATACCCACATGAAGTTTCGATGACTCTTACTCAAATGTGACAGTTCCAGGGCTGCAGAACTAGCCTGTACGGCGCAGAAATGTCCTGCTGTGGCCCCGGAAACTGACGTCATGTCAGCAATCCCGGATGGCGGCGTGATCCGCCGTGGCCGGGTGCTCGCTCGAATGCTGAGGCGCAAGCGGCGCGCGGAGAATTTCCCGGTCGCGCTGCGTCTGCTGCCCCGCAAGCTGCGGGCCGACCTGATCGCGGTGTACGACGTCGCCCGGGTCATCGACGATCTTGGAGATGCCGCCGCCGGCGATCGGGATGCGCTGCTGAGGGATTTCGGGCGCGATCTCGCCACAGTATGGGACGGGGCCGTGGCCGACCCCGTGCCCGATCACCCCGTGCTGCGGCAGCTGGTGCCGACCGTGCAGGCCAGGGCACTGGACCGCGAGCCGTTCGAGCGGCTCATCCAAGCCAACCTGCTCGATCAGCGGGTTCACCGCTACGCGACCTATGCCGAGCTGCGGGGATACTGCGAGCTGTCGGCGGAACCGATCGGCCGGATCGTGCTCGCGGTGTTCGGTGTTTCCCGGACGTTGGATCCGGCCGCGATCGCGCTGTCCGACCGGATCTGCACCGCGTTGCAGCTGATCGAGCACTGGCAAGACGTCGCCGAGGATCGCCGATCCGGTCGGGTGTACCTCCCGCAGGAGGATCTCACCGCCTTCGGTGTAGCCGAGGCCGAGCTGGACGGCCCGGTCGCCTCCCCCGCGCTTCACCGGCTGATGACCTTCCAGATCACCCGCGCGGCAGACTTACTGGATTCCGGTGCACCCCTGGTCGGGATGCTCACCGGCTGGGCCCGCCTGGCCGTCGCGGGATACCTGGCCGGGGGCCGCGCCACCCTGGACGCCCTCCGCCGGCCCAACGCCGACGTCCTGGCGGCAACCCCACGTCCCCGCCGCCGCGACGTCCTGCGCCACCTTCTCATCGCCTTGCACAACGCTCATTCCCCCGAGCTGAGTGCAGTCCGCGGCGCGGGAGGTGGGGGTGGTGACTAGCGTCGCGGTGGGGGTTGAGCAGGCCTTCGAACAGTGTGAGTCGATCACCAGGACGCAGGCGCGGAATTTCTACTACGGCATCCGGCTGCTGCGACCGGACAAACGCGCAGCGCTGTGCGCGGTGTACGCGCTGGCCCGGCGGATCGACGACATCGGCGATGGCGATCTACCACAGGCCGGCAAACTCGCCGAGCTGGCGCTACTACGTGCCTCGATGGCCGATCTGGGGCGCCCCGCTGAGGACCCGGTGCTCACCGCCATTGCGGACGTTGCCCGGCGGCTGCACCTACCACTAGGCGCCTTTGACGAGCTGATCGACGGTGTGGAAATGGACGTTCTGGGCCACCACTACGCCGATTTCGACGAGCTGGTCGAGTACTGCAGATGCGTCGCCGGAGCCGTCGGGCGGCTGTGCCTGGCGGTATTCGGCAGCCGCCCGGACCCGCAGGCACCCGGGTACGCCGACGCGCTGGGCGTCGCCCTGCAGCAGATCAACATCCTACGGGACATCCGGGAAGACCTCGGCAACGGCCGCATCTACCTACCCCAGCACGACCTGGACCGGTTCGGTGTGCTGCTGAGATTGGACGAGCGCGGCGCCCTGGTGGATGAGGGCGGCCAGCTCAGCAAACTGATCCAGTACAGCGCCGAGCGCGCGTACCAGTGGTATGCGAACGGCCTACGGCTGATCCCGCTGCTGGACCGGCGCAGCGCGGCGTGCTGCACCGCGATGTCCGGCATCTACCTGCGACTGCTCGACCGCATCGTCGAGCAGCCCAGCCTGGTCTTCGATCGACGGTTGTCGTTGTCGGGATGGCAGAAAGCCGAGGTCGCCATGTGGGCACTGGTGGGACCGTCACCGTCGGGGGTGCCGGCATGACGGCGCGAGTGGCGGTGATCGGCGGCGGTCTGGCCGGTATCACCGCAGCGCTGCACTGCGCCGACGCGGGCTGCCAGGTCACCCTGTTCGAGACCCGGCCGCAGCTGGGCGGGCTTACCCACTCGTTTCGCCGTGGTGAGCTGCGGGTCGACAACGGTCAGCATGTGTTCCTGCGTTGCTGCACGTCCTACCGGTCACTACTGGACCGGCTCGGGGTCGCCGACCGTGTGGAGCTGCAGCCTCAGCTGGCCATCCCGGTTTGTTCCCCACATGCCGGGCCGCCGGTGTGGCTGCGCCGCAACGAGCTGCCTGCGCCGCTGCATCTAGCGGCCTCCCTGCTGCGATACCGGCCGCTGAGCATCCTGGAGCGGGTGCGGTTCGCGTTTGCCGCGGTCGCGTTGCGGCGGGTCGACCCGAATCACCCGGCGACCGATGAGCAGAACTTCGGCAGCTGGCTGCGCCGCCACGGGCAAACCGACCAGGCCATCGGCGCGCTGTGGGAACTGGTTGGCGTGGCTACCTTGAACTCGCGGGCGGATGACGCCTCGCTCAGCCTGGCCGCCACCGTGTTCCAGGAGGGTTTGCTCACCGACCCCTCGGCCGCGGACATCGGCTGGTCCCGGGTCCCGCTGCGAGAGCTGCACGGCGACCCCGCGCTGACCTGCCTCGCAGCGGCGGGAACCCAGGTGCGCACCGGCGTCACGGTGCGGGGCCTTGAGGTTCACGATGGTAGCGGATCGGCCGGTGGCGGCGCCTGGCAGGTGATCACCGATGACGGCGGTACCGCTGCCGACCAGGTGATCCTCGCTGTACCGCCGGCTGCGGCCGAACAGCTGTTGCCGGCGGGCAGCCTGGCCCTGCGCCCGGGATGGTCCCGGCGGCTGGGCAGCGCCCCGATCGTCAACCTGCATGTGGTGCTGGACCGCCACGTGCTTGACGAGCCGTTCATCGCGGGGGTGGACACCCCGGTGCAATGGGTCTTCGACCGCACCGCGCAGTCCGGCCTGGCGAGCGGCCAGTACCTCGCGGTGTCGCTGTCAGCGGCGGATGAGTATGTCGATATGCCGACTGCGGCGCTGCGCGAGCAGTTCCTGCCGGAGCTGGCCTCGCTGCTGCCGCGAATGCGAGATGCGGAGGTGCACGAGTTCTTCGTCACCCGGGAACGGCACGCGACGTTCCGCCCCGCGCCCGGCACTGCGGCGCTGCGCCCCCCCGCGGTGACGGCAGCTGATGGGCTGTTCCTAGCCGGCGCATGGACCGCCACCGGGTGGCCCGCGACCATGGAAGGCGCCGTGCGCAGCGGCACCACCGCAGCCGCCGCCCTCCTCCAAGTACACCGAACCCCCCACCCCCTCAAGGCAGCCTCATGACCCCCGCCGACCCTCCTTCCCCTGTCCCTTCTCCCCCGACATGGAGACATATCGGGGTCCAGAGGGGGTCAAAAACCCCGATATGTCTCCATGTCGGGGGACTGGGTGTCGGGTTCTGATGGGGGCGGTGTGATGACGGCGCTGGATGCGCGGGCGGGAGTGCCGGGGGTGTTGGGGCGGGCTCGGGATGCCGTGAGGCCGGCGACGCGGGCATTCCTGGCGCGGCTGGACGACACCAGCGCCGCGATCGCCGCCTACCACCTTGGCTGGACTGACGCTGCCGGTGCGCCGACCCGCGGTGGTGGGGGGAAAGCGGTGCGCCCTGCTCTGGCAACCCTGTCGGCACAGGCTGCCGGCGCCCCGGCGCAGGTGGGCATCCCCGGCGCGGTCGCCGTCGAGCTGGTGCACAACTTCTCCCTGGTGCATGACGACGTGATGGACGGCGACACCGAACGCCGGCACCGGCCCACGGTGTGGGCGCT
Source organism: Pseudonocardiaceae bacterium (assembly GCA_036009255.1). Classification (GTDB taxonomy): domain Bacteria; phylum Actinomycetota; class Actinomycetes; order Mycobacteriales; family Pseudonocardiaceae. Next base: position 8,607 of record DASYMC010000308.1, read on the forward strand.
CTGGGGCACCACCAGCGCGATCCTGACCGGGGATGCGCTGCTGGCACTGGCCCAGGAGGTGCTGCTGGACAGCGTCTCCCCGCACCGCGCCGCCGCTGCCCGGCTGCTGGCCGAGACCACCCGCCACCTGATCCGCGGCCAGGTGCAGGACGTGGCGTTCGAGCGGCGCGACGAGGTCAGCCTGGCCGAGTGCCTGGAGATGGTGTCGGGCAAGACGGGAGCGTTGATCTCGGCCAGCGCGGCGATCGGTGCGATCCTGGCCGGCGCGCCGGCGAAGGTGGTGGACGCGCTGGCCACCTTCGGTGCGCAACTCGGTGTCGCCTTCCAGCTCGTCGATGATCTGCTGGGCATCTGGGGTGACCCGGCGATCACCGGCAAGCCGGTGTTCTCCGATCTGCGCTCGCGCAAGAAGACCCTGCCGGTGACCTACGCGCTCAGCCATGGTGGTCCGGCCGGGCGCGCACTGGCCGGCTGGCTCAGCGGATCGGCTCCCGAAGGCGAAGCCCGGGCTGCTGAGCTCATCGACGCCGCGGGAGGACGTCAGTGGGCTGCGGCCGAGGCCCGGCGCCGGATCCAGGTGGCCACCGAGGCATTGAGCACCGTCCCCATCCCGGCCGGGCCGAGGACCGAGCTGATCGCGATCGCCCATTTCATCGTCGAGAGGGAAGCCTGATGACCCGCACCAGTCCCGCGAGCGAGACGACCCGTGCCCAGCCGCGTTCGGCAGCGCAGACGCTGGCCGCCGCGGTGTCGCACCTGCGCGAGCGCCAGGACGTGCAGGGCTGGTGGAAAGGCGAGCTGGAAACCAACGTCACCATGGACGCGGAGGATCTGCTGCTCCGCGAGTTCCTCGGCATCCGCAGCGCCGGGCAGACCGAGGAGGCCGCCCGATGGATCCGGTCCCAGCAACGCGACGACGGCAGCTGGGCGGTCTACTACGGCGGCCCCGGCGACCTGTCCACCACGATCGAGGCGTGGGTGGCGCTGCGCCTGGCCGGGGACTCGACCGACGCCCCACACCTGGCGAGCGCCGCGGAGTTCGTCAGGACCCACGGTGGCCTGGAGCGCAGCCGGGTGTTCACCCGGATCTGGCTGGCCCTCTCCGGGCTGTGGTCCTGGAATGACCTGCCCAACCTCCCCCCTGAGCTGATCTTCCTGCCGCGCTGGTTCCCGCTGAACGTCTACGACTGGGGATGCTGGGCCCGGCAGACGATCGTGCCGCTGACCATCGTCTGCACCCTGCGCCCGGTACGTCCGCTGCCCTTCGGGGTCGACGAGCTGCGTACCGGTGCAGCCGCGCTCCGTCCAGAAGCGGTCCCCGCACCGCCGTGGACCTGGGCCGGGTTCTTCCAGCGGACCGACCGGGTACTGCATGCCTACGGGCGGCGGCCGCTGCGGCTGCTGCGGCGGGCGGCCATGCGCCGTGGCGCGGAATGGATCCTGGCTCGCCAGGAAGCGGACGGCTGTTGGGGCGGCATCCAGCCACCGTGGGTGTACTCGCTGCTCGCTCTGCACCTGCTGGGCTATTCGCTCGATCATCCTGCGTTGCGGGCCGGCATCGCGGGTCTGGATACCTTCGTCATCCGGGAACACACTCCGCAGGGATGGGTGCGACGCCTGGAGGCCTGCCAATCCCCGGTGTGGGACACCTGCCTGGCGGTCACCGCCCTGCTCGATGCGGGTGTGCCCGCTGAGGATCCCGCGGTGGTTCTGGCCAGCGACTGGTTGCTGGGCGAGGAGGTCCGGGTGCGCGGGGACTGGGCGATCCGGCGGCCCGCGCTCCAGCCGGGCGGGTGGGCGTTCGAGTTCCACAACGACACCTATCCCGACACCGACGACACCGCCGAGGTGATCCTGGCATTGCGCCGCGTCGGCCTAGCAGATCGCAGCGCGCTGGACCGCGGTGTGGCGTGGCTGATCGGTATGCAGTCCAAGGACGGCGGCTGGGGCGCGTTCGACGCCGACAACACCCGGGCGCTGTGCACCAAGCTGCCGTTCTGCGACTTCGGGGAAGTGATCGACCCACCCTCGGCGGACGTGACGGCGCACGTCGTGGAGGCGCTGGCCGCCGAGGGCCTGGCCGAGGGCACCGCCTGCCGGCGCGGGGTGAGCTGGCTGCTCGCCGCGCAGGAACCCGACGGGTCCTGGTTCGGCCGGTGGGGCGCGAACCACATCTACGGCACCGGCGGGGTGGTGCCCGCACTGATCGCCGCCGGCGTGCCGGCGGATTCCCCGTGCATCCGGCGCGCGGTGCGGTGGCTGGAGGATCACCAGAACGAGGACGGCGGCTGGGGTGAGGACCTGCGCTCCTATGCGGACCGAGCCTGGGCGGGCCGGGGCTCCTCAACCGCCTCGCAGACCGCGTGGGCGCTGCTGGCCCTGCTGGCAGCCGGCGAGCGCTCCGACGCCGTCGAACGTGGTGTGCAGTGGCTGTGCCGTACCCAGCGCAGCGATGGGTCTTGGGATGAGCCGCAGTTCACCGGCACCGGGTTCCCGGGCGACTTCTACCTCAACTACCACCTCTACCGCCAGGTGTTCCCGATCAGCGCGCTGGGCCGGTACCTCTCATGAGCACCGCGAGTCGCAGGGGGGTGCTTTGCACCCCCCTGCGTGTCGAACACGCCGCGTTACGCGGGGTGGCCGGCACGATGCGCCTGCTCCGCACCGGCATGGGCCCCCGCCGCGCCGCCCTAGCCGCCGCAACCCTCGCCCCCACGGATCCGGTCCTGGTCGCCGGCCTAGCCGTCGCCCAATCCCCGCACATCCGCCCCGGCGACGTCGTAGTCGCCAGTGAGGTCCGCGCCAGCGCTCCCCTGTCGGCGACAACAGAGCTGCCAGGCAGCGTCGAGATCCCGTCGGGGGTGTTGCTGGCGGGGGCGCTGCGGCGGCTCGGGTTGAGGGTGCATGTGGGGCCCATCTGCTCGGTGCCGCGGATCGCGTGGAGGCCCGTCGCGGATGGCTCGCTCGCGGTGGACATGGAATCGGCACAGCTGGCCTCGCCAGATCGCCCGTTCGCGGTCGTCCGGGCCATCGTGGATACGCCGGAGCACCCGTTGTGGCACATCGGCACGCCGCACCGAGGAATCGTCGCGCTGCGCACGTTGCGGGCCTGCCGGCCCGCGCTGGAATGGTGGGCGGCCGCGACCGGGCCGCGGGAGGTGCTGCTCGCCGCGCCGCGCTCGTTCTGCGCGGGCGTCGCCCGGGCGATCGACACGGTGGATCGCGCGTTGCAGCGCTACGGCGGCCCGGTGTATGTGCGCCGGCAGATTGTGCACAACGCGCACGTGGTGCGCGAGCTCCAGGCACGCGGCGCGGTGTTCGTCGACGAGGTCGAGGAGGTGCCCGCCGGCAGCGTGCTGGTGTTCTCGGCGCACGGCGTCGCGCCCACGGTGCGCCGGGCGGCCGGCGCGGGCCAGCACACCGTCATCGACGCCACCTGCCCGCTGGTCACCAAGGTGCACAGCGAGATCCGCCGCTACGCCCGGCAGGGCAACACGGTGTTCCTGATCGGCCATCCCGGCCACGAAGAGGTGCAGGGCAGCCGGGGTGAGGCGCCGAGGGACGTCATCGTGGTGCCTGACGTGGACAGCGCGCACCGCGTCCAGCCGCGCGATCACTCCCGAGTGGCCTACACCATGCAGACCACGCTCGCCGTCGATGAGGCGGAGGAGATCGCCCGAGTCCTGCGCGAACGGTTCCCTGCGCTGAGCGCCCCGCGCACCGACGACATCTGCTACGCCACCACCAACCGCCAGCGTGCGGCACGCGCTATCGCCCGCCAGGTCGATTTGATGCTCGTGGTCGGATCGCCGAACTCGTCCAACTCGGTGCGTCTGGTGGAGGTCGCCCAGCGGGAGGGGGCGCCCGCACACCTGGTCGAGGACGTCAGCGAGATCGATCTCCGCGCCTTGGCGGGGCGAACGCGGCTGGGCATCACCGCCGGAGCGTCGGCTCCTCCGCATCTGGTGGACGAGATCGTGCACTGCCTGGGCGGCCTCGGCCCGGTCAGCGTGCACGAATCGCACCTGATCGACGAGGACGTCACCTTCGCATTGCCCAAAGAGGTGAGCTGAGACATGCCCATGCCGCTGCGGCAATCCCTGAAACTGGGCGGATTTCTGCTCAAGCAGAAGCTGCTACGCCGGGAGAAATTCGCCCTGCTCGTCGAGCTGGAGCCACTATTCGCCTGCAACCTCAAATGCGGCGGCTGCGGCAAGATCGCCCAGCCCGCTGCGCTCCTCAAGCAGCGGATGCCGGTGGAGCAGGCGCTCGCCGCCGTCGAGGAGTGCGGTGCCCCGATGGTCTCCATCGCCGGGGGCGAACCGCTGATGCACCCGCAGATCGACGAGCTGACCCGGCAGTTGCTGGCTCGCCGCAAGATCGTCTTCCTGTGCACCAACGCCTTGCTGCTGCCCAAACATCTGCACAAGTTCGCCCCCCACCGGGACTTCGCCTGGATGGTTCACATCGACGGGCTGCGCGAGCGGCACGACGCCTCGGTGCGCAAGGTCGGCGGCTTCGACGCCGCCGTGGCGGCGATCCGGCAAGCCCAGGACGCCGGATTCCGGGTGATGACCAACACGACGTTCTTCACCACCGACACCCCGCAAGATGTCATCGACGTGCTCGACTACCTCAATGACGAGCTCGGCGTGCACAAC
>DASYMC010000309.1:0-32310 GCA_036009255.1 Pseudonocardiaceae bacterium
CTCCAAACAGGGCGAACTACCAGCAACTTTTTACCCAGCGTAGTCAGCATGGTTTGCCTGATCGGGCCTCTTGCTGTGGCCGGGGTCACGGAGTAGACATGACGGCACGGACCTCTGGAAGGCCAGGGGCGGTGCGGCAGAGAAGTACCGTCCACCCCGACCGGAGCTCCGTGCACGGACGCCGGGCAGCCCACGCGCAGCGCGCCGCGGGAGGCTTGTCGTCAAGGGTCTGCGTATCGCATCCTCTGGGGATACGGGCGCCGAGACCCAGTTGAGTACGACACGAGTTGCACGCTTGGTACCCCGGCGGTCCGTGCGGACGGCGGCGCTACTGGAAGCTCGCGATGGGCGTCCAGCAGCGCCGCCGTCGTATTCCGGCCAGGATCGACGCATCACCTGCTCTCAACTCACGCGATCGCGATCAGTCGCTACTCTGTGTGACGGCTTTGGCGATGGCCACGGCCTCCCGAGCTCCGGTGGTCAAGGCGGCGCAGCAGTGCGCGATCCACTCGCCGACTCCTTCCGCACCGCCCCTGGCGAAGCCGGCAGCGGCCGCCCGGTACTCCCGCTCGTGGCGCAGGTGGGCGACCTCGGGGACCACCAGTCCCTTCGGGTCCAACCCGGTGGACACGAGGGTGAGTCGAGCCGCCGCGCGCGCGACTACACCGTTGCCCTGCGCGAAGGGAGCCAGCGCCAGTAGCTCGCCATGCACCACCGCGATCAGCACTGGTGCCGCGACCTTAGTTCCCCCAGCGAGCAATTGGGCCAGCCCGTCGAGCCGGGCGGTGACCTCGCGCGACGAGTCCGGCCTACCCAGCTGCGCATCGGCGGCCAGACCTGCCGCGGCAAGCACGTGTAACCGCGCCAGGGCCTGCAGCGGAGCTCGTTGCCAGGTGCCCAGCAACCCACCCAAGGCCTCTGCCACCCGCAGCGCGCCCGCCAGCACCGGGTCGTGCACCGATCCGTCGCTGGGCAACGCGGCGCTGCCACCGTCCAGGGCTGCGGAGGCCCGGGCCGCGCGCACGGACGCCTCCGCCGCGGTAGCCGGCCAGCGGCGCCGGTTGGCCGGGTGCCGGTGCACCGCGGTCACCGCGTCGCGAACGCGAATGACGGCTTCCTCAACTCCAGGCAAGTCCGTCAGCGGACCCAGCGGGTCTGCGGGCACCCAGCGAGACTAGAGCCTGTACAGATAGCCCCTCACGCGCCACCAGCCTCGCCAGACAGCCAGCCTCGCCACGCTATGGCTGCAGACTCCGCGGCGCGAGATGACCATGCTATCCACCCCGCGCAGCGGTCTCTTGACTTCTTTCGATCATTGTGATCGCTGCGCACATCGCCTCGGGCATCCACGTTCGTTACGCACCACAGCAGGTGATCACCCTGTGAAACGGCGAGCGTTGCCCCGCCGGCTCGGATCCCACGATGAAGGACGGGCTGCAATGGATGTCCCATCGCGTCGCCAGGTGTTACGGCTTGGGGTTACCGGGATTGCCATGCTCGGCAGCGGCATGATCTCGGTAGGAACTGCGGCTCCGGCAGCGGCCACACAACCGTTGTGGCGATGGTGCCAACGCTGTAGCGCTCTGTGGTTCTCTGGCAATTCCGCTCGGAGTGTTTGCCCTGCCGGCGCTTCATTCGATGGCGGTCACCATAGCATCGGTAGCGCCAACTACGTCTTGAAATTTGCCTCCGAGGGCGGTTCTGGGCAATCTCTTTGGAAGTGCTGTGCGAAGTGCCAGGGGCTGTGGTACGGGGGAACCTCGAGCTTCGGAGCCTGCGCAGGTAGCGGAGGCCGGCACAGCTCCATAACCGACAATCCGCCCTACACGTTTTCGAGTGACTACCTGCTGGAGGACGTGAATCATCGAGACCGTGCCGGAGGTCAGAATCAATGGAGATGGTGTTTCAAATGCTTGGGTCTATTCTTTGACGGCAACTCTCCCGGCGCCTCTGGGATCTGCCCGAAAGACCATGCTCACCACGGCCTCGCGGGCAGCGCAGACTATATACTGCGCCAGCTGTGACAGCGCGGTTAAAGTCGCCGGTGCATGATGCGCAACCCGACGTAGCCATGCACAGGGTGGTGAAAGGCTTCGGGCACGGTAGCCAGCACCTGGAAGCCCAGCGAGCGCCACAGCGCGACCGCGCGAGTGTTGGTCTCGACTACGGCGTTGAACTGCATAGCGCGGTAGCCCTCAGTGCGCGCCAAGGCCAAGACGTGCTCGCCAAGGGCTCGCCCCACCCCTTGCCCGGCGCGTTGGGGATCCACCATGAAACTGGCAGTCGCAACGTGGGCGCCGGGACCGCCGTGGTTGGGGTGCACTTTGGCGGTGGCCAGCACGGTCTGATCGGCGTCGACGGCCACGACCGTCCTGCCGGGAGGCTCCAGGAGCCAGAGCTTGCGGGCCTGATCCTCGGAGAGGTCCCGACCGTAGGCGTAGGTTTCGCCGGCTGCCACGATGCGATGCAGGAAGGGCCAGATCGCCGCCCAGTCCTCGGGGATTGCGTCTCTGATCTGCACGGTGCCCAGGATGACGGGGCCAGCCGTTCGAGAAAGGTGGTTTGCCGCGAACTGCAGCGCGCTCACGGTTGAGGCGTTATTCACTCAGGTCGACAGGAGCGATGGCTGTGGGCGGGACAAGGCCGGTGTCGCCGAATTGCAACACCACCATGACGAACCGAACCGGGCCGTCAGCCTCGTTGGCGTAGCGGTGCGGGGCATGCGCCTCGAAGACGACCACGTCGTCGACGCTCAGCGTCCGGGGCTGCGCCCCGACCCGCAGCGCGAGCTCTCCGTCAAGCACGAAGAGCACCTCCATTGTTCCTCGCGGGTGCGCCTCACCGGCGAAGGCGTCGCCGGGTTGGAGCGTCCAGTCCCACAGTTCCACCACGTCAGGCGGGTCGGTGCCGATCCGGAACAGGGCGCGGCTGCCAGCAGCGCTGGTCCACAACGCGGCCGCGTCGGCCGCGGCGCGGACAGTAACCCGTGGCGCTGAGTCGGCACTGACCAGCGACGCGACGCCCACCTGCAAGGCCGCAGCAAGATTGCACAGCGTGGCGATGCTCGGGTTGCCGCGCGACGCTTCCACTTGGATGACCGTGCCCCGGCTCAGACCGGACGCGTCGGCGAGCCGGTCGATGGTCATCCGGCGCTGCTGGCGCAATGCGCGGACATTGTGGCCGACGGTGGCTGCGACGTCCTCAGGATCTTGCATTCAGTCCAGTATGCCGCACTACAGGTCAGTCTTGTTGAACCCTGAGCGACATCCCGCTATAGTTCAGCAGAGTGGCCTTAAAAGTTCAGTAAACTAGATTAGTTGGGACGATGGCTGTTCAGTTCGCTATCCCTGCCGCAGTCGGTTTTGGAGTGGCGGACTTCGCGGGTGGCCTGGCCACTCGTCGGGCTTGCTGCACCCTGTGGATCATCACCGTCGCACAGCTCGTCGGAGCGACAGTGCTCCTGCCGGTCTTAACCCTGTTGCCGGGGCGACCGTCGGTAGCTGCGGTCGGATTCGGCGCGCTCGCCGGCCTCGCCGGCTCCTTCGGTCTGCTGCTGTATTTCCGGGGTCTGGCCCGCGGACCGATGGGCGTGGTGGCGCCGCTGTCCGCGCTCGCCGGCGCGGGTTTGCCGCTGGTGGTCGGCGCCGTGACCGGGGAACGTTCCGGACCGGTCACCCTCAGCGGTGTCGCGGTGGCTCTGGTGGCGATCGCACTCGCCACCGCCGGCACCTCTCATGATCGAGCCGCGGTCGGTGGGCTACTGCTCGGGATCGGGTCAGGCGTGGGCTTCGGCCTGTTCTACGTCGCGCTGGATGCGACCTCATCGGAATCCGGTCTGTGGCCCCTACTGGCAGCCAAGGTCGCCGGCGTGGTGGTCTTCGGCTCGCTGGTACTGGCACGCCGCACCTCGGGCGGCGCGCTGTGGGCGCGTTCCGGCCTGATCATGCTCAGCGGAACCGCCGACATGATGGCGAACATTCTGTTCCTCCTCGCGACCCGGACGGGCACGCTGAGCGTCAGCGCCGTACTCGTCTCGCTCTACCCGGTGGTGGTCGTCATCCTCGCCCGGTTCGTTCTGCACGAGCGGCTGACCCTGCTGCAAGCGACCAGCGTGACCTTTGCCCTCGCCGCCAGCGCGCTGTTGTCATCAGGTTGAGGAGCTGGCCATGTTATCGACGACAAAACGCGACGAGACCACCGTGTTCCTCAAGTCCTATCGGTGCCGAGCGGCTGGATTGGCCAGCGGTGAGAGTTCACCCGTTGTCAATGCATTCGCCGCCTTTTCTTTCCTTCGACGGTCCCATCCAGCTTTCCACATCAGACCAGTGATGCCCAGCACCATGCAGGTCAATCCTATGACAAGCAGGATAATCGCGAGCGTCAGCGTTTGGACTATAGGTCCCACTTGGTATCCTCTCGTGTCCACGAGATGCGAGTTGGACGACGCGGAGAGGCCACGATGGGCTCGGCTCACAGAACCCTCACAGGCACGCTATAGCGGACTTACCGCTATAGCAGCTCGAGGACCTCCGGTCACTATCCGGGCGTTCATTGCCCGTAGTCACTGTATCCCGATCGCGGAGCTCTTGCCACCCATTCGTGTGAAGCAGCGCGCTCAAATGGCTACATCGGGTCACAGTAGCTCTTTGCCGTAATCCGTCTGCCAGTTGCTGGACTCATCCCGTTCACCCGGGAAGCGGAGCATGGCCGACGGAGGAATGCCGAGGATCAGGAACATATACCTCGGCGAGATACCGTCAGGGCTCTCGCGGCGACTACCAGCAAGACGCCCTCGACGACGAGGCTGATGACACCAAGTGGTTCAGCCCAGTTCCCGATGTCGTCGCTGTAGTCGGGCAATCCGGGTCCGCGAGAGAGCAGGTAACCGAGCACGGGGCTCGCCGCGACTCCGAGTGAGAGAAACCAACCACGTTCCGTATCGGGTAGCAGCAGGGCTGCAGCGACAACACCAGCCCCTTCGAGGGCGTAATACAGACACTGAATGTATTCAGGACCTTTCGATCCCGGCAAACCGCCCTGGTCGACGATGTGAATGACAGCCACGGCCAGACACCCAACGATGCCAATCCCACGCGGGACCAGGCTGCTCCGGGTGAACCCCGCGGGAGCCGCGGTTGACGACAACATCTTTACGCCGATCCTCTCTTTCGGGACAATGCACGCCACCCGGTTCAGCGCGCCGCGAGGTCATAGACCGTGGCGCTGCCCAGCGTCGTCGCGGTGAAGTTCCGCTGCACCCAGTCCGCGATCTGCCGGCTGCTGGAGCCGCCGCCGCGCTGGCCGGGAAAGCCACCACCACCGATGAAGTAGTGGATCGCACCTTGGGCCACGTATTGCTGGAACTGAGCCAGCGTCGGCGACGGGTCACTGCCGTTGAAGCCGCCGACCGGCATCACCGGGTACCCGGTGGCGAGTTGGAAACCGGCCGCCATGTTCGAGCCGACGGCAGCGGCCACCCAGGTGTAGCGATCGGCATCGCGAGCCAGCAATGCATTGAGCGCGGTATTGGACGTGGTACCGCCCAATAGGCCGGCGATTCCGCCTGAGCCGCCACTTCGCCCGCCTCGAAAACTGCCCCCGGAGCCGCCGAGAGCGGGCAGGCCACCGGTCGGATTGCCGCGACCTGCGAACAGGTTGCTGCGCAACCCGTGGCCTGGACCCTGCTGGCTGGAGAACCGACGGCCCGGGAATCCGCCACCTCTGAAACCGCCGCCCTGTAGTTCGGCGGAGGGGGGTCCGGCGGAAGGGATCGCTCCGTGGTGGGGCGTTGCCGCGGTGTCCAGGGCGTAAGCGGCGGGAGCAGCAAGCCCGAGTGCGACGCCGGCAGCGACCACCACGACCCCCACCCTGCTCCGGGCAGAGGCCGGTGCCGCCAGCACGACCGCGCATACCAGACCTGCGATCAGCACGACCACCCGCAGCCAAGGCTGCCAGCTCGGCGCGCGATCGAGCAGCAGGAAAGCCCATACCGCGGTGCCGGCCAATCCGGCCGACAGCACCGCCCGCGCCAGCAACGTCGAGCGCAGCTGCCACAGGGTGATCGCACCGATCCCGACCAGCGCGCCGATCGCCGGGGCCAGCGCCACCGTGTAATAGGGATGGATGATCCCCTGGGCGTAGGAGAGCACGGCGCCGGTGACCAGCATCCAGCCGCCCCACAGGAGCATCGACGCCCGCAGCCGGTCGGTGCGGGGCATCCGCCACCCGAGCCAGAGCAGGGTGAGCAGGAACAGCACCGCGGCCGGCAGCAGCCAGGCGATCTGGCTGCCCATTGACCAGTCGAACAGCTGGCGCACCCCGCCGCCGCCGGACATGGCACCGCCGGGACCGCGAGGGCCACCTGCCAATCCACCGCGGCCCACGCTGCCGATCTCGTTGCCGGTCAGCCGCCCGAAGCCGTTGTAGCCGAAGATCAGCTCCAACACGCTATTGGTCTGCGAGCCACCGACGTAGGGCCGGTCCGCGGCCGGCCAGAGCTCCACGATCGCGACCCACCAGCCCGAGCTGGCCACCAGCGCGACGCCCGCCGCCAGCAGCTGCCCGATCCGCCGGCGCGCTGCCACGGGCGCGGCTACCAGGTAGGTCAGCGCGAAACCGGGAACCACCAGGAATGCCTGCATCATCTTGGTCAGGAACCCGAAGCCGATGAACACAGCCGCCGCGACCAGCCAGCCGGTCCGGCCGACCTCCACCGCACGGACCTGCGCGTAGGCGCCCAGGACGAGGAGTAGCACGAGCAGCGCGTCGGGATTGTTGAACCGGAACATCAGCACTGCGATCGGGGTGAGCGCGAGCACCGCGCCGGCCAGCAACCCCGCGGCCGGGCCATGCCAGCGATGCACCGCGGCGTAGAGCACGCCAACCGCGGCGACGCCTTCGAGCGCCTGCGGGACGAGGACGCTCCACGGGTTCAGCCCGAAGATCCGGACCGAGAGCTCCATCACCCACAGCGATGCCGGCGGCTTGTCCACCATGATCGAGTTGGCCGCGTCGGAGGAGCCGAAAAGAAACGCCTTCCAGCTCGTCGCGCCGGCCTGCACGGCCGCGGAATAGAACGTGTTGCCGTAACCGGACGCACCCAGACCCCACACGTATAGCAACGCGGTGGCGCCGAGCAGCCCGGCAAGAGCCGGGCGTACCCACCGCGGGTCGCGCCGCGGGGCGGTGGGTGCCGGCGCGGCCGGTGGAGCGAGGGTTGCGGCGGTCATCGCATGTCCTTCCGGTGTGGGCGAGCGGCGAACACCCAGCCGCGCAGCAGCAGGAACCGGCCAACGGTGCCGAGCACCGACGCGCCGAGCAGCACCCCGACCTCCAGCGCCCGTGACGGCTGGGCCACCAGGGAGCTCACCGCGAGCAGGGCGAGAGAGGTGAGGGCGTAGTAACCGACGAAGACCAGCGCCGCCTGGGCGTGTACCCGCACCAGGCTGCGCCCGGCGCCGATAAAGGTGAACCGGCGGTTGGCCTCGGTGTTGAACACGGTGGTGACAGTCAGCGCGACCAGGTTGGCCTCCAGCGGAGACCACCACTCGCGACCCAGCGCGTAGAGGGCCACCGTGGCGAGCGTGGACAGCAGCCCGATCACCGCGAAGGAGATTGCCTGCCAGGTCGCTCGGGTGCTGCGGCGTGGTGCGAGGACCGCGTCCGGGTGCGCCGCGCGGGGCGCCGGCCGCTGGGGAAGCCCGGTGACGGTGGCGGTTCCACGGGCTTTGGCGCGAGCCATCCGCAGCAGTCCGCGCAGGTCGTCCCAGGCGGTGGCGGCGAGCGCGACCCGCGAGTCGAGGTCCTCCACCCAGTCGACTGGTACCTCGTGGATACGCAGCCCGTTGTGCTCGGCCAGCAGCAGCAACTCGGTGTCGAAGAACCAGCCGTCATCGGTGGTCACGGCAAGCAGCGGGCGGATCACCTCGGTGCGGGCGGCTTTGAAGCCACACTGCGCGTCGGAGAACGAGACGCAGTGCATGAGCTGGACCAGCGCGTTGTAGCCGCGGGAGATCAGCTCCCGCTTGGCACCACGCACGGTGCGCGCACCGGGCGCCAGCCGGCTGCCGATGGCCAGATCGGAGTGCCCGTTGACCAGCGGCGCGACCAGCGGCAGCAGCGCGTCGAGCCCAGTGGACAGATCGACGTCCAGGTAGGCCACCACGTCGGCGTCGCTGGCCGACCACGCAGCCCGCAGCGCGCGGCCACGGCCCTTGTCTTCCAATCGCAGCACCCGCACACCGGGCAGCGCTTCGGCCAGTTCCCGAGCCGCCTGCGGTGTCGCGTCGGTGCTCGCGTTGTCCGCGATGGTGATCGTCGCCGGGAAGGGGATGTGCTCGCGCAGGTAGGTGTGCAGCACCTGCACGCAACCGGCCAGCTCCCGTTCCTCGTTGTGCACCGGGATGACGATCTCGATCAGGGCGGTGCGTAACGGGTCGGGTTCAGGCCCGGGGCGGTGCTCGGCGGTGGCGGTGGTACTCACCTCGGCGCGCCGACGTCGATGCGGTTGGCGGTGATGCTGCCGTCGGCGCCCCGCTGACCGGACACGACGACGCTCTGGCCGGGCTTGAGGTCAGCGACCGAGCCCGGGCTGCGTACGGTGACGGTCACGGCGCCAGGGGCGATGACGTTGATGTTCCGGCCGTTGCGGGTGGTCAGCGTGATCGTGGTCCCGTTGACCGAGTCGATGGTGCCGGCCGCTCCCCGGCCGCCACGACCGAAGCCTCCGGGACCGCAACGACCGCAGGGTGCGGCACCGGAGTACGGGTCGAACGACCCTGTGCTGGACGACGCCTCGGCAGCGGGGCTTACCACGTTGGTCGAGGCTGTTCCGGCTCCCCGGCTGCCCAGCAGGTACCCGCCCGCAGCACCGGCGAGTAGCAGCGCTACGGCACCGGCGAGCATGGGGGTCGCGAGCCGACGTAGCCACGCTCCTCGGGGTGCCCGGCCGGCCGGGCCGGTGGTGTGCTCGGGGATCATCGCAGTGGGGTCATAGGGCTGCGGCGTCTCGTTCATCGGTGTTCTCCCTCAGGTGGTCCGGATCCGGATGTGCCCAGCCCCCCGAACCCGACAGCGAAGAGCAGCCGGGAGGGGGGTTCGGACAGCTCTGCTGTCGAGCTCGGGACTGGGAGGCTGGGCACAGGCGCTACCGTCGCGGACCAGATTGCGGGTGGGCTGTCAGGTTGCTTGGAGTTGGCTGGGAATGATCGGGTGCCGGGGAAGGAGGTGGGGGTTCCCAGCCAGTTCACAGGCAATGCCCAGGGGCGTGAGAGGCTCGCCGCCCAGACTGGTACCCAGGAGGTGGTGTGCCGTGACCACAACCGGCCCCGAGGCTCGGCTGCTCGTCGTCGATGATGAGCCCAACATCGTCGAGCTACTCTCGGCGAGCCTGCGTTTCGTCGGCTTCGACGTCACGACCGCGACCGACGGGGTCGAAGCGATGCAGCAGGCCAGGCGCAGCCGCCCCGACCTGCTTGTGCTCGACGTGATGATGCCCGGCATGGACGGCTTCGACATGGTGCGCCGGTTGCGCGGCGAGGGCCTGCAGATTCCGGTGCTGTTCCTCACCGCCCGCGATGCCACGGCTGACCGGATCACCGGCCTGACGCTGGGCGGGGACGATTACGTGACCAAGCCGTTCAGCCTCGAAGAGGTGATCGCCCGGATCCGGGCGATCCTGCGGCGGGCCGGCGCCATAGCAGACACGGCCAGCGCCCAGCTGTGCTTCGCCGATATCGAACTCGACGATGACACTCACGAGGTGCACAAAGCCGGCGAGCTGGTCGAGCTGTCACCAACCGAGTTCAAACTGCTGCACTACTTCATGCGCAATCCCGGACGGGTGCTGTCCAAGACCCAGATCCTCGAGCACGTGTGGAACTACGACTTCAACGGCGACACCGGGGTGATCGAGTCCTACATCTCCTACCTGCGGCGCAAGCTTGATACCGGCGAGCCGCGGCTGCTGCATACCGTGCGCGGCGTCGGCTACGTGCTGCGCGTACCCCGGACATGACCACGGTGGGCCCGACCACTGACCGGATGCGGGCCGGTAGCCGGGCCGAGCGCCGGCACCGCGAAGTGGTCCGACGAGCCTGGGCCGGGACACCGCTGTGGCTGCGGCTGGTCGCCGCGGTGCTGGCACTGGTCGCGCTGGCGCTCGGGGCCGCGGGGGTGGCGACGGTCACCGCACTGCACGGCTACCTGCTCGATCAGGTGGACAGCCAGCTGCGCATCGCCGCCGAACCGGTCGTCCGTGGCCTGCATCACAATCCAGGGCTGCCCCCGCTGAGCGGCGAGCGCGGCGGGCCCGGCCGGCTCCGGCTACCCAGCACGTTCGCGCTCGCCATCACCGACCAGACCGGTGCCCTGATGGGGACGCTGGAGTCTCCGCTGCGGGCCGGCCAACCGGGCCCGGTCCTCCCCCAGTGGACCCCTGACCAGGCCGCGGCCCGGAACGGGAGGGCCATCACTGTGCCAGCGAGTGACAACGCCGGCGAGTGGCGGCTACTGGCCACCCCGCTACCGGATGGCTCCGGCAGCCTGTTGATCGCGACCAGTCTGGCGAGCGTGGACTCCACCCTGTCCCGGCTGACGTTCCTCGAGGTGATCATCGGCGGGGTGGTGCTGGTGGTGCTTGCCGGCGTCGGTTACCTCGCAGTGCGCAGCAGCCTCAGGCCACTGGCCAAGGTGAAGGACACCGCCGAGGCCATCGCGGCGGGCGACTTGACCCGGCGGGTACCCGAGCACCCGCCGCGCACCGAGATCGGGCAGCTCTCCGGCGCGCTGAACGGGATGCTGGTCCAGATCGAGTCGGCGTTTCGCACCCAGCAGGCCTCCGAGATGGCCGCCCGCACCTCCGAGGAGCGGATGCGACGCTTCGTCGCCGATGCCAGCCACGAGCTTCGTACCCCGCTCACCTCGATCCGCGGGTTCGCCGAGCTGTATCGGCAAGGCGCTGCCGATGACGTGCCCAGGCTGATGAACCGGATTGAATCCGAAGCGGCGCGGATGGGTCTGCTCGTCGAAGACCTGCTGCTGCTCGCCCGGCTGGATGCGCAGCGGGAGCTGGTCCGGGCGCCGGTCGACCTCGTCGCCCTGGCTGCCGACGCCGTCCACGATGCCCGTGCGCTGTCCCCGGACCGGCGGGTCTCCCTGGAGGTGACCCATGACCAGGGAGTGCCCGTGGTGCTCGGTGACGAATCCCGGCTTCGGCAGGTACTGGGCAACCTGACGACCAACGCACTCACCCACACCCCGGCCGGTACCCAGGTCACCGTCGGGGTGGCCACCGAGCCCGGTTGGGCCGTGCTCTCGGTCCGCGATCAGGGTCCGGGCTTGGCGCCGCAGGACGCCCAGCGAGCGTTCGAGCGGTTCTACCGGGCCGACTCCTCGCGAACCAGGTCGCACCGTGGCGGTAGTGGACTCGGTCTGTCCATCGTGGCCGCCCTCACCGCAGCGCACGGCGGAGTCGCCGAACTCGACACCGCGCCCGGCGCCGGTGCGGTATTCCGGATTCGGCTACCGCTGGCCACCTGACCCGCAACCCTAGATCACACGTTGCCCGTCCCGATTGCCACGCAGCGCTGGCGGGTACTCAGCAATATGTTCGTAGCGGAGAATCTGCGAGACTGGCGCGGCCTGAAGGTGATCGACCCGGACGGGAGCAGGATTGGCCAGCTAGAAGCAGTGTACGTCGACACGGTGAGCGATGAGCCCAGCTTCATCACCGTGAAAATCGGCATGATCGGCAGGCACCGACTTGCTTTTGTCCCGGTTGAAGGAGCAACGGTGAGCCCCGAAGCCGTGCGCGTGCGTTATTTCAAAAAACGGGTGCTGGACGCGCCTACGATCGACTCGGACGGCGAGTTGACCGCCGAGGACGAACCCGATGTGTTCGCCTACTACAAGCTGGAATACGCGCGGGGTTCGATGGGTGAGCGTCGGCTGGCTCGCCGCTGACCAGGCATGGCGGGTCAGACTCGCACTTCACCTCCCGCATTCACCTTGATAGGAATCTCCACCTCAAATTTCCTCGCGAGGTTAGCTACATAGTTGATCGCATGCGACACGAAATATTCATACCCGATTTGATTGCATTGTTCAAACGAACTTATCGCGCAACGCCGAAGGTGAATCTTGCCGTCCGACAACTCGGCAGTGAGTTCCAGGATGCCGATGCCTTCAAAGAAAGTTTCGGCGGATGCAGCAACAATCTTAGAGCGGACGCTCGCAACCCAGTCCTCAAGCTCCTGTTCTGTGATTGCAGTGTCGGTCCAGAAGGCTGTGACGGACGGCATAGGCGCTTCCAAAAGGCGCCCGATCACAAATTCGCGCTCCAGGAAGGCCAGTAGGTTTCCAGCCTTCGGGCCCGATTGACGATCAAGCAGTACTGTGTACAATGCCGAGAACCCGTCCGCCTGGTTGATCGGGGTGATGCGAGCAGCGTCGAACAAGCAGACCTGAATCTTGGCGGGTTCCCAGGCTACGTCCCCGAGCTTTTTTGCGAGCTTGTGGAGGAAACCTAGCTGACCGGCGCGCAAGGAGGCCGCGCCAGGCGGCAACGAATTCTGAACTTCGAACCGGTCTTGATCGGATGCGAACCTGCGAAGCCAATATTTTGCAGATGCCACCCGTTGCTCCACATGCCTGAGATCGAGCGAAGATAGCTTCGCGTGATGTACACGTTCGATTTCGCGCACAGGATCTAGGTGCGGCATCTGGGCGAGGCTCAGAAGCAGATCGAAGGGCGGCGCGTAGTAATTTGGTTCCGACTCCACTTGGGTAATCTCGTACATACGCGCTTCCGTCGGGTAGTCAACGGGGTTCGCGGCCCTCTCCCGCACCCGATCGAAGTCGCTGTACAGACGGACTATTTTCTCCTGTTCTGGAGAGAAGTCGACCACCTGCTTTGGGAGGCTCCGAATCATCAAGAATCTCAGGAGTTCCGGAGGCAAGAGATTCGCCATCTCCCGGGCCGAAACGCCCACGCCGCGCGAAGAGCTCATCTTTGCGCCACCCACGAGGAAGAACTCGTAAGGGATATTTATCGGCGCATCCTTATGAAAGATCTCTTTCAGGCACCGGACCGCAACCTCGCGAGAACCACCCTTCGTATTGTGATCCTTGCCGGCACCCTCGATTGTGACAGGGAAGTTGTTCCACTTGGCAACCCACTCCAGCTTCCATGGAAGCTTGCCATTGCCGCCAAAGGGAGAGATCTTCCCTGTATTTCCGCAACCGCTAGCCCACTTGACCAGGTTGGGCAGACATTGATAGCTGACAAGTTCCCCGTCATATGATGTAACTTTCGTCGTGCCGATACGGCCGCACTTTTCGCAGATGACTTGAAACGGGAACCAGTCGTCATCTCGACGTACGTGAGAAATCTCGCGGTCGATTCTCCGGACGACGTCCGCATTCCGCAAGATCGTATCAATTTCCTTGTCGAATGTACCGCTGCGGTACACATCGCTCATTCGGTAGGTTTCAGCGCCGACCCCTAACTCCTCAAATATATCGAAGAAGTCTTTGATGTAATGTTCGGCAAGATTCTTCGCTGACGACCCGGCGGGTGCAGGAACATTGCATAGCGGTATCCCCAGGTAGGGACGAAATTCGTCTGCGCCCGTCGGAGGTAACTCATCCAAAGGGTCGTAGTCATCTACCCCGAACTTGTAGCGAACCGGCAGGCCACGATCTTGAAGTGCACGGTACATGGCATCGTGAATGAGGACGCCTCGCAACGCCCCGACGTGCACCGGCCCCGAGGGGGTCTTCGAGTCGTTTACGACCTGCGGACCCTCAACTCTCGCCGCAAGCTCATCAAACCACAACATGCTTTCTTTCCGATCTCAGGCTTCCCCGGTGAGGAAGTAACGAATCCTGCGCTAACCACGGTGGTTGCCCCCGCACACTGGTGCACACCATGATACTCGCAGCCCCAGGCGCATACGACTGGGGCTGCGTTAGGGCAACTGACTACTTAGCGGCGTCCTCGATAACAAAGTGGCCTATCAACAATAGTGAGCGATCTTGCCCGACACCCTGCAACGGGGAATGACCATCTCGACCGAGTCCAACTGCGTTACAGCGCCGGCAGTTCCTGTTCTCGGCCTATGAGCGGGGCTAGCGGATCACCGTAGTCATGCACTCGGTCGATCACCGTGCGGATCGTCCAGCGATCCGGAGAGAGCTCGGGATCCTGGAGTTCGTCCCAGTGGATGGGGACGGAAACCGGCGCGCCGGGGGCTGGTCGGGCGCTGAAGGGGGCCACCAGCGTCTTGTTGAGGGCGTTCTGGGTGTAGTCCAGGCGGGCGAGGCCTTCCCGGCGATCTTTCTGCCACTCCCAGCTGACCAGTTCCGGCACGGTCCGGCCGATGGCGCGAGAGAGCTTCTCGACCCAGGCTCTGGTGTCGTCGAAGGAGTAACCGGCGCGGACGGGAACCCAGATTTGCACGCCCCGCTGGCCGGTGACCTTCGGCATCGCCGCGACACCGAGGTGCTCGAGCGCGACCCGGTACAGCCGGGCGAGCACCAGGACATCATCGAAGCTGGTGGCCGGGCCCGGGTCAATGTCAATCAGCGCCCAGGTGGGCTGGTGCACGTCGGGCAGGGCCGATGTCCAAGGGTGCAGCTCCACCGCCGCGTAGTTCGCCATCCAGGTGAGCGCGGCAACGCTGTCGATGACGGCGTAGCACTGCGTCTTGCCCGGGTCGGCTTCGGCGTTGTGCCAGCGGGTCAGCCACGGCGGCGCGTAGCTGGGAACCTCCTTGTGCCAGAAGCCCGGGCGTTGCACACCGTTGGGATAGCGGTGCGCGTTCACCGGGCGATCGGCCAGGTAGGGGAGCATGAACGGGGCGACCACGGCGTGGTAGCGGATGAGGTCCCGTTTGGTGATCGGGGGCTCGGAATCCCGCGCGGGGAAAAGCACCTTGTCCAGGTTGGTAAGGGCGATCTCGCGACCCTGGAGTGCCCACCGGCCCTTGGCCCCGAGCGCATCAAGCGCGGCGAGCTCGTCCTCGGTCGGCGGATCCCAGGCAGGTGCTGGCACCCGGGCCAACGAGACCTCGGCCTGACTCGGGGGCAGATCGCTGCGCCACATCGACTCGGGAGCCGCGGCAACCTCGTCGTTGGTGCGCCCGCTCTTGACCGATCGGGGGTGCTCCTCGGGGTCCCACCCGGGCTGAGCGTGCTCGTCCTTCTTGTGGATCAGCAGCCATTGTTCTTTGCTGGAGCTGGCCTCGCCGGAGCGGACCAGCACGAAGCGACCCGCCAGCTTCGCGCCCTGCAAGTCGAAGTGCAGCTCCCCGCGCTCGACCGCTCGAGCCGGATCGTCCGTGCCGGATGGCTGCCACGTCCCCCAGTCCCACACAATGACGTCGCCCCCGCCGTACTCGCCGCGGGGGATGACGCCCTCGAAGTCGAAGTATTCAATGGGGTGGTCCTCGACATGGACCGCCAGCTGTCTGGACTTGGGGTCCAGCGTCGGCCCCCTGGGCACAGCCCAGCTGACCAGCACCCCGTCAATCTCCAACCGGAGGTCGTAATGCAAGCGGCGAGCCCGGTGGCGTTGTACGACGAACCGACCCGAGCCGGCCGGGGGCTCCGATGTGCCGGCTGGTTCCGCGGTGACCGCGAAGTCGCGCTTGGCCCGGTAGGTCCGCAGCCGCTCCTGCCGGTCGCTCATACCGGTCATCATCGGCCACACCGGCGACGGCGGCATCTTCAGCCGAATCTCACCTCGGCGGGGTCCTTATCGCTCCGCAACCCACGCCACGCGGTATGGCGCAGCTTGCGGTCCAGCGTGACGTTCCGGTACTCGACCTCACCGACGAGTTCAGCGCGCACCCAGCGCGCCCGCCGGGCGTGCTCGCGAGGCACCGGCTCGTCGAACGGGCTATCCCGCTGTTCCAGCGTGGTGAGCCGGGTCAGCAGGTCGGCGAGCATCGTCTCGGTGAACCCGGTACCGACATCGCCGAGGTAACGCAGCCGGCCCCGCTCGTCGTAGGCCCCGAGCAGCAGCGCGCCCAGCGTGCCGGCCCGGCGGCCCTGCCCGGTCGTCCAACCGCCCACTAGGACCTCTTGCGTGTGGAGCAGGGCGGTCTTGATCCACGCCGGCGAGCGGCGTCCGGGCTCATATCGGGAACCCAGCCGCTTGCCGACGACACCCTCCAAGCCGTGCTGGCGGGCCACCTCCAGCAGCGCCCCGCCGGCCACGTCGGTGTAGTTCGGGGGTTCCCGGACCAGCGGCGAACCATTATCGAGGTCAAGAGCTGCGAGCGACTCCCGGCGCTGCTGGTAGCTCTGCCGCAGCAGCCGGCGACCGTCGAGGTCGAGCAGGTCGAATACGTAGTAGGAGATCGGGACTCGGGCCACCAGTTCCGGGCTCGGTGAGCGGACGTGCATACGCTGCTGGAGTAGCCCGAACTCCGGCCGCCCGGCCTGGCTCAACGCCACGATCTCCCCGTCGAGCAGTGCCGGCCGGCCCCTGACCAGCGCGCCGAGCACGGTCAGCTCGGGATATCCCCCGGTGATGTCGTTACCGTTGCGGCTGAACAGCCGGAGTTGGCTCCCCGCGACGGCGGCGATGGCCCGTACACCGTCCCACTTGAACTCGAACGCCCAACCCGGGCCGGACGGTGGCGCACCGGCCGTGGCGAGCATCGGCGCTACCGGCTCGGGTATCTCAGATCGGGTTGTCGCCATCAACCCCCAGTTTGCCCGCCACGCGGACCCGGTGCCGCGTAGCCCGGGCACCGTCGTTGCGATGCCGTGCTATGGGACAGCTGGCTAATCGCGAGTGCAATAGCACTCGCGATTGCACTCGCGGTTGCACCTCTACTGGGCGAATTCCACGGTCGGTATCACCGGCCGGCGGTTTGGCCCGTATCTTGATTTGACCCCCTTTATGGTGTCGACCTGCGGATTCGGCACGACCCGGAGGGATCGCGGGCCGAGCTGATTCGCTACGTGGAGGAGATGTCGTGAACCACAAGACCGCGCGGACCCACCTTTGCAACAGCACTCAATGGCGGAAGTCGAGCTACTCGTTTCCGGATGGTCAAGAATGTGTGGAGATCACAACTGAACTGACCGAGTGGGTCGGGGTCCGAGACAGCAAGCTCGGTGTCAACAGCCCCGTGCTGGCCTTCACCACAGCCCAGTGGCGAGCCATGATCTCTGAGGCCCGCGCCGGCCAGTTGGACATCTGATCATTGGGGGTTCAGCCAAGCGGGGCAGCGCTACGATTAGTCGCTGACCGTGCGCAGGGCCCCGAAGACGTCGATCTCCCGGGACAACCGCAATGAGTCCTTGCTCGGCGGTTGTACCCAGGTGATCGGCCCACCGACAGTCATCGTAGGCGGCAACATCACCGATCGGCTTACCTCATATACGCCCGATGGCCAGGGCAGTGCGGCACAGAACTTTTCTCCGGTGAGCACCATGTGGTGTTCTGGAGCGTACGGATGGGCCAGCACCGCAGGAGCACAGCGCCGAACGGTGAGCACCCGCGTCACCTCGACGCTCAGCGGTATCGGGATCGCTATCGCCGACGCATCGCAATCTAGACTCAGCTGTATCAGGTCACGTTGCTGGGTTACTGGCCAACCCCACGCGCTGTAGACCGGCCCACTCACGATCTCAGCGTCTCCGCCTTCGCAGCCGGCCGCCGACGAACCCATGGCAATAGCCCGGCTCGCGAGGCACGCCGGGCAAGGCATGCCCATGCCGTGGCCGACCATCTCGATCTCTTCGGGGCACAATAGGGCGCCGCACAAGGCGACCGCCACACTCGCCTCGCGTTCATCCAGGACGGGAACCAGGTGCACGGTGCCAGCGGTCTGGCTGATCACGTCAGCCCGGTAGCGGACCAGCATCAAAGGCCGCTCCACTACAACCGCGGCACCGGCGCCGGGTTCCCCCCGCCGGGTCGTCTCGCTCACACCAGATCAGCTGGCGTAGTCGTCGAACTCGCCGTCCTTGGCGCCGGCCAGGAACGCTGCCATCTCATCGCGAGTGAAGATCAACGCCGGGCCACCGGGATCACGTGAGTTGCGCATGGCAACCTCACCGGCGGCCAGCGCCGCGGTCTCCACGCAGTTGCCGAGCTGACCGCTGTGCCGGCTCTTGCGCCACGTCACCCCGGCAAGTCCGGCGGCCGACATACCGTTGCGAATTCGCTGTGACATAGGACCACCCACCCCTCGGTTGGGTGCACCTGCACGTGCACTCGGCGACGTTAGCGTGGGCGTTAGCAGGTGTCAATGCACGTGCAGGTGCGCGTCGGAACAAGCTAAGGTTGGGGCCAGCCCGCGTCAGGGAAGAGCTGCTGGTCAGATCTCCGCGCGCGCCTTGGCGAGCAATTGCCGGGTGTGGTCGGGAGTGTGCGCATCCACGGTAAGCCGGTCGAATACCCTGCTGTACAGCTCGGTATCGGATCGCTTGTCGAGGTAGAGGGCGCCGCTGAGGTGCTCGAGGTACACCACGTCCGGCAGTTCCGGCTCAGCGAAACGGAGCATCGTAAATGAGCCCTCGGCGGCATACCCGCTGTACTGGTACGGCACTACCTGAAGGGTGACGTTGGGTCGCTTGCCGAGTTCGAGGAGATGCTCGATCTGGGCCAGCATCACTCGTCCACCACCGATCGGCCGGCGCAGCACGGATTCGTCGACCACGGCCCACACCTTGGGCGGATTTGGCCGGGTGAGCAGCGCCTGGCGCCTCATCCGCACCGTGACTTGACGTTGCACACTCGGGCTGGCTAAGGGCGACCAACCATGCATCGCGAGCGCCTTCGCGTAGTCCTCGGTCTGCAACAGACCAGGGACGAACTGCTGCTCCCATGTCTGAATCCGGGAGGCCGATTCCTCCAGCCCGAGGTAGTCCTGGAACCAGTCGGCCACCAGATCGGTGTAGCGATGCCACCAACCGGGCTCGTTCGATCGCGCCACCATCTCGAGAAACGCCTGGCGCTTCTCGGGGTCTGTCACGCCATACATCGTGAGCAGGTCAGTCACGTCGCGGACCTTGAAGCCCACCCGGCCAAGCTCGAGGCGGCTGATCTTCGACTCGGAGCTGCGGATGGCGAAACCGGCCTCACCGCGGGAGATTTCAGCGGCTTCCCGCAGCCGGCGTAGCCGGGCGCCCAACATGATTCGGCGTGCGGTCGGGCTGCCATGCTCAGCGGTTACACCGGGCCGCCCGTGGGGATCTGCCGGAGGGTCTGGAGTCGACGGGGGATCATCTTTGGCCACGCCGCACCTCCGGTGTAGTCAACCCGGTCACTGAACGTACCGTGCGGTGAAGCATGGTCATAGATGCACCCTTGGTTTACCCCGCGCTCTCGCACTCCTAGGCTCGATCGGGTCCATGTCCGTACTGTAACTCTGCGAGGGTTCTCATGCCCAATGCCGACGCCGAACAGTCCGTCGATGTCCGACCACCGCACATCGATACGACCAAGGCGAGCATCGCCCGAGTCTACGACGCTGTCCTGAACGGCAAGGACAACTACGAGATCGACCGCGAGGTGGTCCGACAGCTCCGAAAAGTCGCGCCAGAGATGAGCCTTATGGCGTGGGACAATCGGAATTTCTTGATTCGGGTGACCCGATTCATCGCCAGCCAGACGGGTATCACCCAGTTCCTCGACTGCGGGTCAGGGCTGCCGACAGCGGAGAACACTCACCAGGTCGCTCAGCGACTCCAGCCGGACGCTCGCGTCGTGTATGTCGACAATGACCCCGTTGTACTAACGCACGGCCGGGCGCTGCTGGTGGAAAACGATCAGACTCACTTCAGCGCGGCAGATATCTTCAAGCCATCCGAGATCATCAATGATGATGTCGTCCGCAAGCATCTGGACTTCTCCGAGCCGATCGCACTGTTTCAGATCGGAACCTTGCCATTCCACGCCGGCGAGCGCAGCCCGCAAAGCATCATGGCTGAATATATCGATGCCCTACCCTCGGGTTCCTATGTGGCGATCAGCCACTTCATCGATCCCGAGACCAGCGAATTGAGCGATTTCGCCCGGAGGCTGGAACAAGCCTTCCAGCACAGCCCGATGGGCCGCGGAGTATTTCGTACCCGCTCCGAGATCGAGGGCATGCTCGCTGGCTTGGAATTGCTCGATCCCGGCCTGGTGCTGTGTGCCGACTGGTGGCCCGATGGGCCACGTATCAAGCCACTGGACACCGTCCAGAATTGCATCGTCGGAGCTGTTGCGCGCAAGCCCTGAGGAGGACTTCGATGTTGGATCCCATTGCACCCACACACATCGACACAACCAAAGCAAGCATCGCCCGGGTCTACGATGCAGCGCTCAACGGCAAAGACAATTACGAGATCGACCGCGAGGTCGTCAAGCGCCTTGCGCAAATCGCACCGGAGATAGGCCGGTTCACCTGGGACCACCGGAACTTCCTCATCCGGGTCACCCGGTTCATCGCCACGCAGGCCGGCATCACCCAGTTCCTCGACTGCGGATCAGGACTGCCCACGGCCGAGAACACCCATCAGGTCGCACAGCGAATCCAGCCGGACGCCCGCGTCGTGTACGTCGACAATGATCCGGTCGTTCTCGCACACGGGCGGGCACTACTCGTGGAAAATGACCATACCTTCTTCAGCGCCGCCGACATCTTCGAGCCACGCCAGATCCTGAACGACGAAGTCGTTCGCAAGCACCTCGACTTCTCCGCGCCGATCGCGCTATTCCAGCTCGGGACGCTGCACCACTACAACGGTGAGCGCAATCCCGCGAGCATCATGGCCGAGTACATCGATGCCCTGCCATCAGGCTCCTACGTTGCGATCAGTCACTTCCTCGATCCGGAGGACGAACACACCGCCCTCGCCCAGAGGCTGCAACAAATTTTTGTGAATAGCCCGTTGGGTAGCGGGTGGTTCCGGCCGCGCGGCGAGATCATGGCCATGTTCGCCGGCCTTGAACTGGTCGAGCCCGGCCTGACTCGGTGTGTCGACTGGTGGCCAGACGGCCCACGGCTCAAGCCGCTCGAACCTGCGCAGCACTGCATCGTCGGCGCAGTCGGCCGCAAGCCCTGAGCCAGTTCACCCTAGTTCACCCGGATGAATGACGCCTTTCGGTGCGGCAAAGGTGATAGCACTCCCGTCTTCGGCCGCCGGCTCCGCGCGTAGCGCAGACCACGACTAACCCCGCGATCAGCTCGGCGATCTCCCGGCACGGCCAGTGTTTCCGCCATGTCACCAGTGGCGTAATGCGTACTTTGTACTGGGCCAATGGCGGCATGGCTAGTAACTTAAAGTAGCGATCTTACACTAGTGTGTGTCACAAATCTTGTGAACCTCGCGAACGCACGAGTACGGTACGCAACCGTGCCCAGGACCGATTACCATATACTTGTCCGTGTGGAGCGCGGTGTCCGGTGGATTGTGGAGCAGTATCGCAGTCCCGCCACCCGCACGCTGGTGAACAAGGCACGGTTTGCGGCCGCGCGGCTGCTCGCACCGCCGGACGTCACGTCACGATCGGTAGCGGTGGGGAAGTCCGTCGCACCAGCCAGCCAGCCCAGCGGCCCACACGATGTGCTGGCCCATATGTCCGCCAATGTCGCGCTGCGTGATCTCAATCTGGTGGATTCCTTGCTTGCCCACCTCGAGGACATGGAGGCGAACGAGAGCGATCCGGACGCGCTGGCGCGGCTGTACCAGCTGGATCACCTCGCTGCCCGGCTGCGCCGCAACGCCGAGAACCTTCGCGTTCTCGCCGGGCGCGACGCGGGCAGTACCCGGGGCGCGGCCTCGCCCCTCGTCGACGTGATCCGAGCTGCGATGTCGTCCATCGAGCACTACCGCCGCATCGAAATCCAGCGCGCCGCTGCACTGGCCGTGGTCGACGTGGTCGCCGACGACCTCGGCCGCCTGCTCGCGGAACTACTCGACAACGCCACGGCCTACTCACCACCGATGTCGAAGGTCACCGTCAGCGCACATCTGACCGAACAGGGCAGCATGCTGGTGCGCATCGAGGACGTAGGAGACCCGCTGCCGGTCGATCGGTTGCAGGCGCTCAACGCCCAGCTTTCCGCCACGAACCCGGGCAGCGGGTCCGTCGAGCAGATGGGCCTTGCCATCGTCCGGCGCCTGGCCGGCAAGCACGGTATCCAGGTCAGCCTGGATAGCAGAGCTACTCGCGGCACCAACGCCTCGGTGCTGTTGCCCCCGAATCTCGTGTGTGAAGCCCCCGCCACGCCCTGGTTCGCCGAAACACCGATGATGAAGCTACCCCGGCAGGCACCCGCTCCGGTTGGCGCCCAGCCGGACTCGGCGCCCGCACTTTTGCCCCCCTCGCGAGAGCCTGAATCGACCGAACAGGAAAAACCTCGGCCCGTCCCGACGACGACACGCAACGGCTTGCCCCGACGGATACCGCAGAGCCTGCGCGAATTCGGTGCCTTCCCCTCGTCAGTACCCAGCCCCCGGGATGACCCGGACGCCGACCACCGCGACGAGGACCTCGGCGAGTCCCGAAAACAGTTGATGGCGGATCTCGGAGATTTCTCCGAAGGCGAGCAGGCTGCCCGCCAGGACCGGCCGGCGGGAAAGCCTAGAAAGACGACGTGAATGGCTGCCGACTATGCCATCAAGAACCCGGCGGACTTTGCCGGGCTGATCAATGGTTTCGTCAAGCGCGTACCCGGCGTGACGCATGCCCTGATCCTGTCCGCTGACGGATTCCCGCTGACCGCGTCGACATCGGTGAGCAGCGACGGCGCAGAACAGCTCGCAGCGATCGCCAGCGGTCTGCTGGGTCTGGCTCGCAACAGTGCGGCAATTTTCGGGAAAGGCGACTGTGAGTTGATCATGATTCGACTGTCGCGCGGACACTACCTCTTCATGGGGATCGGCGAGAGTGCCGGCCTGGCGGTGCTGACCTCAGCCCGCTGTGACATGAAAGCGGTCGCTTATGAGATGACACAGTTCGTGGACCAGGCCGCAGATGCATTGACCCCCAAGGCTCGCGCCGACCTGCGGCGCGTCATCACCGCTCGGCGAGCCGACTGACCACCGGAGGAGGGGTGACGGTGGAACACATTGCGATGCGCAGCAAGAGAATCCGACTTTATGCGCTCACCGGAGGGCGGACCAGACCGCGACACCACTTGTTAGTGGAGACCCTGATATCGGTGCCCCGGTACGATCCGCAGCTGGCCGGGACGCTCCTGCCAGAATCCCAGGCGCTTTACGAACTTGCCCGGGAGACGACCTCCATCGCGGAGATTTCCGCACATCTGACTATCCCATTGGGGGTGATCCGCGTGCTGATCAGCGACCTCGCCGCGCAAGACGTGGTGTTCATCCATCCCACCGGCTTCACCTACCAGTATGACCGGATCATCCTGGAGAGGATCCTCGATGGACTTAAGAAACTACCCGCTTGACGCCTCTTCGTTGACCATCTCAGCGAAGATCGTAGTCGCTGGTGGTTTCGGAGTGGGCAAGACCACGTTCGTGGGCTCGGTGTCCGAGGTCAAACCGATCAACACCGAAGCCTGGATGACAGTGGCCGGCGAGGGCGTCGATCCGCTACCGGACAGCGGGAAGAAGACCACCACGGTGGCCATGGACTTCGGGCGCATCAGGCTGCAGCCGGATCTCGTGCTCTACCTGTTCGGCACCCCGGGCCAGCCCCGGTTCTGGTTTCTTTGGGACGACCTGTGCCGGGGCGCACTCGGTGCTGTCATTCTGGTGGACACCCGGAAGATTCAGGATTCCTTCGCTGCGGTCAATTATTTCGAAAACGACTCTGATATACCCTTCATCGTCGCGGTGAACAAGTTCGACGGCGAACTCGACTACGAACTGGACGAGGTGCGGGAAGCGCTAACCCTGGGCCCGGACGTGCTGTTGACGACCTGCGACGCCCGGGATCCGGGATCGACTTCGAAGGCGTTACAGGAATTGGTTTCCTACACCATGAGCTGCACAGTCTCCTACGGCCCTGACGTGACCTGGGGCAAGCTAGAGGAGGGTTAAAAGATGCGGAAAGTATTGATTGTGGGTGCCGGTCAGGCCGGCTTGCAGCTGGCGCTCAGTTTGCAAAGACACGACTACGAGGTCACCGTCATGTCGGCTCGTACTCCGGAGGAGATCCGTGGTGGACGGGTGATGTCCACGCAGTGCATGTTCGGTCCCGCCCTACAGTACGAACGCGACTACGATCTCAACCTCTGGGAGCAGCAAACGCCCAACATCGAGGGACTCGGCCTCTCCATCGCGGGTCCCGATCACCAACGTGCCCTGGACTGGCTCGGTGAGCTCGATGACTACGCGCAGTCGGTGGACCAGCGGGTGAAGATGTCCGGATGGCTGGAGCTATTCGAGGATCGTGGCGGCAAGGTGGTCTACCACGGCGTCACGACCTCCGATGTCGACGCATTGACCACTTATTACGACCTCGTCGTCATCGCCGCCGGTAAAGGTGAACTCGTTCAGCTGTTCGACCGGGACCCGAGCCGTTCTCCTTACACCAGCACGCAACGCATTCTGGCCGTAGTGTATGTCCACGGTATGGCACCACGACCCGAACATCCCACCGTGCACGCGGTGCGTTTCAACGCTGTTCCCGGGGTGGGCGAGCTGTTCATCATGCCCTGCTTCACCGGCAGTGGCCCATGCGACATCCTGTTCTTCGAGGGCGTCCCGGGTGGTCCGCTGGATTGCTGGAGTGATCGGCCGCCGGCGGACGAGCACCTGCAGCGCACCCTGCACCTCATGCGGCAATTCGTGCCATGGGAGTACGAGCGCTGTCACAACGTCGAGTTGACCGACGGCAAGGCCACGTTGACCGGCGGTTACCCACCGGTGGTCCGGCGACCAGTCGGTGAGCTGCCTTCCGGTGGCCAGGTCCTGGGCATGGCCGACGTCGTGGTGGCCAATGATCCCATCACCGGGCAGGGCTCGAACAGTGCGAGCAAGTGCGCCGCCTCGTACCTGGCCAGCATCTTGGAGCGCGGCGCGCAGCCCTTCGACGGGGCGTGGATGCAGCAGGCCTTCGACCGGTACTGGTCCGATGCCCAGCACACCACCATCTGGACCAATGCGATGCTCGCACCGCCTCCTGAGCACGTGATGAACCTGCTCGGGGCCGCGGGTGCTTACCCGGAGATCGCCCGCCGGTTCGTCAACGGGTTCGCCGATCCCGCTGATTATCAGCACTGGTTCCTCGATCCGGATAAGGCTACGGAGTATCTCGCTTCGGTCACCTCGCCCCGGGGCGCCTGATACCTAAAAACGGTCGGGAGTCGATCAGCCAGCCGGGGGTACTAGGGGGCAGCGTGGTCGGAACGCCGATCTTCGACGAGCTACGGGACCTGTTTGACGCCTCGCCAGCGGGGCTCGGACCGCACGCCCGTGCCGAGCACGGTTCGCCCGCGCCGGCGAGACCGCCGACGAAGATCATCATCACCGGTGGTCGCGGAGCAGGCAAGACCACCTTTGTGGGCTCGGTCTCGGATACGCACCCGATCGCCGTCGAGGCCGCCACGGACTTCGGCCGGATCACCCTGCATCCGGACCTGGTGCTGTACCTGTTCGGCACCTCGGACCCGGGGCACGCCGGCTTTATCGGGGCCCTGGGCGCTGTGGTGCTGGTGGATCCCCGGCGGATCGAGGATGCGTTCGCGATAATCAGCTACTTCGAGAACAGCTCCGACGTCCCGTTCATCGTTGCCGTCAACACAGCCGACGATCAGCTTCCCCACGAACTCGACGAGGTGCGCGAAGCGCTCGCGCTGGCCGCACATGTGCCACTCATGACCTGTGACGCGCAAGACCCCAGATCGGCCGCCAAGGTATTGCAGGAATTGGTGTCCTACACCCTGAACATCGGCGCCTCCGGCAACGTCCCAAAGCCCCGGCAAAGTCAGCCTTAGCCGGCCAGGAGTAGCGCCAGGTTTCCCTTGATCCCAATGGTAGGCGGGTGAGCGCAGGAGTTTGCCATTACTGGCGGATTCGGGCCACCCAGCACCAGCTGGGCTGAGCCAATTCGGCCTTGCAGCACCGGCAGGCTCACGGTGACCACGACCTGCGGGCGTTCCCCACCCTCGGTGGGAAGCTGCCCCTCGCTCAGCGCGCGGGCCGCGAGTTCGACCAGGGCGTCGGCGTCGCGCTGCGCCGCGGTGCGCAGATCAATCTCAGTGTCGGTGCTCGGGCGCGGCGCGGCCAAAGGGCTCAGCGCGCAGCGGAGGATTTCGGCGGCCTCCCGGTCCAGCCATCCGGACAGCTGCTCATAGCCCCCGTCCCGGTCGTGGAAGCGCAGCGACCGGCGAGTCTCAGCAGCGTCGTTCGGGCAACGCCCGTCCTGATCGAGATAAGCGAGGATCCGCCTGCCCAGGATCGCCGGTTGGCTGGCGTCGAGGGTCCGGGCGTGACGGGCCAGCTCGGCCTCGACCTCGGCCCGCTTCTCTTCGCCTAGGTGTGGAGGGATGCGCGCGAGGACTGAGCGGATCACCGCGACGTCCGCGGCGCCGATCGCCGCGTCGGCCACCGCGGTCGCCGTGGTCGCCGTGGTCGCCGTGGTCGGGAGCTTCGGCTCGACCGGCGCGCCGTTGACCCCGCGACGGGGTAGCACGTCGGCGGCGGCATTCACTCCGGCTCGGGCCTCACTTCGCGGTATCCTGGCGATCGCCCGCACCAATTCCAGGGTGGTGCCGTATCCCAACCCGACGGCCATACTGCGGTAATCGATTTCGGTGACGACCGAGAGCATCTGCGCCCAGGTGGAATGAAACTGTGTTTCCAACGCGCCGAGCTCGGAGGGAAGGGTGTGGATCCGTTGCGGACGTGCCGCAGATGGCAACTGGGGACTAGGAGTTGCCGGCTGCGGCACGTCCGCCTGGCAACAGCTCCTTTCCTCGAGCCTTACGGACAGTGATACCACGACAAGGCGTCGGAAGACGGGCGTCGGCACCCCTATATCCGTTGCTCACAGTCGGGGTTGAGCAGGTCTTCCGGACCGGGCTGCACCGTATCGAACCCGTCACCGCACGCAACGAGGTCGACGCCCTCGCCGTTGACCCTGATTTTGTCATTGCCATTACCACCCTGGACGCGATCGTTGCCGGTACCTCCAATGATCGTGTCGTTACCGTCACCGCCCTGGATATTGTCGTTGCCGGGGCCCCGTCGATGACGTCGTCGCCACCGAAGCCGTTCACCATGTCGTCTCCGCCAAGCAAGTTGATGGTGTCAGCGCCGGGGGTGCCAGCGAGGGAGTCGTTACCGCCTGTGCCGGTGATGGGCGCAGCGAAAGCGGTGCCACCGAAGGTGAGCATCAGCGACGTCGCCACTCCCGCGATGGCCAGGACCTTGGATCTGCGCATGACTGGGTCTCCATTCGCTTAAGCCTCGACTCACAACATCGCGAAATATGTTGATTTGTTACGGTCGTCAGGCGGAATTGAGACCACATAATCTGTATGTTGTGGCGCAGTGACGAGCCGTGACCAAAAGCGGATTAATCACCAGATATCCTGTCTGGTGGTTTCACGCTATGCGTGGAGGAGGCGCAGGAGTTCGTGCACTACCCCCGGCTGCGCAAACCACCACGCGGCACCGGCGAGGGCTCCCACCAGCACTATGACCAGCGCGATCCGGAACGATCGGTAGTGCGGGGGCAGAGGAGCACTCACGATGCGGCCCTCTGCGCGGGGATGGACACCCCGGCGCGACCCAGCAGCCACAGCAGTGGCTGGGCGGGCGAGGTGGGCAGCGTCGCGCCTTTTGCGTCGGTTGCCGCGGTGAGCGACGACACCAGGAAATAACGGACCACACCGAAATCACGCCCGGCTCCTTCGACCAGGTTGTCCAGACCTTTGTTCCGCAGCCAGCTTTCCACCTCGGCCGATTGCGCCCCGGCTCGCAGTCCCGCGGCGGGAGGAAGACCGAGTAGCAGGTCGGCCTTGACCACAGCGACGGCGAGTGGCTTGCTCGCCAGGTCGACGCCCTGGTCGCGGAGCAGCTGGGTGGTGATCGGGTAGGACTGTTCAGGGTGCATCTCGGCCGGTTGCGCCGCCTCCACCCAGGAGGGCAGCGTGCCGGTGAGATCGTCTACTACGGCCGGTATCGAGAACGGGTCGAGAACGAACGTCAGACCCTGCGCATCATCGAGGAAGGGCAGCTCGCTGCTCTGCTCGCGGCTACTGAAAAACTCGCCTGCCGCGTCGAACAGATGCAACAGCGCCTTGCGTCGTGCCCCCGTGAGCGCAACGGTGACTCCGGCCGGTGGCCGGGCGGCGTCGGTCTTCGTGGTCTGCATCCCGGACTCCACCACCGCGATGGCGTCTCGGAAGGTCTCCTCGCTGTCCGACCCGACCGGGTGCAGCGACCCGCCGGTCGCGCTCAGGTGCGCCTCGAGCGCGACCATGCCGGCGCGCACCAGCCGGGTCTTGCCCGCCGAGGCGGGTCCGAAAACCGGGATCACCACATCGGTCAGCACCGCGGCCCCGGCGCGCAGTTCACGGTCGCACTTCTGGCACACCGCCAGCAGCCCGGCCGCGGCCTGCAGGACGGTGGTCGGTAACAGCGCGCCGCACTCGCACCGGCGGGCGAACGCGCCGAGCCGACCGGCCCGGATGTCGTGGTGAGTCTGCCCGCACGCGCAGCGGTATGCCGGCAACCGGTTGCGGAAGTTGCAACCGGAGTGGTGACAGGTGGCTTTGGCGCGGCGGAACAGGCGAACACCCAAGTCCAGGCCTCGCAGCACACCGACGGCGGCCAGCCAGCCGAGCCAGGCAACCGCCAGCACCACCCCGAGTAGGCCGTACACCGCGACGACACCCACGGTGACCCCAGCGGTCAGCGCGAGAGCTCCCACCAGCGGTAGTAGCAGTAGCGGCCAGAAGACGAGCACAACCGGCGCCGCGACCAGCGACTCGGTCGTCAGCACCCACATCCACGCCACCGCGCGTACGGTGCGCCGCAACGCCGCACCGAGGTCGATCCGGCTTTGCCCGAACAGGTAGCCCGGCCATGCGCTGTCGCGCTCGAAGTTCGACTTGCGGCCAGGCAGCCGTTTGCGCAGGTCAGGTGCGGTGGCCTCGGGGACTTCCTGACCCCCGAATCCCAATAGCACCCCAGTCAACACCACGGCGACCAGCAGCACACCGACCGCGCCCGCGCCGAGGATCACGAAGGGGTAGGCGGGGCCGATCACGTAGACGAACGCGTAGTAACAGACCATCCCGTAGAGCCCGAGTGCGATGACCGCGGCGATGAATACGGGCATTGTTCACTCGCCTCCGCGCCCGGGCTGCTTGCCCGATCCTGTGCTGGCCCGCCGGCGCAGGCGCAGGCGGCGGGGTTCGATCCCCGACACCCAGTCCCGCCACGGCCGCCCGAGCCCGCCCGGGTAGCTGCGATCAACCGCTGCCCGGACGTCCTTGGGCATCGCGGCGACGAGTTCTGCGAGGCGCTCCAGCAGGAGGCGTTGCTGATCACTCCGGCTACTGGTCGCACTGCGGGTGGCAACGACGAAGGTGAACGCGACAGCCCGGCACTCCTCAGCTGTTGCGGTGCCGGGATGGCGCGGCCACCTACCGTTCAGTGCCTCATAGATCACCTTCGCGAGGAGCTCCGAGCAGTTCCCGAGAAAAGCGAGCGCGGTATCCCGAGGCTCCCTCTCAAGCACCGCACACAGTTTCGACCCGACCTCGGTGGAGGGCGTACGGCCGCCGTCCACCAGGGCCGCGAAGAAGGTCACCGCTTCGGCCATCCCCGGTATTCGCGCGCCGAAGACAATGTCCCAGGCCACCGTGCTGGGATCTGTGCCGCCCACCATCCGCGCGTATGCCCACTCCTGGACCTGCCGCACCAGCTGATCCCGCTTCTCGCCCTCCAGGTGCGCATACGCCAGCGACATCAGCTGTTTGTCCAGTTCGTCGCTCGGATCACAGGCCTGCGGCCACAGTGAGCGCCACCAGCGCGTCCGGAGGACCTCTACGGCGTAGGGGTAGTGCGGACCTGCCAACCAGTCCCGCAGCACGTCGCGGACCCAGTCGAGCGCCTCGGGCGGGGCATGCCAGCGCTCGGGCGCAAGGTCGGGATCACGTTGGTTCACCCACCATTCGGCGAACTCGTACGCAGCGCTGCGGAACGTCGCGGTGACGGGCGCCACGGTGTGCCGGCGAGCCACGGTGAGCAACGGGGGAATCTGGTCCGGCCGTGCCACCCGCAGGGCCTCCTCGATCTCGACCCGGCCACGCTGGCGGTCCTCCTCCGGCCAGTCTTGCCCCGGCCCCTCCACCGTTGGCAGCGGCGGCAGGGGCTCGAGGGCAGTGAGCATCCGCAGCGCGGCCACCCCATCGGGAGCGATCAGTGCCTCACTGATCTCGGCGCTGCGCAGTGCCCGCCGGATCTGGAGGGCCGCGCTCGTCCACCCGCGCCCTCCGGCAGCGGCGGCCAGCGTGCGCAGCACCGGCGCTCGCCCAGGCGCGTCCAGCACCGCCGCGAGCACCGGGTCGCGGGCGATCCGCATCGCGTCCTGCGGCGCGGTCAACAACCAGTCGGCGGCCTTGTCAACGCAGCCAGGCCCCGGCAACCGCTCACCGGCGGCAACGATGACCGCGGCGAGGCGGTCGGCGCCGGTCGGCACGCCGGCGTCATCCGCGCGGGCCCTGGCGAACTGGCCCGCGAGCTCAACGGCATCCACGACGTCGTAGGGATCCTCGGCCAGCAAGCGGGGGACCCAGAAGCCCGCGGCGGCGGTGGCCTCCACGGCGGTGTGGTGGCCACAGTCGAGGTCGAAGACGGCCAGACCGCTGCCGGATCCGGTGTCCGCCCACCGCCCGGCCCACTCCGGGTGCAGCGCGATGACGTCGTGGCGGCCGTACTGGCAGTCCGCTACGAAGATCTTGAAGCTGACCCGCAGCGCGTCCGGTGCCGGCAGCAGCAGGGTCGCCGCCGCGATCCAGCACGCGGCCAACTCGGGATCGGCGCTGATGAGCACCACGGTGCGCCGGTGTTCGGGGTCGGCGAGGTGATGGATCGCCGAGAGTAGTGCGGTGAGCCGAGCTTCGCCGTTTGCGGCCGCACGTACCCGCTCGCACACGGTCTCCACATCGAGCGGCCCTGGTTCCGGGTGCGCCGCCAGCTCATCGAGCACGCTAGCGGGGCCGGGCCCGGCGGCCCACCATGGTGCGCCCCACAGCTGCGCGGGCCGCACCGACCCGTAGTCCGCGGGATCGCGGGTGACGACGGCATGGGTGAACTGGTTACCCTCCCGCGTGCCGTTCGCTTCCTGGCCGAGGTAGCACCCCGCGGCGGTGGCGAACAGGTCTCCGTCGGCGGTATGCGCCAGCGACGGCGGGTAATCGGCGACCGGCCGTCGCTCCCGCATCCACCGCACCGGAGGTTCGTAAAGTGCCGAGCGCTGCACCAGCGGCATAGCCTCGGAGGTCACCCCCGGCGAGGTCGCCTGGAACTGGAAGCCCGCGCCGCCCTGCAGGCCTTGCCCGGGGCGGCAGTCCGTGTAGTACAGCGAGCCGAACCCGCCGCTCACGCCCGGCTCCGGTCGATCACACCGAAACCCTTGAGCAACCACAGCAACGGCTCCTCGACGCGGAAGGGCTGCACACCCCCCGGGTCGACCGCCTTGGCCGCGTAGTCGGGGGTCGCGCCTAGGGCCGACACCGCGAAGTAGCGGAACGTCGCGTAGTTGTGCATGAGGTGGGCGTCGATATCGTCCGCGCCGTACTCGTGCAGCAGGCTCCGTACATGCTCGTGGGTGTCCTGGCCCCCGACCTCGTCGTAGCCGGGCAGCGTGGCGGACTTGGCCAGTAGCGGATGGTTGCCGCCGAGTACCGGGAAAAAGGCGTCCATCTTCGCGAATACGACGGCCAGCGGCACCTTCACCAGCCGGCTCGCCTTCACCTCGTGCGACACCCGCAGCAGCTCAGTGATCCGGTTGAGCACCTCCAGTGGGGGTTCGGCCTCCCGGACAGCGGCGGCAGGCACGTCGATGCGGTCCATCGCCCCCGGCAGCTGCCACGGGTCGAGCAGCAGGATCAGCCCGTTCGCCACACCGAGGTAGGCCTGGGTATGGACGCGGTCCTGGCTGGTGAGGTCCTCACCCGCGGCGTCGTAGAAGGAGAGCACCGTCGTGCCGAATCGGCGCCGTCCTAGTTTGGGCGGTCCGAGCTTCGGAAACCGCAGCCCGCGCTGGGGCTGCCGCCACTCGATGACGACCGGCGCGCGCAGCCCACCCCGCGACTCGGCCGTCTGCTCGAACAGCCGCCGGTGCGTGAAGAGCTGCTCGACGTAGTTCTC
>DASYMC010000310.1:0-2613 GCA_036009255.1 Pseudonocardiaceae bacterium
GTGATCAACGGCGCGATCAGCTAGTTGGGATCCTCCAATGACTGATGTCGACACGCCGCCAACCACCGCCCCAGCTGCGATCGATGCTGTTCCACTGCGTCATCCGTGGCGGTGGGTGGCGGCGGTCGTCATCGTCATCCTGGTCGCGCTGTTCGTCTACGGCGCAGCCACCAACGACGCTTACCGATGGCACGTCTTCGGGGAGTACGTCTTCAACGACCGGGTGCTCAAGGTCGGATTGGTCAACACTCTGCAACTGACCCTCTACTCGATGGTGCTGGCGATCGCACTCGGCGTACTCCTGGCGGTGATGCGGTTGTCGCCGAATCCGGTCTTCAAGGCGGTGTCGTGGGTGTATCTGTGGATCTTCCGCGGTACCCCTATTTACGTGCAGCTTGTGTTCTGGGGGCTGATCCCGACGATCTACTCCAAGATCCGGCTCGGTGTGCCCTTCGGGCCTTCGTTCTTCCAACTCAATCTCCAGTCGCTATCTATACCGTTTCTGTTGGCGATCCTCGGGCTGGCGCTCAACGAGGCCGCCTACATGGCCGAAATCATCCGCGCGGGAATCAGTTCCGTGCCGGAGGGCCAGCTCGAGGCGTCCACGGCACTGGGCATGTCGTGGGGGATGGCGATGCGCCGCACCGTACTCCCACAGGCGATGCGGGTCATCATCCCGCCCACCGGCAACGAGGTCATCAGCATGCTGAAGACCACATCGCTGGTCACCGCAGTGCCGTTCACCCTTGACCTCTACGGCATCACCTCCCGCGAGATCGCCGCCCGCGAGTTCGAGCCGGTTCCCCTTCTGCTGGTAGCGGCGTTCTGGTATCTGGTCGTCACCAGCATCCTGATGGTGGGCCAGTATTACCTGGAGCGTTACTACTCGCGAGGAGCGTCGCGGAAATTGACGACCAGGCAGCTCGAGGCGTTGGCCAAGGCGCAGGGAACCGGAGCACCAGGAGGAGGAGGTGAGGGCGCATGACACCGATGGTGAAGGCCCAGGAAGTCTGCAAGAGCTTCGGGGCGCTACACGTCCTGAAGGGCATCACGCTGGAGGTCAACAAGGGTGAGGTGCTGTGCATGGTCGGGCCGTCCGGCTCGGGCAAGTCGACCTTCCTGCGCTGTATCAACCATCTGGAGCAGGTCAACGCGGGCCGCCTGTATGTCGACGGCGACCTGATCGGCTATCGCGAGGCCGGATCCAAGTTGCACGAGATCTCGCCCCGCGTGGCCGCAAAACAGCGCCGCGAGATCGGGATGGTGTTCCAGCACTTCAACCTCTTCCCGCACCGAACCGTGCTGCAGAACATCATCGAGGCACCGGTGAAGGTGAAGCGGGTCAAGAAGAGCGAGGCGCTGGATAGGGCGCGCGATCTGCTCGACCAGGTCGGCCTGGCAGAGAAGGCCGCGGCGTATCCCGCGCAGCTCTCCGGTGGCCAGCAGCAGCGGGTGGCGATCGCCCGTGCCCTCGCGATGAACCCCAAGCTGATGCTGTTCGACGAGCCCACCTCGGCGCTCGACCCCGAACTCGTCGGCGAGGTCCTCGCCGTGATGAAAAAGCTTGCCCGGGAGGGCATGACGATGGTGGTGGTCACCCACGAGATGGGCTTCGCCCGCGAGGTGGCCAATCAGCTGGTGTTCATGGATGGCGGGGTGGTCGTGGAAAGCGGGCCACCGCGCGATGTGCTCGCCAATCCGCAACACGAACGCACGAAGGCGTTTTTGTCCAAGGTGCTCTAACTCTGATGCCGGCAAGCACACCGGATCCGGTCACCCCGCTGTGGCGGGCGGCGCAGGTGTTTCGGTTGCTCAGTTGCCTTTACGCGCTCGGATTCCAGGTCGCGGTCAACGATGACCTCGACCGCCCCGCGATCGGATGGCTGCTGTTCGCAGTCCTGATCGCTTGGAGCATCGCCTGCGCAATCGCCTACCTGCAGGGTTTTGGCCGTCGCCCCGTGTGGGTGCTGGCCGAACTCGTCATCGTGGTGGCGCTGATGTTGTCCACCGAGTTCGTCGCCTCCGAGCAGTGGGCGCTGAACAACCAGTCGTGGCCGACGACGCTGTGGGCCACGAACGCGACGATCTCCGCGGCCATCCTGTTCGGTCCGATCTACGGAATGCTCGGTGGCTTGGTGGTTGTCGCGGCCAGCACGATGGCGAAGGGCGTGCTCAACTACGACCTGGGCCGCAATGCCACGGTGGTCATCGAACTCGCGGTTGGGCTTGGTGTCGGCATGGCCGCCCAGACGGCGCGGCGAGCCCACGCCGATCTGGAGCGGGCCGCCAAGCTGGCGGCAAGGACCGAAGAAAGGGACCGGCTGTCCCGGCAGGTGCATGACGGCGCCATCCAAGTACTTGCGCTCGTCTCCCGCCGTGGTCGCGAGATCGGCGGCGAGACAGCAGAACTGGCCGAGTTGGCCGGGGAGCAGGAGCGTGCGTTGCGACGCCTGGTCAGCAGCGCGGACGCCGAACCGCGAATCGGGGAGATGACCGACATCGGCGCTCTGCTGCGGCAACGGGCATCGGACCGGGTGTCGGTCAGTGTGCCCGCCGATCCGGTCCTACTGGAGGCGGCCGTTGCCGAGGAACTGTCAGCCGCTGCGGGCAATG
>DASYMC010000311.1:0-2297 GCA_036009255.1 Pseudonocardiaceae bacterium
CCGAAACGGTTGCCCTACTCCGCGCAGAGGGTGGGCCGATCGCGGAACATGTCATTACTGACGTACTGCCGGTCGAGCAGGCGCCGGATCTACTCGCTGAGCTCGCCCAGCGTCGACGTCATGTGCTGCAGGCGGTGTTCACCTTCAGCGGCGAGGAGTAACCCGCGTCGGTGACGCCGGAGGGGCCGTTACATCTCCGATCCGCGGCGTCCCTCCCGGGCGGTTGATCACGGTCTCGTACAGGCTCAGGTACTTCTCGGCCATCACGCTCGGCGTGAAACGCTCGGCAGCCGCCCGGCGACAGGCCGCGGGGCTTAGTGCCGCGACATCCCGGAATAGGGCGGCCAGGCCGTCCTCGTCACCTGAGTCGACAAGAAATCCGGTGCTCTCCTCGTCGATCAGTTCCGGCAGGCAGCCACGGCGGTACCCGAGGACCGGTGTGCCGAGAGACAGGGACTCCACGACAGCGGTTCCCCCGGGTTCCTCCCACTGCAGCGGGAAGACACTTGCCCTGGCCCTGGCGAGGATCTCGTCGCGCTCGGCCCCGCAAACCGAACCGAGCCAGCGAACACGATGCCCATCGAGGTGCGGGATTACCCGGTCATACCAGTACCGTACGTCAGGATTCCGGGCGGCTTCCGGATCAGTGGTGAGCGCGGCGGCGAGTGCGGCGGGCTGGTGGTATGGCCCAACGGGGCCGGCCAGCAACACATCGACGCCGACCGCGTGGGCCAGACGCGCGGCGATGTGTTGTCCCTTCCCGGCCGTTATCCGACCCAGCACGATGAAGTACTCGCCCTTGTCCGGGCCGATGCTACGGTCCGCGCGCTCGG
The DNA here is from genome assembly GCA_036009255.1 of Pseudonocardiaceae bacterium. Taxonomy (GTDB): domain Bacteria; phylum Actinomycetota; class Actinomycetes; order Mycobacteriales; family Pseudonocardiaceae. The sequence continues at coordinate 834 of DASYMC010000311.1, forward strand.
CCAGCGGAGTGGCTAAATAGACGTGGCCGAGGCTGTGTGCGCGCAGCGCTGCCGGTGCCCTGGCGAGCTGCGCAGCGGAGACCCCGTTGACGTACATGCGGCCCCGGCCGTCGAAACCTCCGTACAGTTCTGGGTGCTTGGCGAGATCCCAGTGCAGCGTGTGCAACACCGGCGGAGCCGCGTCACCCATGGCGCCGAGCACCGTGGGGCCCACCGCTTCGAGATGGTCGTGCACAAGGTCGATGTCATCACGACGGTGCAGCTCGCTGACTATGCGCTGCATGTGCGCAGCCGCGCAGCCCATCGCACGGTTGTAGGGCCGCTGGAGCTGCCCGAACTGGGGGTTGTCATACACCGAGAACTTTTCGTCGGCAAGGAGAGCGCTTTGTTTGATAGTCCCGAGCACGACGCGCACGCCGCGGCGCCGCAATTCGGGCACCAGCGTCGCGACGATGTTCTCAATGCCGCCGTAACCATCCGGCGGTACGGGCAGCCACGGGCCCGGATTGATCAGCACACGCATTGCCCCAGCGTCCCCCCAGAACGGGTGCCGCACTCGAGCGTTCTGCTCCGTCGCCGGCAGCGGCGCACTGGGACGTCGACCCTGGAATAAGCAAACATTCCGAGCGCTCACCATCTATTTGCTGCTGAGGCTGGCGATGAGATTAATCGCCGCGGCGAGGATGCCGGTACCGAACAGGTAGGACAGCAGGGCGTGTCGCAGGACGGTCCGTCTGAAGTGGCCGTTTTCCAGGTCGGTGTCCGAGACTTGGAAGGTCGTGCCGACGGTGAAGGCCAAGTAGGCAAAATCGGCGTAGCTGGGTGGCTCCTGCTGGTTGAAGTTCACCCCGCCATCCGGGTCGGCGTAGTAGTAGAGGTGAGCGTAGCGCACGGTGAAGGTGGTGTGGACAACGAGCCAGGACAGCACGACAGACGTGAGCCCGAGCCCGACCCGCAGCAGTTCCATGCCGCCGCCCTCATCCCGCGCCGCGCGAGCAAGCAGGAATCCCACTGACACAAGGCTGGCCACCGCGGCGCTGAGCAGTAGCACGTCGGCGGCGGCGCGGCTCGGATCAGCGAGCTCGGCAAGCCGGGCAGTGCGTTCGGCATCTTGCGGCCAAACGGTCGTCCACACCCAGAGTAGGTAGACGATCGCCGCGGTGTCCCAACCCACCAGCGGCCAGAACTCCGGCGGACTGACAAATGCCACCGGAATGGCGGTCAGTAGACCGACGAGGATCGAGACGCCGACTTGGGTGCGGGCCGAGACTTTTCGATCCGGCGGCGACCGTTTCACCTGCCGACGTGGGCGTACCGCACTATCGACGTCAGCTGGCGGCCTTGTGCGGGACCGGGGTGCTTGGCTGGTCATCTCGGGATGGTGCGCCACGCCGGACTCGGGATGCCTCGGCACCACAGCGCCAACCTACCTGGCTGAGTAGACCCATCAGGACACACCCAAAC
>DASYMC010000312.1:0-3876 GCA_036009255.1 Pseudonocardiaceae bacterium
ACTTCGGCGCGGCTCTGCGTAATCGCTGTGCCTGAGCGGCTACCCACTCGACGCCGAAGTCGGGCACGTTCCACCACGCCGCGAGTACTCCGCGCGGTCTCAGTGCGCGCATGGCCTCCGGCACGGACTGTTCGGGCACGGTCCAGTGCAGTGACTGCGCGTAGGTGACGAGGTCGGCGACCGCATCCTCGACCGGTAGGGAGTTGCCGTCCCCGCAGATGGTCTCCACGCCGGGGACCGTTTCATCCAACTGCGCCAGCATCTCCTGTGCCGGATCGACCGCGATGACGGTTGCTCCGCGCGCGACCATCGCCTCGTGGCAATCCCAGTGCCCGCCCCGACGTCGAGCACTGTGAGATGTTCGTAGGGTTTGCCGACCGCGGCGGCAACGGCGTCGTACAGGGCCGGCGGGTAGGACGGTCTCGTGGTGGCGTAGCTGCCTGCCACGCTGTTGAACAATGGACTAGTCATCGGTGCCTTCGTGATCCTCGGTCAGGGTCGTGGTTGTTCGTCGGGACATGCGCCGCACACCGCCAGCGACATCTCCGATGACGCTTCGCGCACAGCCAGGACCGCACGTGGACACTGGCCACCTCGGCGGCGTCTTGCCGAGGCATGAGACGGCCTTCGCCAGTCCGACCTCTAGTGCTTCCGGTGCTTCCGGTGCTTCCGGTACCGCGAGCCCCAGGTCGCGCTGCGCACCGTGTCAGTTGACTCCAGCCCGGATCCCAGGGCGCCGCCGATAGTCGCCAGGGAGGTAACTAGCCAGGCGAGCCGGAAATAGTCAGCGAAATCTACCGGCCGCCCGATCGTGTGGGAGAAAACCTCCGGAACCACCACGAACCAGCCGGTGAAGATATCGCCGACGAGCAGCACCACGTAGGACACCAGGACGCCGATCGCGAGTGTCAACAGGGTCGCCGCGTTGTAGAGCCGGATCCGCCGACGTTCCCGCGGGTCGGTTGTTCTCGGGTGCTGCCACAGTCCGTGGTTCAGGATCAACCAGCCAATGATCGCGAGGAGTGACACCACGGTGGCGACCCACAGGCGGACCGTGCTGATCGCAACGCTGACCTGCCAGACCGGGCTGGACACCAGCCCGAAGGCCGCAGTGGCCACGGCCGCGGCGAGCGCACTGCGCAACCCGAGCACCAGCCGCCACGGCCGGTTCACCCGCACCATCCCGGCCAGCATCCGCAACTGCCCCGCCGAACTGGCCAGCCGCAGGTCGATGTCATCGTCGTCAGACTCCACCCGGTGCAGGCTCGGCACTTGATCCTCGAGTCGATGCAGGGGCTCGTCGGTCCAATCCCCAGCCCACTCGAGAATCAACCCGGCGACGATGTCGCGGGCCTGTTCTACTGGGTGTAGCACCTTCAGTGCGGGAACGACGAGCACTGCCGCTCCGGCGGCACGGCTTAGCTCGGCCACGAGCGGACGGCCATCCTTGTGCATCGGTAGGTCAGTCAGGCAGATCGCAAAATCCCAGCCTTCCCGCTCGCGCCACTCGGCGACCAGGTCGATCAGCCGCTCGCCGCGGGCGTCCCCGCGGCGCCGCAGCGTTTCGGAGACCACCGTGAACGAGTAGCGGATCCCGGCTCTGGGCTTGTCGGCCAGCATTTCCGGCAGCTCCTCGGCGATCTGCTCGGCGATCTCGGCAGGAAGCCCGGGATCGGCCAGCAGTCCGATGACCGCGGCCCGTTCTGGGCTGTCCTCGGTCTCCCAGCGGATCGACCTGTCAAGTGTCTTCTGCCGTGCCATCGCTGCTCCCGCGTGTCCGGTCGGCCTCATCCCCCGCTGCTCGCTCCATGCACGCCGGGGGCCGACGGGGCCCGGCGACATCGCGAAGAAATGACGGTTCGGTCAGTTCAATGGGTCGTCCTCCTCGATGACGGGCACGACGCGGTGCTGGTCAGCGACGTCGGCAGGGTCGGCCTCAAGGACATCTGCAGAATCAGGCAGCTCCTCGTCGTCCTCGTCAATATAGGTAATTGGACGCTTCTGCTCGGCCACGTCCGGATCGGGATCTTCGATGCCCATCCTGGTCCTCCCTGTGACTGGTCCGGTCAACATGGAGTTTTGTAGTGAATCAACTGCCGCGGTTCGTGCCCGTCTCCTCGATTATGGGATTGGGCGAGGAAACCTCCTTCGCGCTTTCAGCCAGCCCTGGCTTGGTGTGCGTCCGCCGTGCCTGTGCTTGGTGGCTAGGGGGGACCGTGTCCTCTTCGTCGCGCAGTGCCACCGAGGACAACACCTCCGCGAGACTGCGGTACTCAACAGGAGGGATCGCCCGCAGCGCTCGCACCGTCTGCTCGTCGGCCCCGTTTACGCGCGCTCGGTCGACAAGCTGGTCCTTCTCGGCTGGGTAATCGACGTCTCCCAGAGCGCGTCGCAGTTGCTGGCGGGTGGTGGAGGCTGGCATGTGCATTCCTTTCGGTGCTGGACTCCAAGGCATTTCCGGACCGGCAGGAGCCGCGCTGATGCCCGTCGCCTCTCACCTCTCGCCGGCCTCATGGTGTGGGAACTCGGTGCGGACTCCCTCCTCCTGGTGGTAGGTACGTTCCTTGGCGTACGCGTCGTAGGCTCGGTAGTCGGCTTTGGTCGCCGGGCTGTCGACTAGACCGCGGGGATGTAGCCGTTCCTTGAGTACCACGTTGAGCTGCGCGCCGAGCAGCGTGACAATGCTGCCGAGGTAAAACCACCAGAGCATGGTGATGACGGTGGCGAAGTTGCCGTAGGCCCGCTCGGCGGTGTGCAGGTACCGAGAGATGATCAGCGAGGACAGCTGCTGGAGCAGCCAGAAGACGACGCCAGACAACAGCGCGCCCGGCAGCACGTCGCGGGTGGAGACTTCGCGGTCGGTGAGCAACCGGAACGCCACGATGAACAACCCCACGTCCAGCGCAACCGCGATGAGGTACCCGATGAGTCCACCCACTACGCCCAGCTTGGTCCCGCTGGTAGTGCCGGTGATGTAGCTGCTGATCACCGTGCTGCCGACTAGGGTAATTCCGATCGCGCTCAGTGCGATAAGGCTGCGCCCGATCTGTGAGCCGAAGTTTGGCCGCTGAGCATAGGGAAGCTCCCACACCGAGTTGAACGCCGTCTGAGTGGTGGTAACCACGAACGATCCGCTCCACAGCGCGCTGAAGGTTCCCAGCAGAAGTGTCCACCAATGGCCGCTGAGGTGCCCAATCGTTTCTGTGCTCAGCAGCGGGACAAAGGCACCGACCCTGCCCAGCACGTCACCCTGGAGGTTGGGCGGCAGGAAGTAGCCGAGAAGAGTGACGAAGACGAGCAGCAACGGAAAAACGGAGAAGAATGCCCAAAAGGCGATCGCGGAGGCGAGAAGAGTCGACTGGTCCTCGACGAACTTACGCACCACCGCGATCGGCACTCCCAACACCGGGTGCCGTCGCTGATAGCAGTCCAACCGCTTGAGCGTGCCCCGCACCTCGCCTGCGACGGCCTCCTCATCGTGTCGAATCATGAGCCAGTCCCTGAGATCTCGGTTCCGCGCAACGGGAGCACGTCACGCCACGATGCCCACATCAGTTGCTAGTGCGCATGCACCTGCCAGTACCAAACCTCGCCCGAAGAATCCACCCCGCAGGCCGACCTCCCGGCAGTTCGGCATGGTCCCCGCAGCGGAATGAACCCGCTGAATGCGGGACGGAAATTCGTCATGGCAGGTCGAATCGCGCAGGACGTGGCGCGCGTACCGTCCCGCTCGCCAGCCCTCCGAGCATTGAGGCCACCACCATGGACTACGAAACCTTCGTGACCACCGTGGCAGAGCTGGCGCGGACCGACCGAGCAGGGACCGAACGAGCGATCCGCGCGACGTTGCAGACCCTCGCCGAGCATGTGACCCGC
>DASYMC010000313.1:0-1936 GCA_036009255.1 Pseudonocardiaceae bacterium
ATTCCGTGCGGGCGGTCCTGCGCGACGATCCGCCGGTCCGGTTCACCCGCCGCGGCGGCGCACTGGTGGACCTCGCCTCGGCCGGCCTGCCATTCGGAGCGGGGCCGCACGCGTGCCCCGGACGGGAACATGCCATCGCCCTCGCTATCGCGCTGAGCCGTCGGGAGAATGGACGCTGAATGGGCTGGGATGTTCGACTTATGCGTCCATGTGGAACATCTCCAGCTGAATATTGTCGGGGTCGCGGAATACTAGAACCGAGTACTTGACCGGATCATCGGTGTCTGTGGTGCCTGAGTGCGCTCGTTCTGCGCATCAAGCCACGACGCCCAGGAGTCCAGGTCCGACGCCGTATGCACGGTATGCTGATATGGCGCTTCGGCATGTCAGACCCACCCGCGCGGAGTGTGAGAAGCGCTAACAGCTCAGTTCGGCAAGATGGATGTCCGGGGCGAGCTCTTCCGAGAGAGACGAACTCATCATCGGTGAGTTCTCTGGCGACCTGAAATAACTCCTGCTCGCCCATCAGAACCGGGCGAGAGCAGCAGGCGATGGTCTCCCGGCCAATGGAGCACCGCGCGGTCTGGCGCCGAGTCGCGGGAAGTCTTCCGATTTCCTCATCCCTTGTTACGAGGCCGCCGGCGACAAGTGGCGGGAGTGAGCTCACCACGACCAGAGCGCCAATCTGTATCCACGCCGGGAAGCGCCGGACCTGGCCACAGCCGCAGGGAACCGGATGCCGCGCGTCGGTGACGGCTGGCGTCCCCAATCTTGACCATGCCCTGCTCCCGCCTCGGACCGTAGCCTGGGCGGGCGAGCTCGGGGGGGCGTTGCGGCGTCGATCCCGGCGCCTCGGCGCCGTAGCGCTCGCCTGACTGTGACGAGCGGACATGGCTCCTAGCGGAACGGCGGCGGACAGCAACACCGTGCGGTGCGATGAGTGTGGCGGACCTCAACTAGTACGGCGTTATCTCACTCTGCATGGCCAGTCGATGAGCTACCTCGAGGCCGGCCAGGACAGTGGCGGACCGGTCGTGGTCCTCATCCACGGCCTGGCCGGGGACGGAGCCGGATGGCGCGATGTCATCGCGGTCGTGGGGCGACACACCCACGTGTTGGCTCCTGACCTGCTCGGCCACGGCGGCTCGGCGGCGCCTCCCGACGCCGACTACACCGTCAGTGCGCATGCGTCGCGGCTTCGCGACCTGCTGCGCGCACTGGGGCATCGGCAGGTCAGTCTGGTGGGTCATTCTTTCGGCGGCGGCGTAGCGATGGCATTTGCCTACCAGTTCCCCGAACGTACCCAGACGCTGACCCTGATCGCCAGCGGCGGGCTGGGCCCGGAACTGAGTGTTGCGCTGCGCATCGCCTGCCTGCCCGGTGTCTGTTTGGGCGCGCACACCTTGAGCAGGCTCACCCCGTCCTGGGTCGCCCGTCTCGCCCACCGCGGCGTCTCGGTTCTCGGTCTGGCCTGCGGCAGCGATCTCGACGAGCTGGGTCGTGCACTACGAGCCCTGCACGACCCGGGTGGGCGGCGGGCATTCCTGTGCACGCTGCGGGGGGTGGCAAGCTGGTCAGGTCAGCGGTTGGACGCTACGGACCGCCTTTACCTGCTGGCTGCCTTCCCGATCCTGCTGATCACCGGCCGCATGGACCGGTGCATTCCGCGGCACCACACGGAGCGCGCCCACCACCTGCTGCCCGGCAGCCGCCTCGAGGTGCTCGACTCCGGTCACTTTCCACACACCGAGCATCCCGACCAGATTGCCGCATTGATTGTCGACCTGCTTCACAGCTCCGGCCACCAGCCCGCACAGTCGCGCAACCCCACCACCCGCCGCGCGGCGTCGAAGTCGATCCCCGCCGAGCGAGGCATCGGGGCTGACCGGTCTGCGTCCTGACACGACTGTGCATATCAGGTGTGCACCGACTGCGG
>DASYMC010000314.1:0-2855 GCA_036009255.1 Pseudonocardiaceae bacterium
ACCCTGCCAACTATCAGAATTTCGCGGTGGTCAACGACGGCGTGATCTTCTTCTTCGATCAGGGCGTGTTGTTGCCCGACTCATTTGGAGCGGTGCAGGTGCTGGTGCCCCGGTCGGCGATCGACCCGATGATTGCCTAACACTCTCCAACGCCGCCAGTCCGCCCTCGGGATGCGCACTCCCATAGAGTTCGGACTCCTAAACCAATCGGCCCAACCCGTGGCCCGAAACCAAGTATGGCGACACCACCGAACCCACCGCACATCATCTCCGAACTCACCGGGGCGGTTCAGTGAGACAGCATTCCAACCCCGTTGACGACGCCCGCATACCTCGCCGTCTCGCTTGCCTCAAGCCACCATTGATCTGATATTCGGCCTGCGTGGCGAGCTCGCTGGCAAAGGCCTCGATCACCGCCCGCAGACCATCGCCAGGTACCTGCAACACCACCACGGCCGACCGTGGCGACCAACACCATCCACCGCCACCTGCGCGGGGACTGTGGATCTAACGGTGTTTCCGGCACTGACACGCTGAGCGATGCTCGGCGAGAAAGGTGCCGTAATGACGACACTGGAAGATGTGGCGAAGAAGAAGGCGGTTGAGCAGTCCGCAGAGCAGAAGGCTGCGGTCGAGCTGGTCCGGCTGGCGCAGGAGCAGGGCCTGTCGCTGACCGGGCCCGACGGGCTGCTCAAACAGCTGACCAAGACGGTGCTCGAAACCGCTCTCAATGAGGAGATGACCGAGCACCTGGGCTATGAGAAACACGACCCGCCCGAGGCGGGGACGGGCAACATCCGCAACGGCACCCGATCCAAGACTGTGCTGACCGACACCACCGGCGCAGTCGAGATCGACGTGCCGCGGGATCGGGCAGCGACCTTCGAGCCGCAGATCGTCAAGAAGCGCCAACGCCGGCTGTCCGGTGTCGATGAGGTGGTGCTGTCCCTGTATGCCAAAGGGCTTACCACAGGCGAGATTTCAGCGCACTTCGCCGAGATCTACGGCGCCTCGGTTTCCAAAGAGACGATCAGCCGAATCACCGACAAGGTACTCGAGGAGATGAACGACTGGGCGGTGCGGCCTCTGGATGAGACCTACGCCGCGATCTTCATCGACGCGATCGTGGTGAAGGTCCGCGACGGCCAAGTCGCCAACCGACCCTTCTACGCCGCGATCGGAGTCACCCTGGGCGGGGAACGCGACATCCTCGGTCTGTGGGCCGGCACCGGCGGTGAGGGTGCGAAGTTCTGGATGAGCGTGCTCACCGATCTGCGCAACCGAGGCGTGAAGGACACGTTCTTCGTCGTCTGCGACGGGCTCAAGGGCCTGCCGGAGGTGGTCGGCAACGTGTGGCCGCAAGCGATCGTGCAGACCTGCATCATTCACCTGCTGCGCAACACGTTTCGGCTTACATCCCGTAAATACTGGGATGAGATCAAACGCGATGTGAAGCCTATCTACACCGCGGTCAACGCCACCGCGGCCCGCTCGGCGTTTGACGAGCTGACCGAGAAATGGGGGCAGCGTTATCCGGCAGTGATCCGATTGTGGGACAACGCCTGGAACGAGTTCATCCCGTTCCTGGACTACGACGTAGAGATCCGGCGGGTGATCTGCTCGACGAATGCGATCGAGTCGCTCAACGCCCGCTACCGCCGCGCGATCAAGGCCCGGGGCCACTTCCCCTCCGAGCAGGCCGCACTGAAATGCCTGTATCTCGTCACCAGATCGCTGGACCCGACCGGTGTCGGCAGGGCACGATGGACGATGCGGTGGAAACCTGCCCTGAACGCATTCGCGATCACCTTCAGCGACCGATTCCCGGCAGCCGAAACCTACTGATGGAAACCGCCGGAAACACCATTAAAGAGATAGTCCCCCTGCGCGGCGCGCGATGCTTGGCAGCCGTGGCGAGTCCCCGATACTGAGTCGACCAGATCTGTACCCGTGTTGTAGGTCTGGCGTGTCCCCGCTGAATAAGTCCAACCAGTTTTAGAGTCCTGTGGCCCGATGTCGGGCTGGAAGGGACGATGAAACGTATGGCTGGGCGGAAGCGGCATTCCGCTGAGGACATCGTGCGCAAACTGCGCCGCGCGGATGAGCTGACCGCGGAGGGCAAGACCGGTGAGGAGATCGCCGCCGAACTCGGTGTCTCGCCGGCGACGCTGTACAACTGGCGCCGCGTCTATGGCGGGATGGATACCGACGCCGCCAAGGACCTCAAGGAGCTGCGCGAGCAGAACGCTCGACTCAAGCGGCTGCTCGCCGAGGCCGAGCTGGTCAAGGACGCCCTGCGGGAGGTCGCGAAGGGAAAATTCTGAGCCCAGCTGCCAAGCGCCGCGCCGTCGACATGCTCACGACCACGTTGAGCATGTCGGAACGGTTGGCGTGCAAGGCCGTTGGGCTTACCCGTTCCACCTACCGCCGTCTGCCGTTGGCGCAGACCCCGGCCGATCCGGATGCCCAATTGCGGGCCTGGCTGCGCGCGTATGCGACCAAACAGCCGTGCCATGGGTTCCGGCGCGCCTGGGCGGCGTTGCGCTACGACGAGCGCCGTGAGGTCAACAAAAAGAAGATCCACCGGCTGTGGCGCGAAGAAGGGCTGCAGGTGCGGGCGCAGAGTCCGCCCAAGAGAGCCGGAGTGTCCTCCATTCCACCGGTCGAGGCTGATGCGCCGATGTGGTGTGGGCGATCGACTTCCAATTCGACTCAACCATCGACGGCAAGGCCATCAAGATCGCCTCGATGATCGACGAACACACCCGCCGTTCGCTGCTGCACGTCGTTGAACGCTCGATCACCGCCGAGCGCCTGGTGATCGAGCTCGAAGATGCGTTCGCCGCCTCAGGTGG
>DASYMC010000315.1:0-4995 GCA_036009255.1 Pseudonocardiaceae bacterium
CCGGAACTAAGCCGGATGGGCCGCGATGAAGCGTGACTGAGGGGTCCAAAAATTCATGACTGTCCACGATAGGTTCGTGCCGGTTGAGAAACTAACCGGTCGAGCGGAACGAGCGACGTTATCGTTCGCCGAGCAACTTCAGTACTGGAGAAGGCAACTCGAAGACATGCCGGTGCCTGAGCCAACCATCGCCCGGTTGCGGCCAACCGCCATAGCTCCGACCACGACGTATGAGTTCGACGTGCCGCCGGACGTGGCCGCCCGCGCGGCGGACCTGAGCGACCTGTCGGGCGTGTCGCTGCTCGACCTCACCGTTGCCGTGGTCCAGATCGTCCTCATGCGTTACACCGACCAAGACGACATCGCCGTGCTTACCCCGGCCCCCGGACGAAGCCATCCGGTGGTGGTGCGGTCCTGGTTAACTGACTCGACATCCTTCCTGGACTTCGCCGTGGCGGTACGAGCTACGGTCGGGGCCGCCTTCGCGCACTCCGACGTTCCATTCGAGTGCCTGGTCGAGGAGCTGGACCTGGGGCCTGAGTTTGCGCGTGCGGCCGTGATATGCGGACACGGCGCCACGCCGCTCGCCGCGGACCTCACGGTGCGGCTCGTTGTGCGAGGCAACGAACTCTCAGGTGCCGTCGAGTACCGTCCCGAGAAGTTCGACGGGTTCACGATTGAGCGGATGTCCGGGCATCTGATCCACGTCCTCGACGTAGTCGCTGCTGATCCCGCCATCGCAGTCGGTGAAGTGGACCTTTTGACCGACGCCGAGCGGCACCAGGTTTTGGTGGAGTGGAACAATACCGGCCGCGCGTTTCCCGAAGTCACGTTGCCGGAGTTGTTCCAGGCTCAGGTTACGCGGATGCCCGATTCGGTCGCGATGGTGTTCGAGGGGACCGAGTTCTCCTATGGAGAGCTGAACGCGCGGGCGAATCGGTTGGCCCGGCTACTTATCGAATGCGGGGCCGGCCCGGAGCAGTTCGTGGCGTTGGCGCTGCCCCGTTCGGTGGAGTTAATCGTGGCGTTGCTGGCGGTGTTGAAGGCCGGCGCCGGCTACCTCCCGATTGATCTCAGTTATCCCGCGGAACGGATCCGCTTCATGTTCGCCGACGCAGATCCGGTGCTCGTGCTGACAACGACCGAGTTGGTCGATCAGCTGCAGATGAAGGAGGCGCCACAGGTAGTGCTGGATGAGGCCGGCACGGTTACAAGATTGGCCGGATACTCCGACGCCAACGTCGCCGACGATGAGCGTGCCCAGGCGTTGTGCCCAGCGAACTGCGCGTATGTGATCTACACCTCGGGCTCGACGGGTCGGCCCAAGGGTGTAGTCGTGTCGTTGGGGAGTTTGGGAAATTTTCTGGCGGCGATGCAGGAGCGGTTTGTTCTTGGCTCAGGTGACCGCTTGTTGGCGGTGACCACGGTGGGGTTCGACATCGCGAATCTTGAGATATTCGTTCCCCTGCTCAGCGGTGCCGCGGTGGTCTTGGCAGACCCGGAGATGGCACATGACCCATTCATGCTGCGCCAGACGGCGGCCTCGGCTGGTGTGTCGATGATGCAGGCGACGCCAAGCTTATGGCGGGCTGTGGTTGCCGACGGCGCGGCCGAGCTTCGCGGTGTGCGGGTGTTGGTAGGTGGCGAGGCCTTGCCTCCCGACTTGGCCGCCTTGTTGGTGAAATGCGCGGCTTCGGTGACCAACCTGTATGGACCGACGGAAACGACGGTTTGGTCGACGGCGGCCGTGGTTGACGAGCGCGCCGCGAGGGATCCGTCAATCGGCCGGCCGATCGCCAACACACAGGTACATGTGCTGGACGCCGGGCTGCGCCCCGTTCCGGTAGGGGTGGTGGGTGAGCTGCACATCGCTGGTGCTGGCTTGGCCCGGGGTTACTGGAGACGTGCTGGATTGACCGCGGAGCGGTTCGTGGCGTGCCCGTTTGGTGAGCCGGGTTCACGGATGTATCGCACCGGAGACTTGGTGCGTTGGACAGTAGACGGAATTCTGCAATATCTGGGCCGGGTCGATCATCAGGTGAAGATTCGCGGATTTCGCATTGAGCTCGGCGAGATCGAAGCCGCCCTCCTGAGGCACGACAAGGTGGCCCGCGCCGTCGTGATCGCCACGCCGGAGGGCACTGGGCACAAGCGGCTCGTGGCGTATGTCGTGCCCGCGGTTGGCGGCACCGTGGACTCGGCGGAGCTGCGCGGATTCCTACGCCGGGTGCTGCCTGAATACATGGTTCCCTCAGCGCTGGTCCTACTGGACGATCTCCCACTGACCCCCAACGGGAAACTGGACCGGCGTGCTCTGCCTGCCCCGGACTGGGGCGCGAGCCTTCGCGCCGACTACGTTGCGCCTCAGACTGATGTCGAGAGGGCGATTGCACAGATCTGGGTCGAAGTCCTCGATGTGGAGCAGATTGGCCTAGAGGACAATTTCTTTGAACTTGGCGGTGATTCGCTTCTAAATTTCCGGGCGCTTTCCCGCAGTTGCGCGGCCTTCGGGGTGAACCTGTCCGCCCGCACGATTTTTGACGCTCCGACCATCGCGCGGCTCGCTGAAGTGGTGTCCGGAGCTTCCGGCGGTGACCACGTCGAGCGAATTACACCCGTACCCCGTGACCGGGCGTTGCCGCTTTCTCCCGTGCAGCAACCGTTGTGGTTGGGGCACGAACTGTCCTCGGGTGGAACCGAGTACAACAACGGCGTCGGGCTGCGGTTGTCCGGTGCGCTAGACCTTGACGCGCTGCGCGCTGCGTTGGACGCCTTGGTGAGCCGGCACGAGTCGCTGCGGACCACGTTCCGCACCGTGGACGGGCACGGGGTTCAGATCGTCGCCGCGTCCGGCGAGATACCGTTGCGACCAGTCGATCTGTCGACCGTGGACTCCTCTGCGCGGGACGCCGCGGTGGACCAGGCGCTGGCCGAGGAGCTCGACTGCCGCTTCGACCTACAGCGAGGCCCGCTGACCCGGGCGGTGCTGATACGCCTGGCCATGGACGATCATGTACTGCTACTCAACCAGCACCATATCGTCACCGACGGCTGGTCAGCCGGGATTCTGGTGGAAGAGCTCGCCGAGCTGTACGCCGCCCGGCGCGGGGCGGCGGTGGAGTTGCCCGAGCTGCCCATTCAATATCCGGATTTCGCGGTGTGGCAACACGAACGGTTGTCCGGCCCGACTCTGGAGCCGCACCTGGACTACTGGAAGCGCGAGCTTGCGGGCATCGAGCCGCTCGAACTTCCGACCGACCGGCCCCGGCCCCAGCTACGAACTAGTGCTGGTGCGGTGCACCGCCAGGGCTTGCCGACCAAGCTGATCCAAGCATTGATCAGGGTAGGGCAGACCCACGGCGCCACGCTTTTCATGACCCTGGCTGCCGCGGTGCAAGTGTTGTTGTCGCGATACAGCGGGCAATCGGACGTCGCCATCGCCACTGTGACTTCCGGCCGTAAGCGGGCGGAACTGGAGAACATCGTCGGTTTCTTTGTCAACACCGTCGTTCTGCGATCAACGGTGAACAGTGCGCGCACATTCAGCGAGTTCGTAGCCGGAGTCCGCGAGACGGTGCTGAACGCGTTCGCCCACGACGAGGTCCCGTTCGACCAGCTGGTCAAGGAACTTCAGCCGGAACGTGATCCCAGCCGCCACGCGCTCGTGCAGGCCATGGTCGTGCTGCAAAACGCGATGATGCGGCCACGAGAAATCGACGGGCTGCGTATCGCCGAGCACTACTTACCCAGGCCGGCTGCCCTGCTTGACCTAGTCGTGGATTTTCTACCACAAGGTGACTCACTGGACGTGGCGATTGAGTACAACACCGACCTGTTCGACACCAGCACTATCGAGCGGATGGTGGAGCACCTAAAACTGCTGCTGGTGGGGATCGTCGAGGATGCCGACCAGCCGTTGAGTGAATTGCCTTGGACGTCTGACATCGAGCGTCATCAGGTATTGGAAGTGTGGAATGATACCACGTTCGAGGTGCCAGCGGCGGTGCTCCCGGAGTTGCTTGAGGCGCAGGCGGCGCGGACTCCGGATGAGATTGCTCTGGTGTATGCTGATTCGGTGTTGCGCTTCGCTGAGCTGAATTCTCGGGCGAATCGCCTGGCACGTTATCTGGTCGATTTGGGGGTGGGCCCGGAGCGGGTGGTGGCATTGGCGTTGCCGCGGTCGGTGGATATGGTGGTGGCGCTGTTCGCGGTGTTGAAGGCGGGCGGTGTGTATTTGCCGGTGGATCCGGCACTTCCCGCAGAGCGGATAGGATTTCTACTTGCGGATGCGGCGTCCGTGCTGGTCGTGACTGCGGGTTCTGGTCAGAATGTCGCGAGTGGGTTGCCAGCGGGTATGGCACTGTTGGCGCTGGATGATCCGGAAGTCGGTGCGGCTATCGCGGGTTGTCACGGCGGCGATCTGACCGATGAAGAGCGGCTGGGGCCGCTGCATCCGGGTAATGCGGCATATGTGATCTATACTTCTGGTTCGACCGGGCGGCCCAAGGGTGTGGTTGTTGAGCATCGCAGCCTGGTCAATCTGCTGTTCCACCACCGCCATGGTTTCGTGGCTGCGGCGGGCGGGGGCCGGTTACGGGTGGGGTTGAGCGCGGTCTTCTCTTTTGACACCTCCTTAGAGGGACCGTTATTGATGGTTGATGGTCATGAGCTGCATCTGATCGATGAGGTCGTGCGGCTGGATCCGACGGCTTTGGTCGACTATGTCGCGGAGCGTAAGGTCGATTTCTTGGATTTGACGCCATCTTATGTTCGGCAGTTACTTCCAGCCGGGCTGTTGCGTGATGAACGGCATCGTCCGAAGGTATTGATGTTGGGTGGTGAGGCGCTGGGAGAGCCGTTGTGGCGAGAACTGGCCAGCGTGCAGGATACTGCGAGCTACAATTTCTACGGCCCCACCGAATGCACGATCGACGCGCTGTCTTGCCGGGTTATCGAGGGCGTGCGTCCGGCGGTGGGCCGGCCACTGCGGAATTT
>DASYMC010000316.1:0-15782 GCA_036009255.1 Pseudonocardiaceae bacterium
GCGGAGATCCTCCAGCTGCGGGCCGTGCTCAGGGATCTCGTGGCGCTTTCCACTATACCGGCGGCGTGGGTCGGTAAAGAACCGGCCGCCGTCGCTGCCGGACTAGCCGACGCGCTGATCAGCTTGTTGCAGCTTGATTTCGTTTTCATTCGATTGTGCGTTCCCAGTGTCGCTGGCGGAGTCGACGTCACCCGGGGTAACGCATGGAAGACGTTTCCGGAATGGCTGGAAAGTCACCTCGACAAGAGCGGCCGGCTCCTAGGTAAAAAGATCATTCCTGAAGTCGACGGCGGGGTCAAGTCATGCCGCGGTGTTGCCATTCCCATCGGTGTCAATGCCGAGGGCGGTGTGGTTGCTGCCGCCTGTGATCGCATCGACTTTCCCACGGAGATTGACCAGCTCCTGCTCTCCCTATCTGCGAATCACGCTGCGACAGCATTTCAGAGCGCACGCCTCATCCATGAGCGCACGAAGGCCGAAGAAGAGCTCCGTAAAGCCCGAAACGAGCTTGAGGTGAAGGTAGCCGAGCGGACAGCCGAATTGCGAAGAAGCGAAGCCTACCTGTCCGAAGCGCAGCGGCTGACCCATACAGGTATTGCGGCTCTGAACCGCACCACCGGAGAGGTGACCCACTCCTCCGATGAACACTCCCGCTTGTACGGCTTCGATCCTGAACAAGGAGTGCCCTCTATCGAGGAGTTTTGCCAGCACGTTCATCCGGAGGACCGTGCGAGGTGAACCGAAGCGCTCGAGACAGGATTCCGTGAAGCGGCAAGCGTCGAAGGGGAGTTCCGAGTCGTTCCTCCTCAGGGCCCGCTGAAACACCTCCACGCAACCGTGCATCCCGTCTTCACCCCGTCCGGCGCGCTCGAGGAATTCGTGGGCACCGTAGTGGATGTGACCGAGCGCAAGCGCGCCGAGGAAGAACACCAGGCGCAGCTGTGGTTCCTCGAAAGCATGGACGGGATCGATCGTGCGATCCAACGGACCAGCGACCTCGAGCAAATGATGAGCGATGTTCTCGACGTCGCGCTGATGACCTTCAGATGCGATCGAGCCTGGCTGGTCTATCCCTGCGACCCGGACGTTGGTTCCTATCGAGTGCGAATGGAGCGCGCGCGGCCGGAATACATCGGCGCTCCCGGCGTGGATATCCCGAACGAACCGGAGGTCGCCAGCGTCTTCCGCAGCGTGCTGGCCTCCAGCGGTCCGGTGCGATTCGATCCCGAATCAGACTATGCGGTTCTGTCACAGTCGGCGCAGCGTTTCGGCATCAAGTCCATGATCGCCATGGCTGTTTACCCGAAGGTGGACAAGCCCTACATGTTCGGGCTGCACCAGTGCTCTCACCCACGGGTCTGGACACCGCAGGAGGAGCGGTTGTTCCACGAGATCGGACGGCGGCTGGCCGATGCCTTAGATACCCTGTTGATGTTTCGTGACCTGCGCGAAAGCGAGCGCAAGCTCGCGGGCAGCCGGGCCGAGCTCGCCGCGTCGCGGGCGCGGATCGTCACAGCATCAGATGAGACGCGGCGCCAGATCGAGCGGGATCTGCACGATGGAGTGCAACAGCGGCTCGTCTCCCTCGCGCTCGAACAGCGCAGTGCCCAAGAGATGGTCCCGCCCGATCTGCCTGAGTTGCATGCGCAGCTGTCCCGCGTGGTGGATGGACTGGCGGGCGCGCTCGAGGAGCTGCAGGAGATCTCGCGCGGTATCCACCCGGCCATCCTCGCTCAGGGCGGCCTAGCGCCTGCCCTCAAGACCCTTGCCCGGCGGTCCGCCGTCCCCGTCGAGCTTGAGGTGCGCGCCGACACGCGGCTGCCTGAGCCAGTAAAAGTAGCCGTCTATTACGTCGTGTCAGAAGCGCTCACGAATACCGCGAAGCACGCACACGCTTCCGCGGTGCACATCACCGTCGATGCGCGTGACGATGTCCTCAAGCTCTGGATCCGCGACGATGGCTGCGGAGGGGCCGATCCGACACGCGGTTCCGGACTCTTAGGCCTCAGCGACCGCGTTGACGCGCTGGGGGGGACAATCGAAGTGGCCAGCCCCGTAGGACAGGGAACAACGCTGTTTATCACGCTTCCCCTCGGATAGGGCTAATCGCGCGTTCCCGGCCGGGGCTGTGCCGTCACCTCGACGCTGTAGCTCGCCGTAGGCGAAGGAAGCTTACCCGCCGGGTCCACGGTGCCGGTGCTTCTTGCCATCCTCAATCAAGGCAATAAGGCCGACAAGCTGGTTGCCGTAGCCAGCCCAGCAGCCAGCCAGGTGTAGCTGACGGGTACCACGGACATTCCGCACGCAGGCACGGTGACTCTGTGGGTGCCCACAGGAGCGCGCTCGGACGTCATCAGCAGCGGTTAGCGCCGCTAAAGCCAGTCTGCCGCCGCTCCTCGTCCCGGCCGCAAGCGCATATCGTTGATTCTCGGGCGCTGCCGAAACATCCAGGCGAAAAGCCGCTCCCGCGCAGCCCCGTTACGGCGGAGGAGCCCTTCAGGCATCCCGCTAGGGAACTGCGTTTTTTACAGGGAATCCCTCAGATGATCAACGAAGTGATCCAAAACTGGCGCGATGACTGGAACGCACATCATCGGCCCCCAGCACGCGGCATCGTCCGTCGTCTCATTGAGGAGCGATGAGACCGACCACTGCCGGGAGCTCGCGCGGAGGATGGGTTCAAACCGACAGCTGGTTGGGGCTCTACACGGCGCCTGTGCCCATCCGGCCGGGGTCGGGTAGGTCCGCTGTAGCACCGACCGCACACGGCAGACACAGATCCCCGAACGGGCGGTTCAGGCGCGCTTCACCGGCTGGCAGGGGAACACCGCAGAGCGACTCAACATCGCCGGGTACTACCGCGTGGGTGCGTTCGTCAGCAGGGTTCAGCGTCCAGAACAGCGACGGCGGTTTGTTCATCCCAACAACTCACCTAGGAAATCGAACAGCGCGGTGGCTGCTGTTTCGTTCAGGACGATCACACACGCGCCGGTGACGTGCGGGTTGAGCACGATGTCACCGTCACGCTTGCTCACCATCAGGTTCGTGAACCCCGGCGTCCCGCCGTGTACCGAGCATGTGACGGATATCACCAGTCGGCCCCGACCAATGGCTCGACGCACCTCCGGCTCTTCGCTGCCCATGACTCCTCGTCCCTGTGCGGGTGCAGGCAAACGTTGGTGCAAGTCTTGCATACATCGTTGCATGAATCACGCCGCTGTCCGCGTTAGCCTTCGAAGTTGGGAGACTCACCCGGTGCCACAGCCGAAGTTCACTGCCACCGCCCGACTGAAGCGGTTGGGCGCCGCGCTGCGTTCCCTACGGGTTGCGTCAGACCTGACGGTGGATCAGGTCGGGACAAGTCTCGGGTGGTCCGGCTCCAAGGTGAGCCGGATCGAGAACGCCAAGCACATCGTGTCGCCTGACGACGTTCGCGCGCTGGTGACCCTGTACGGGCTGAGCGCGGACGAGACGGACAAATACGCAGTGATAGCTCGGCAGGCTAAACAGCGGGACTGGTGGCACAAATACGATGATGTGTTACCCGAATGGTTCGAAGGCTATCTAGGGTTGGAAGCGGAAGCATCCAAGATCAGCACCTACGAGAGTGATCTAGTACCCGGGCTGCTCCAGACAGAGCAGTACGCGGCTGCCGTACTCGGTGCCTACCCGCTGCGCACTACGCCCGAAGAGATGGAACGCGCAGTTGACCTACGCCGCGCCCGTCAGGACCGGCTGTCCGGCGACAACCCGTTGAGACTGGATGCGGTGATCAGTGAGACCGTGCTGCATCGGACCATCGGTGGCGTGGCCACGATGCGGCAGCAACTAGAGCACCTGATCAGGATGACCGAGCAGCCGAACATCACCGTTCGCCTGCTGTCCTTCGCTGCCGCTGAACATCCCGGCATCAACGGCGCTTTCAACGTGCTGGAGTTCGCCGACCCGGATGATGGACGGATCGTGACCGTCGAGACCCTGACATCTACGCTTTACATCGAGAAGACCAGAGATGTCGGCATCTACCGGCTGGCGTTTGACCAGATATGGTCTGCGGCGCTGGGACCGGGCGACACGGTCGACATGATCAGTGCCACAGCATTGGAGCTGGAATCATGACTACGCATCGCGCAGCCGGGAGCGAGCTAGCCCGCGCGCGTTGGATCAAGAGCAGCTATAGCGGCAGCGGCGGCGGGAACTGTGTGGAAGTTGCCCGCCTGCATGGTGACCATTGGGTCGTCCGAGACAGCAAAAATCCATCCGGCTCGACGCTGATCTGCACGCTGGCCGAGTGGGCCACGTTCACCGCCGGAGTGCGCTCCGGCGACTTCGACTGACCGACAACCGCCTGCGCCGCCGGTAGCCGACGTGGCCGCCGTGGGTGTCATCGTCTGTCTGCGCTCAGCTACAACACGGTCCGACCGGGCGGGCGAGGACATCCGGTGACGTCTTTCGATATGGCAAGGTGGCGCAGCCGCCATGCCACGATTGGTAGCCCGAGGCCAGCGCGTAAACGCCCAACATGAGGGTGAGCGCGCGCGGGATCACATGCTTGCCCTTACCCCAGCCGGTTCGCCGTGGTTGCTCGGGATATGACCGAGGATGTCGGCCACCGCGGTGCCGTCGATGGTTTCCCGTTCCAGTAGCAGTTCGGTGAGGCGGTCCAGCGCGTGGCGATGGTTCGTGAGCGTGGCGGTGGCTCGTTGTTCGGCCTCACGCAGCAGCGTGGCGACCTCCTTGTCGATCACTCGCTGGGTGGCCTCGGCGTATGGGCGACTTTTGACCTCCTCGTTGCCCAGGTACATCGGGCTGCCCGAGGCGAAGCCAACTGGACCAAGTGCAGGGCTCATGCCGAACTCGCGCACCATCCGGGTGGCCAGGTCGGTCGCACCGGCCAGGTCGTTGGCAGCGCCGGTGGAGGTTTCTCCCAAGACGACGAGTTCGGCGGCCCGGCCGCCCATGCGGATGGCCAGCGAGTCCTTCAAGTAGCCCTCGGAGTACAGATGGCGCTCGTCGATGGGGAGCTGCTCGGTCACTCCGAGGGCTTGGCCGGCGGGCAGGATGGTCACCTTGGCGATCGGATCCCCGTGCTCGGACAGCGCCGCCACCAGCGCATGGCCGCTTTCGTGGACGGCAACGGCGTGCTTCTCCTGTGGCAGCAGCGCATTGGAGTTGTCCCGGCGACCCAGCAGGACGCGGTCCCGCGCCTCGGCGAAATCCTCAGCTTCGATCACCTGCCGGCCGGCGCGTACGGCGAAGATCGCGGCCTCGTTGACCAGGTTGGCCAGATCAGCCCCAGAAAACCCCGGTGTGCCCCGAGCGACCACCTGCAAGTCCACGTCTGGCCCCAGGGGCTTACCTCGGCTGTGGACGGTGAGGATGGCCCTACGTTCCTGCTGGGCGGGCAGGGGGATCACCACCTGCCGGTCAAAGCGGCCCGGGCGCAGCAGAGCGGGATCCAGCACCTCCGGGCGGTTGGTGGCGGCGATCACCACCACCCCCGTGGTGGGGTCGAACCCGTCCATCTCGGCCAGCAGCTGGTTGAGCGTCTGCTCGCGCTCGTCGTTGGAGACCAGCCCCCCGCCGCGGCGCTGCCCGATCGCGTCGATCTCATCAACGAACACAATCGAGGGCGCGAGCCGGCGTGCGTCGACGAACAGGTCGCGGACCCGCGCGGCGCCGACGCCGACGAACATCTCCACGAAGCTGGAGCCACTCACAGAGATGAACGGCACACCCGCCTCGCCGGCCACCGCCCGGGCCAGCAATGTCTTGCCGGTTCCCGGTGGTCCGACCATGAGCACCCCCTTGGGGCCAACCGCGCCCGCTCGCCGGTAGCGATCCGGGTGCTGGAGAAAGTCGACCACCTCGGTGACCTCCCGCTTGACACCCTCATAGCCGGCCACATCAGCAAAGGTGGTACCGGGTCGCTCGGTGTCGTACACCTTGCCCCGGGATCGACCAATCCCCCCTAGACCCGCCATCTGCCGGCTCGCCGCGCGGCCCGACCAGATCCACAGTGCCACGATGACGGCCAGCGGCAGCAGGTTCAGCAGCGCCGACCAGATCGAGGTCTGTGCCGGTGGGGCGGTGACCTGCACATTGTGCTGGTCCAGCAGCTGGGCAAACTGGGGATCCTGCAAGGTCACCGGGTAGCTGGAGGTGAACTTGGTTTGGTTGGTGAGCTGACCGGAGACGCTGCCGTCTGGACTGAGCGCGACCGAAGCCACCTGCCCGGCAGCGATGTCGCTTTTGAGCTGGGAGTAGCTAAGCTGCTCGACCTTGCTTGACGTCGGGATCGGCACCAGGAACAACGCCGCGGTCAGCAGAATCCCCGCGAACAGTAGCCAGTTTCGCCACCGAGGCGGGGGTGGCGGGGCTGATCCGACTGGCCGGTCGGGCGGAGGACCCGGTCTGGCTGACCCGCTCGGATGCATGGCGCTCCCTCGGTCGGCTGGCATGGTGATCAACAGCTTTGCTCCGGTGCGGACTTAGCGCGGGTACTGGCCGGGGATGCCCCGTACCATCCGTCCGACATCGTCATGACGTGCCGGGATCTCCAGCGCTCTGGTCGCCCGGCGCCAGCGTCCGTGCAGGATCAGCAGGCCAACCAGCGCGTCCAGAGCCAGCAGCCCCCAGCTCAAGGCGGTGAACACGTGCACCTGCGCCTGGGACTCAGCAGGGACGCGACCGAGCTCGATCAATAGCCACTGCACTGGGGTCGCGGTGAGTTGCAGCGTCAACCACGCAGCGATTCCCTGGGAGGCGTCCCACAGTGCGTGTAGCAGCGCCACCAGCGCATACCATCCCAGGAGCGCCGCGGTGAGCCGGGGACGGCCGTTGCGTGCCGCGGTCGCGAACAGCACCCCACCCAGGATCGCCGTCCACAGCCCGTGACCGACCGGCGTCAGAATGCCGCGCAGCACCTCGCTCTCCAGCAGGTCCCACAACGACAGGCCAGTTCTGGTGAACAGCGCGTTGAAGGCGTAGCCGGCGCTTTCAAAAGCCGCGAAGCCGAACCCGACGGCGGCGCCCAGCACCATCCCGTCGCGCATGGTGTAGCGGGGCAGGCGGCGGGCGAGCAACCACAGCACGGCGAGCTTGACGCCCTCCTCGATCAGCCCAACACCAACGTAGAGCAGCCCAGACGGTTGACGGAGAACCGCCGATTCCAACACGGAGGCCCCCAGCACGCCGAGCAAACCGCCATAGACGAAGGCGCCGAAGATGCGCTGAGCGGTGATGACCTCATCGGCACGCCCAAAGGCGTACGCGACGAAGGTGACCGGGGTCAGGAAGCTGCCCAGCAGGATAACGGTCGGGATCAGGTTCGAGTTTTCGGTAGCGAAGGTCACCAGCACGGTCACCAACCACAACACCAGACCGACAATGAAGATCCGCACCCAACTCGGCCCGGCTCGTGGCCTGCGAACGGTGCTATTCGCCATAGGGACCTGGGGAACTACCTGGGTTGCCCGGGGCATGTCGTGCTCCTTAGCGGTTTGCCGCTTCCCGCTGCCGGATGGGCGGCCTTATGTCAGGGTGGCGCTTTGACGATGGTGGGTCTTCCCAGTCTGCGGGCATCTTTCCTACCGGCTGGCTGGAATACCGGGCTGCCGGCTCGACGCAGGAATCCTCGACGCGTGTCGTTTCCCGGTAGGGAGTGCGCGCTTGGCGCGAAAGCGCGCCATGTGGACGCCCATTGCCAAGCCAAGCCCAACCACGAGTAATACCAGCACGACACGCGCTGCCTGGCCGGGCTCCTGAAGTGAAGTAATGAGCATGCCAATCAGGGCCGCTTCCGACAGCACACCGGCGATGAGCGATGCTCTGTGCAATTTACGGTCATCTTCAAGCCCCACAGCAAACCGTTCGGCGTCGTGCGGAAACGAGGGGTGCTGGTCCTCATGTTCCCACCCAGCGGAACGCTCCTCCGTTGACCGTTGCGTCATGTCGCCCTCCGTAGCGTCCCGGCCTCGTGTGATACAGCACGGCAAGCCATCACCATCAAGGCTTCGCGCTGCAGTGGTTGGTGTCTGCACGGTCAGCGCCCATTGTCATTACCGGCTACCGGGAATTTGTGACTACGCCTCGATGAGAGATGATCGATAGCGCGGCGCTCTTGTTGCGCCGGCGGCAAGCCGATATGCAACTTGCCTCTTGTTCATTCTCGCCATTCCGGTTATCCATCAGCAGATCGGCTATTCAGCCACCGCTGCCGCGCTGATCGTAGTGGTCACGACCCGCACCGCGTCGACGTGCGCAACATCCCGCGGGATTCCGGTTAGCGGGTAGCCGGGTTCGCCGCTCGCCGTGAAGACAACACGACCGGTAACAGGGATCATGAGGTCGTGCACCGCCACCAGTCCGGCGACCGACCCGGAGGGCAACGGTCGCACATGCGTGACGCTGCCGTCCGACGGATGAGGAGCGGCTGATGACGACAGCGAGGAAAGGTATTCCGGAAGGGTTTCGCTCTGGCCGCGACGAGAATCGTGCTCACCGGGCGCGACGAGTGATCGATAGACGGTGGAGGATCGATGCGGGTTGCATTGTTCACGACCTGCCTGGTCGACGCGCTGTTCCCGGACGCCGGCCGGGCGACGGTACGGGTGCTGGAGCGCCTGGGCCAGCCGGTGGACTTCCCGCTCGAGCAGACGTGTTGCGGCCAGCTGCACGCCAACAGTGGCTACTTCGAGGTCGATCTCGTGCGCCGGTATGTGGACGTGTTCTGCGGCTACGAGGCGGTGGTGGTTCCCTCGGGCTCGTGCGCAGGCAGCATCCACCACCAGCATCCGATGATCGCGCGCTCGGCGGGGGATGACGCGCTGGCCCTGCGGGCGGAGGCGGTGGCGGCCAAGACCTTCGAACTGTCTCAGTTCCTGACCGACGTCTTGGGCACCGACGACGTTGGTGCGTACTTCCCGCACCGGGTGACCTACCACCCCACCTGTCACTCGATGAGGATGCTGGAGGTCGGCGACCGGCCGCTGCGGCTGCTACGCAATGTGCGCGGCATTGATCTGGTCGAGCTGCCGCGCTGGGATGAATGCTGCGGGTTCGGCGGCACGTTCTCAATCAAGAACCCGGACGTGTCCGCGGCGATGCTCGCGGACAAGATGGAAGCAGTGATCGACACCGGCGCGGAGGTGTTGTGCGCCGGTGATCGCTCCTGTCTGATGCACATCGGCGGGGGTCTGGAACGCATCCGGGCCGGAGTACGCACCCTGCACCTGGCAGAGATCCTCGCCAGCACCGAGACCGAGTACCAGACCGGCCAGCCGCCTGCCGTGACCGCGGAGCCACCACGATGAGCGCGGGTGAGACGATCTGGGTCGACAACCCGCCGTTCCCGGCGAACGCCAAGCGGGCGGTGAACGATGCACAACTTCGCCGCAACATCCGCAATGCGACCACCACGATCCGCCAGCGGCGCGCGACGATGGTGGAGGAGCTGCCGGACTGGCAGCAACTGCGCGCCGCGGGTGCGGCGATCAAGGACGAGGTGCTGGCACACCTCGATCGCTACCTTGAGCAGTTCGAGCAGGCCGCGACCCAGCGCGGCGCTCAAGTCCACTGGGCCCGCGACGCCGACGAGGCCAACTCCATCGTCTGCTCGCTCGTGGCGGCGACCGGCGAACGCGACGTGATCAAGGTCAAGTCGATGGTGACCCAGGAGATCGGGCTGGTCGCGGCACTGGCCAACCGGGGCATCAGCGCCTACGAGACCGACCTCGCCGAGCTGATCGTGCAGCTGGGCCACGACCGGCCAAGCCACATCGTCGTCCCGGCGATTCACAAAAACCGCGCCGAGATCCGCGAGATCTTCCTGAAGGAGATGAGCGACGCACCGGCCGATCTGTCCGACGATCCGCACGCGCTGGCCGACGCCGCTCGCCGGCACCTGCGGCGCAAGTTCTTCCAAGCCAAGGTTGCGATCAGCGGCGCCAACTTCGCGATCGCCGAGACCGGTTCGCTGCTGGTAGCCGAATCCGAAGGCAACGGCCGCATGTGCCTGACGCTGCCGCAGACACTCATCTCGGTGGTCGGGATCGAGAAGCTCCTTCCGCGCTTCCGCGATCTGGAGGCCTTCCTCCAGCTGCTGCCACGCTCGTCGACGGGCGAGCGGATGAACCCGTACAACTCAGTCTGGACCGGGGTCACCCCTGGCGATGGCCCGCAGCAGGTGCACATCGTGCTGCTCGACAACGGCCGCACCAACGTGCTGCGCGACGAGATCGGGCGCCAGGCGCTGCGCTGCATCCGCTGCAGTGCGTGCTTGAACGTCTGCCCGGTGTACGAGCGCACCGGCGGGCACGCCTACGGCGGCACGTACCCCGGGCCGATTGGTGCGATCCTCACCCCGCAACTGGTCGGGTTGAGCACGCCGCCACGCTGCCGTTCGCCTCCTCGCTATGCGGCTACTGCTACGAGGTCTGCCCGGTCAAGATCGACATTCCCTCGGTGCTCGTCAAGCTCCGTCACGACGTTGTCAACGCTGAGCGGCCCTCGCCGTCAGACGCGGTGTTCGCCGCCGCCGGTTCCGCGATGAAGGGTCGCCGTCGCTGGACACTGGCGTTGCGACTCACGCGGCTGATCCGCTTGTTCCGGCACGCCGCCCCGCCACCGTTGTCTCGCTGGACCGCCGCGCGCGATCTACCCCAGCCGCCGCGCCAGACGTTTCGCGACTGGTGGGTCACCCGCTCAGCAGACGACAAGCAGCAAGGCCGGCCATGAGTGCCCGGGACGAGGTGCTCGCCCGCGTCCGGGAGGCGATCGCGCCGGCACCCGCACCGGCCCCGAACCTGCCGCGCGCATATCGCACCCGCACCGACGACGGGATCGAGACGTTCCTCTCCCGCCTGCACCACTACCAGGCGCAGACGCGACGAATCCCAGAAAGCGAGTTGGATCACGCGATCGGTGAGACACTTCGTGAGCGTCACGCGCGCCGGGTCGTGGCGCCAGACGGCATACCGCAGGCCTGGCTGGCGGGCCTTGAACCACTGCACGACACCCCCCCGCTGGACCCGCACACGCTCGATGGCGCTGACGCCGTGGTGACCACCTGCGCGGTGGCGATCGCGCAGACGGGGACGATCGTGCTCGATGGCAGTGCCGGCATGGGCCGCCGAGCCCTCTCGCTCGTCCCCGACTACCACCTCTGCGTCGTGCGCAGCGACCAGATCGTCGGCTCCGTCCCCGAGGCGATCGCCACGCTCGATCCGCTGCGGCCGCTCACCTTCATCTCGGGTCCCTCGGCAACCGTGGACATCGAGATGGTGCGCATCGTCGGCGTGCACGGACCGCGTCGACTCGAGGTCGTCATCGCCGGTTAGGTCTGTGGGTAGTGAGTCGGTCTTTGGATTAGGGCACGACCAGGACCGGGCAGCATGGCCGGTGGCATACCCGGTCGGTGACTGTGGCTCGTAGGGGCATGAGCAGTCGCTTGCGGTGTTGGGCTCCCACGATGATGAGCTGGATTGCGAGGTCTTTGGCGCGCTGGATGATGAGTTCTGCTGCGCGCTCCTCACGGGCGTCGAGTATTTCGCCGGTGGTGGTGAGGCCTGCTGCGCTGAGTTGGGCGATGGCGCGGTTCACCAGCTGGTGGGGGCCCATCGTGAGGTCTGCGGGCGGCATGGCGGCTATGGCGACACCGGCTGCTGCGGCGGCGATGATGGGCAGGCCGGCATGGACGGTCCGCAGGGAGTGCACGTGCAGTATGTGCACGCTGGCTGGGGTTAGCTGAGCGAGGTATTGGGTGTGTGCGATGACGGTTTGCGCGTGGGGCGTGGAATCGATCGCTGAGAGGATCCGTCGATACATGGTGGCCTCCGGCTGGCTATGACCACCCGCGGCAGTGAAGGCACGGGCTGTGCCTTGTATCGGATGCGGTGGGCGCTGGCCGTGTCTGAATGGTGGCGTCGAGCATCGCAGGGGGTCAATAGCTGGGCCTTATCCGATCAGTGCTTCGGTGTTCGGGCCGGCGCTTGTGGTGGGTGTGCGTGTGGAGGGTAAGAACAGCGCGAGGATCGTTCCGGCGGTGGTGAGGATGGCGATGATGATGAAGAGCAGATCGATGGCATCGGCGAAGGTGCGTAGCTGGGTTTGTTGGTAGAGGGCGTAGACGCTGAGCCAGTCGGGGATTGCGGGCGCGCCTAGGTGCGGGAGGGGGGTGGTGGTGGGCAGCAGGGCGGCGCGGTCGGTTAGTTGCTGGGCTTGCTGGCGGGTGACCAATGCGGTGAATGCGGCCACGCCCAGAGCTGCGGAGGTCTGCCGGACGACGTTGTTGAACGCGCTGGCTTGATTGACCAGCGCGAGCGGCACGCTGGAGATACCGGCGGTGAAGATCGGCATCATGCACAGGCCAAGTCCCACTGCGCGGAAGGCCAGCAGCCAGATGATGTGTTCGCGGGAGGTGTCCAGGGTGATGTGGCGCATCTGGTAGGTGCCCAGCGCCACGATGAGCAGCCCGCTCACCGCTAGCCAGCGTGGACCGATGCGGTCATAGAGGCGTCCGGCGATCGGCATGAGCGCGGCCATCACCAGGGCTTGGGGCAGCAGGATGAGGCCGGCCGGGAATGGTGGCAGCATCATGGCTTGCTGGAGGAGCAGCGGGATGTAGAACAGCACGGCGAATAATCCGATGGACAGTATCGAGATCAGCAGCAGCGAGTTGGTGAACGGCCAGGAACGGAACACACGCAGGTCCATCAGTGGCTCGGGGACGTCCCGTTCGATCACCACGAACAGGGCCAGGCTCAGCACGCTCACGGTGAACAGGATCAAGATCTTATAGGAGCTCCATCCCCAGGTCTGTCCCTCCGTCAGGGCCAGCAGCAGGGTGAACAACCCGGTGGCTATGGTGAGGAACCCGAGCACATCAAAGCGCCCCGCGCGTCCCCTGGGCAGGTGGGGCAGCACCATCACTGCGGCGATGGCCCCCAGAATCCCGATCGGCACGTTGATGTAGAAGATCAGCCGCCAGTTGACGTACTCGACCAGGTAGCCGCCCAGGCTGGGCCCGATGCCTGGGGCGAAGATGACCCCGAGGCCATACAGGCCCATGGCGGTGCCGATCTTTTTGGGCGGCACGATCCGGTAGAGGATCGACAGGGTGATCACCGGCAGGATGCCCCCCGCGATGGCCTGCACGATCCGGAAGGCAACCAGGGTGTTCAAGCTCCCGGCCAGCCCGCACAGCGCCGAGCCGGCTGCAAACCCCAGCAGCGAGACGATGTACAGGCGGCTCAGTCCGAACCGGGCGCTGAGCCAGCCGCTCAGCGGAACCACCACGCCGAGAGTAAGGGTGTAGCCATTGACCACCCACTGGACCTGATCGGTGGTCGCGCCGAACTCGTTTTGGATCCGGGAGATGGCGACATTGACGATGCTGGTATCCAGCACCGACATGAAACTGCCGGCGATCAGCACCACCAGCGGCACCACCCATCGCGGTGCAGCAACCGGGACGGTGGGAGCTAAGCCGGGATCCGCTGCCAGGCGCCCGGTGCCGGCGGCTGCTGGCGTGGCGAGGTCCGTCATGGCCATCACCGGTTAGGGCGCCGTGGAGAGCTGTTTGTGAATGTGGACGGTCACGTTCATACCCGGAACGAGATCGATCCCGGTCAGCGCACTCACGTCATCAAAGATGATCTTGACCGGGATGACCTGGGTGACCTTCTGGAAGGTGCCGGTGCCCTGGGCGTTGGACTGGGGAAACAAGGAGAAATCCGCCGCCGCGCCGGCTTGGATGGTCCGGACATGGCCGGTGATCCGGGCATCAGGATAGGCATCAACGTCGATGTCCACGGCCTGACCCACCCGGACGGACCGGATAGCGGTGTCATCGACGCGGGCGGTGACATACGTCCGGTCCAAGTTGTAGGCCACGGCAAGCTGGGTGCCGGTGGTCACATATGTACCCACCACACCGTTGTCCACCGCGACCGTGCCCGCAGTGGGCGCGTGAATGCTCATCAGCGGTTGCGCAAACGCATTGAGAATCTTGATGCGGCCAACGACCTGGTTTTGTCGCACCGCGCTGCCTTGTTCGATGCGCCACTCCTCGACCCAACCGCTGGTCGGAGCATTAATCATGATCTTATCGCCGTCGATCTGCGCATTGTCAGTGCTGACATAGCGACTAGCGTTCACAAAATAACTAATCCCGAAACCGGCGCCAGCGATCACCGCCACAATCAGGATCACCACCACAGCAATACGCGTGGGCCGTGTGAAACCGCGCCGCCGCGGCGCATCCGGCGCTATACCCTCGGTGGGCACGTGGTCAACCGGTGCGGGTGACTCAGGTGTAGACGTTGTCATGCTGAACACCTCAGCGTTCTCTGTCGTTCCGGCCTTTCCGGCATTCCCCCAAGTGAGAGATGGCCTACACCAGGTCCGAACCAGACGTCAGCCATCTCCCACGGCGGTTATCCAGCACCCTCGATCGTGGCAATGTCGTTATCGTCGAGCGCGAGGTCCGCGGGTCTGCCGCTCCCGTCACGACTGTGGTTGCGTAGTAATCATCGGGTGGCGCAGCTTCTGCGGGCATCACTGCCAGCCGCCGTCTCCGATTCCGGCTAACCCCCAATTTGGGCGGCATTCCAGGTGCGGAAACTGTCAAACGCGATGCCGCCAGGCGTGCAATGCCAGTCGATTTCGGAGAGCTGTCGAGCTCCAGCTAGACCGGGCATGCCACGACTTCGGACTGCCATCGCCGGCGCCCGACCGACCCCTGCTGGTGGGTAGGCGGGTTGGGCGCTGGCTGCGAAGACGCACGCAGGCCTGGGCGTGATAGTGGCGTCGTGGGGGTAGGGCGTCCCACCGGCCGCGTAATTCGGTACCCGCCCGTCCGACCCGACGGAAGGACCCGCACGATGAGCCACCTCCAAGGGGAATTGGTTGACTCGGACTCGGTTGCCGCGGACGCTCGCACCGGGGGACCGGTTGGGCCAGCGTTTTTCCGGCGGGAGGTGGCCGATCCGCGGCGTTGGCGGGCGTTGGCGGTAACCCAGTTCGCGGCGTTTATGGCCTTGCTCGATGTGAGCATCGTCAACGTCGCGCTGCCCTCCATCGAGCGCGGGCTGGCCGTGCCGGCGGCGACCGCGCAGTGGGTGGTGTCCGGTTACGCATTGGCCTTGGGGCTGACCTTGGTGCCGGCGGGCCGGCTTGGCGATTCCCTCGGGCGGCGCCGCATGTTTCTGATCGCTCTGGCGGCATTCGTGGTGACCAGTGCACTGACCGGTGCCGCGCCGAACATGGGGCTGCTGATCGCCGCCCGGCTGCTCCAAGGCGTGGCCGGCGGCATGCTCATCCCACAGAACTCGGGGCTGATCCAGGAGCTGTTCCGGGGCGCCGAGCGCGGCCGTGCCTTCGGGATCCTCGGCTCGACGGTCGGGTTGGCCACCGCGGCCGGCCCGGTGATCGGCGGGCTGATCCTGGCCCTGACCCGTGGCCCCGACGACTGGCGCTGGGTGTTCTACGTCAACGTGCCGATCGGCCTCGTCGCGCTGATCCTGGCGATCCGGTTCGTACCAGCCACGACCGGTGCCGGTTGGCGCGCTACGCACCTGGACTTGCTCGGTTCGCTGCTACTCGGCGGTGCCGTGCTCAGCCTGCTGATACCCCTGGTCGACACAGGCAGCGGCGGCCTGAACCGGCTGTGGTGGTTGTGGGGGGTGGCTGCGCTGCTGCTGGCGGTGTTCTGCTGGTGGGAGGTGCGCACCGTGCAGCGGGGGCGGCAGCCGCTGCTGGATCCGCGGCTTGCGCGCATCCCC
>DASYMC010000317.1:0-6291 GCA_036009255.1 Pseudonocardiaceae bacterium
CGTGTTGGGGATGGGTCCGCGTCCCGACCCAACCTCAACACGCTTCCTTCTTCCTCAGTCCAGACGTGCCTGTTAGAAGTCGTTGCCGCCGGCACCACCGTTGCCGCCGTTACCGCCGGCACCACCGTTGCCGCCGTTACCGAAAACGGACAACCCACCGGCTCCGCCGGACCCGCCAGCCCCGCCGGCTGCGCCGTTGCCAGCAGTGCACGACCCACTAAGTGACAAGTCGATGCAGCTGCCGCCGTTTCCGCCGCCGCCGCCAACTCCGCCCTTGGCGCCGTTGCCGCCGTTACCGAAAACGGACAGCCCGCCGGCGCCACCGGCTCCGCCGGCGCCGCCCTTGGCGCCGTTGCCGGCGGTACATCCTCCTGGGTTAAACGGATTGATGAACAAGTTGATGCAGTCGCCGCCGCTTCCGGCGAGGCCACCTGCTCCGCCGGCGCCGCCCAAGCCGCCATTGTTGAAGATATTGAAACCGCCGGGGCCGCCGATGCCACCGTGGCCACCGACGGCTCCGTGGCCTGCAGCGCACCCAGTGGAAAAGCACGGGCCGCCGGGGCCACCAGCGCCACCAGGAGCACCACTACCGGCGGCGAAGGCGGTGCCTCCGGCGGCCAACACCAAACCGGTAGCCAAGACGGCCGAGGAGGCGAAGACGCCAAGCCGCCGCGTGATGTTGCGATCCATGAATACCTCCGTAGTTGTGATCCACGTGACCACATTGGGACGCGTAAGATCGATTCGCAGGCTCAGGTTCCACATTGATCACGAATCCGTACTCAGTCGGCTTCGCCCATTGGAAACCACTAGAGCGGGTGGTTGAGCCTGTCAGGATGGATATCGCGTGCCGTGCCGCCATGTAACCGCAGCGACGCAATACCATCCGAATAGCCTAGCGTTTGACTGATTTGCGTCACGGTTTCTGCACTTTCCGTTCGACACGTTCTGGCATGACTACTCCGCAACATGTAGACCCCTACCCTGGGTACGGTTAAGAAAAGGTAGACGCAGTTAAGAAAGAGCGAACAACAGTCGGCGGTGCGAGACCAGCGCACACCGTTAGCTTCGCACCAGCACTGGCCGGAAAACTAACGCTGCCTGCGGATTCGGGTTCCTAAACGCGGACCGACAAGATTATTGACACCAGCCACTAGCAGGCTAACTGCGGTCGCCAACCGAAGGTGTCTAGCAAGATCTGGATATTCGTCATCGTCCGGTGGGTGGGACGGTTTTTTCGTGGGTCCGCTGCGTGTTGCCACCGCGCCTTGCTCGGTTGGGAGCAGGCATCCTAGCTAGGAAGTAATGGCCATTCGGCAGGGGGCTGTCGGGTCAGGAACTTACAAGTGCGCACGCGGAGATGGAGTACCGCAGTCATCGGCCCGCTACACCGGGGGCGATGTGGACGGGACAAAGATTGCCGGGTTGGCGGGGGTGAACACCGCGGCCAGCGAGTGAATCCCCTGCGGCAGTGTCGTTATCAGGAGGGCGAAACCAGAGCTGGCTGGTACCGGGGCGCCCAACGTGGTGGTTCCTTCGAAGAACTGGATGGTTCCGGCCGCACCGCGAGGCGCCACGTTCGCTAGGAGGACCACCGACATACCTCGGGATGCGCCGCTTGGAAAGACGCTGAGCGCGGTCGTCGTAGCTGTCACCCCGGTGGGAGCGGCGACCACATAACGCACCGTCGGCGACGTCGATCTGGTAAAGGCCGGGTCGGTCGAGGTGAACACTGCGGCCAGCCAATGAGTCGCCGGCGACAACGTCGTCGTCGACGACGCCACACCGCCCGACACGATCACCGGGGTACCGATGTCAGCGCCGCTGTCCTCGAACTGCACGCTGCCTGCCACCGACGGGAAAACCGTTGCCCTGAGAATCTCCACCGTGCCGGGGGCGACTCCGGAAGGGCCAGCGGGAGCTATCACATCCAGGGTGATGGCCGTGGCTGCCGGTGGCGCAGCGTTGGCAGCCCCAACCGACAGCAACGTCGAGCCGGCTGCCACAGCGATCACCACGGTCCCCGATATCAGGCGCCTCATTCGCGTAACCGAAACCAGGTGCAACCGAACCATAGCTATGACGCCTCCGGCCAAAGCCCAGTATTTTCCCGGGGGATGCTGCCCCGTGACGATGAACAGAGGATGTCCAAGAACCCACAGAAGGAATACGGCAAAGTCGACTGAGGACAGCGTTTCATCTCAGCGGCCGACGCCGCGGTGACCCGTAAGGTCGTCATATGAGAATGGCTACTCACGGTCCCGCCGGCGGCACACTCGGTGGTGGTATTTCGGTCGTCGGCAAAGGAGGCGGTGGGCTTGGTGTCGGCTCGGTGGACGTTGTCGTGAGCACCGGTGGTGACGGACTCGTTGTCACATCCGGGAGCGCTGTGGTCGCGGGCGGTTCGGTCGTGGTCGGTGGCGTCGAGAGCGTCGTGGTCGCGGGCGGCGTCGTCGGTGCAGGCGTCGTCGGTGCAGGTGACGTCGTGACTGGAGATGGCGCTGTGGTCGTCGGCGGTGTCGGCGTCCCATTCGATGACATCGCAGAGGACGTGGCCACCGCTGGCATGAGGCCGGCTACCACAGCCGGTCGGGCTGCTGCCAGCAACGCGACGTCTGACCCGCTTGATACGCCACCGTTGCCGTTGATACCCGGTGGGACCGGTCCCGACGCGGAAGGCGTGGATATGACGCCGGTTAGGTAGGCCTGTGCCCAACCCAGCACGATGGCAACGTATGTCGCTGAGTGGTTGTATCGGAAGACCGCTGCTTGCTGTTGAACCGGGATCGAGAGATCGGTGCCTCCAGAGCACAGATAGCGCCCGGTGGCGATGGTGGCGTCGTAGATGTTATTTGGGTTAGCCACTCCGTCGCCGTTGCCATCGACACCGTAGGCCGTCCAGCTGGAAGGGATGAACTGCATGGGGCCCACCGCGCGGTCCCAGACCAGGTCCCCGTCCAGCCGACCGTGGTCGGTGTCGGTGATGGCGGCCATGCCTGGTGAGCCATCCAACCGCGGACCCAGGATCAGTCCCAAGGTGTTGCCGTAGGCGTCCACTCTCCCGTCGCTGGCGTGGTCGGATTCGATACGTCCGATCCCGGCGAGTATCGACCAGGGCAGGTGGCAGCCTGGCTGGGTGTTGGCCAAGGTCCGCTGGGCGACTTGGTAAGCGTCGAGCACGGCGCCTGGAATCCCCAGCGGCCCGTCCGGCAGATTCGGTCGGATCCAGATCCCAGATGGGCCGCCGCCGACAGAAGCGCCCGGCACGCTCGGCGCCACGCTTAGTGCCGCGGTGGGGATGGTGTCGGTGGGCAGCGGGTCGCCAGACAACGCACCGGTGATGCCGAGTCCGGCCGGGTTGTCTGGAGAGCGAACGGTATGCGCATCGACGGTGGGCGCTGAGGTGCCCAAGACCGTAGCCGGCACTCCGATGGCCAGCAGCAAGCCGAACACAGCCACGATGACGCGCGTGCTGCGCCCGTGGACGCACCGTCGCAGCCTGTCCAGGTGGTCTTGAGGGTCCCGATGGGTCATGCCGTCCTCTCGATGCTGCGTGCCATGCGGTCAGCTGAAGCGGCCGTTGACGTAGTGGGCGGTGCGGGGATGCGAGACGATCAACCCACTAGCGGCGGCCGCGGTCGCCGACGCCGCGCCGGCTACTCATCCACTCGCCGCTGCCCTGCTGAGACGCTGCCTTCCAAAGGTGAACAAGGGAGGTCCAGCGGCCGACAGTGGGATTACTACAAACCCCACGAGAGACGGCTATTCGCTGTGATTGACCACCGTGCCAACATTGTGATCGGTCGAGACACGCGACGACCGGTGAAGTTCGTCATTCACCCAGCTGCGAAGTCAATTGACATGGCGTACCCATAGCATCTATACCAGTTGCTCAGATTATTGACATACCGGTCAACCCGGCTTCCTGGCGGTGTAAGCAACATTTGATGTCTCGATCAGTGACCTGCGCTAGCACTCAATCGCTGGCACTCTGGTGCCGCACCGAATGCCGGCGCCAGCTCTTTGTTGCTGGTCAGCCCCTGCAGCTGGGTACTGGTGGCCGCACCGAGATCGGGGCCGCCGAGGTGGCTGGCCTTCTGCGTGAAGTCGGGGTCTTTCGGGTCCAGTGCAACGAGCTTCGTACGCTGGTCTCCGATCGTTCCGGCCGCGGTGGTGAAGAAGCCCACTGCGGTGTCCTGGACCTGTTTTCCGTCGGTGATCGCCGGCGGCCCGAGCTGTGTGAGCTTGTGGGCGGTGTTACTGAACGCCTGCTGAGCAGAATCAGCGAACGCAAGCAGCCCATCCTTCTGGCCCTGCGGAGTCGGCGGCGACTTCGCGATCGCGGACACGGCGGCGATCACATCTCCGAGACCTCCGCAGAAGGCACCGGTCCAAGCCACCGGGTCAGAGCCCTTGGGGGTGGCCGGCTTCGCCGTGACGGCGGCGGAGCCGCATCCACCTAGGGCCAGACCGAGCGCCAGCAAGGCGACAACACCGACAGGGCGACGGGATGATGGCACGAGTACTCCTTTGCGTCCGTAGTCTCCCCCGGTGCCGTCTAATCGGCCCCTGTAGTGAAGTGTTACCACCAGCGCGCCGCCGCTCGTCGTAGCTGTCCTTTGTAGGGTTTATCGCAATCTTCTCGTGGCTTGACGGGCCTCTTCTGTTCACCTCCGGGAGGGAGTCTTCTGCTCCACCGCGGGTGAAACTCCGAAGTCAAAGGTGCGCTACCTGAGAAAGAAAAAGTACGCCTGAACCACTGGAATGGCCGCCGCGGCGGCGCCGGCTGCCATCCAGGCGGCCTTACCATCACGCACCCCATCGCTCTCGACCCGAAAGATTGACCACACGATGCTGGCGATCCCGTACCTTCTGCTGTCGTTCCTGGCGGCGCTGGTCATCGTTCAACGCGTCGTCCGCGAGTTCCCCGTCCTCGTGCGACTCGTCGCGGCCTTCGTGGTCAGCATCACGCTCACCGGTTGGGTGAACTTCGGCGCGGGATGGCTGCTCCACAGCCTCGGCCGCAGCGACGCCACCTTCTACGGCGCCTTCGTCGCCATGGCAGTCAACGCGGTGATCATCGGCCTGGGCTGGCGCGAGCTCCGGCCTGACGCGTTCCGCATCCAACCGCTCGCGATGCTCGGCGTCGGTGCCGCCCTGGCGCTGTCGGGTTGGGTGATGCTCCAGCGCCTGTCCGGTGACCCGCTCACGGTCTCGCTCAACACGTGGGGTGACACCGCACTCCACATCGGCATCGCGCGGTCATTCTCCGAAGGCGACAACTTCCCGCCGGTGCTCCCGATCTTCAGCGGAGAGACGATCCGCTACCACTTCGGGTTCGACTTCTACGCCGGTGCGCTGGAGCGCATGGGACTGCCGATCGAATGGGCGTTCAACCTGCCGGGGGCGCTGGGGTTCACCGCGATCATGGTGCTCGTCTTCGAGTTCGCCTACTACCTCTGGCGACGCGTCTCCATCGGCGTCATCGCCGCGATCCTGTTCGCCACCAACGGCTCGCTCGCCTTCCTCCGCTACTTCGCCAAGTACCCCTCGGTGCTCGAGGCGCTAAAGCCCCACAACTGGTGGAACCACGACAAGTACTTGGCGATCGCCCCGTACCAGAATGGCGAGCGGATATCGATCTTCTGGACGCTGAATCCCTACCTCACCCAAACCCACCTCATCGTGTCGATGGCCCTGGTCCTGTTCGTCGGCTATGCCCTCCTGCGACATCTTCGCGGGCCAGGCGGTATCGCCGGAGATCTCCCGGACACCTATGCCGACGAGAGCCGCCGCCAGCCCCTGCCCAAGGAGCGCGCGGTGACCCTCGGCGTGCTCTCCGGAGCAGCCTTCTGGCTCAATGGGATCCTGTTCGTGGCGTCCATCGTCTTCTTCTGCGTGCTCTGCTACGTCTACAGTGGACACCTTCGCAAGGTAACCGTGCCCAGCGCGGTCCTGGTCTTCGTGTCGGTGAGCCTGTTTGTCGCGGGCGCGTTCGTACAGAGCGACGGGATCCGCGAGGTGGCGCTCCTGCTGCTGCTCGGCGGTCTCGTGTTGCTAGGACCCGTCCGCGAGTCGCTGCCGTTCTTCGCCACCGCCGGTGTGTTCGCGCTCCCGCAGATCATCTGGCTCAGCGGCGGTCTCGGAACGAAGAGCTCGCTCACCTTCCACACGGGCTATCTCGTAGACAACTTCAGCTTCCAGAACCTCGCGTCGTACCCGGACTTCGTCTCCTACTGGGTGCTCAACCTCGGTCTCGTCGGTCCGCTGGTCATCCTGGCCGCCATCGTC
>DASYMC010000318.1:0-3480 GCA_036009255.1 Pseudonocardiaceae bacterium
AATCCAGCGAGTTCGCCTTGGATGCGGCGGTGGCCCCAGGCCGGATTTTCCCCCGCTACGCGCAGCACCAGGTCACGGACCTCCTTACTGATGGGAGGACGGCCGGGCTGGTTGGGGTAGGTCCACTTCTTGGCGATCAGACGGCGGTGTCAGGCCAGCAGGGTGTCGGGTGTGACGATCCGATTCCGATGCAGTTGGCGAGGGAGTCGGTGGGTCAGGGCGGACAGGAGTGCTCGGTCCGGCCAGGACAGGCGAGGTCTGAGCTGACGGCGCAGCACCGTGACTTCGTGGCGCAGGATCAGAATCTCGATGTCCTTGGTGGCGGTGCTGCGGGCGAGCAACCCAAGCCAGCCGAACACCGTGACAGAGATCAGATACAGCAGTCGGAACAGCACAGCTCACGATCATGTCACGCTCACGTGGAGCGAGTGAAACCCCAGCTCATCACATGTACATCGAGTTTTGGCACGGTACACGTTCAACGCGCTCCCCCGCCGCCCGTCGACCGCCGTGCTGGTCCACGATGCCGCGACCTGGCACGGCACCACGCTCCAACTCGCGACCGACGCCCGCCAGGACTACTACTTCCACGTTCGCGTGCCCCGGCTGGTGGAGGTCGTGGACGTCGTGCTGTCTGAAGTGGTCAACCAGCACCGGTTGTCTGACAAGGGCAAGATCGGCACGGCCTTGCAAGCCAGCAGGGACATCGCGACGCTGCTCCAGTCCGGTACGTATGAGGCCGTAGTGGAATTGACGACGCCTCGGGCGGCGCAACTGAGTCGGCAACTGCGTAACCTGCATGCCGACGGCGTGACGATAAACCGAGCGGTAGCTGATCAGCTGGTGGCCGAGTGGGGACACCGCGGCGAGCGCCGCTACCAGGATGCCTCGCAGGTCAGCAACCGGAGCGCGGGCGCTCTGGAAACACTAGTCGACCAGCAGTGGGCCGAACGAGGATTCGAAATCGCCTGCACCGACTGCGGCATCGGCACCTTCGTCCCGGTGGCCGACGTCCCGACCCGAGGCCCAGCCGAAACGCTGACCGTGCTGCGCCTGGGCGTGCCGCCGACGCTGGCCCGCACCCTGCGCAGTACCAACATCGAATCGATTATCTCCATCGCTCGCACCCACTGCCGCGGCGTCAAGCACTGGCAACACGGCCAGAAGGCGCTGCGCTGGTGCGCCGCCGGCCTGGCCGAGGCCGGCAAACAATTCCGCCGCATCAACGGCCACCTCCACCTGCCCGCACTACGTCACGCCCTCAAACGCCACGTCACCGCCGAAGATGTCAGTGCCACCCGGCACAATGAACCCGAGATCGCAGCCTGATCACAACGGGACCCGCCCCCGAAGTTCAACGACGAACGGGACATCCTCCGCTCCGCCGCAGGCTCGTTCTCACTGACCCGGGATCGGCTCCGCCAGTTCCGCTCGCCAGGAAGGAGCCTCAAAGCCATCCGCGAAATACTGGGTTTCGTGCGTGACGAGTCCTTCGGTGTACTGCATGATGCTAACCGCGTAGTTGGGCACGCCGTCGTAAGTGATCACGCACTCGCTGACCCACAGATCCCCGGTACCGAGGATGCGGCGGACGATGAAGTGCCGATCCGCCGGATGACTGCCGCGCTGTGCCCGGATCTTGTCCCTGCCGCGGAACCTCTCGCCGGATTGCGGGTAGTCCAGGACGGCGGCGGCCGAGTAGATCGCGTGCTCAGCTTCGATGTCCCCGCGCTCAGAGGCCCGCCAGTGCTCTTCCAGGCTGGCGCGGATGCGGGCATCACCTTCCATATCACGAGCCTACTGTCGGCTGATCAGACTCACACCATCCGGATCCCGGAACACATAGTCGAGATGATCAATAAGTTGGGCCGCATCCAGCGTGAGCTGCTTCAGGATCTGGGCCGGGAGCCCGGCTCTAAAGAGCTCGCCGGGGACATGGACATCACCCCGGAAAAGGTGCTGGAGATCCAGCAGTACGCCAGGGAACCGATTTCGTTGGATCAGACTATCGGCGACGAGGGCGACTCCCGGCTCGGCGATTTCATCGAGGACTCCCAGGCCGTGGACGCCGTGAACGTCTCCCTCACTCTGCTGCACGCCCAGCTGCGGCAGGTACTGGCCACGCTACCCGAGCGGGAGTCCCGCATTCTCCCCCTGCGATTCGGCTCACCGATAGCCACCCGCGCACACTCGATCAGACCAGCCGCCTCTACGGGGTGACCCGGGAACGCATCCGGCAAATCGAAGTCCAAATGATAGACAAACTACGCCGCACCTCCCGATCCGAGATGCTCCGCGACTACCTGACATAATTGTGAGGATCGGCGTGGCCGCGGCTAGTGTGTGGGTTCTGCTTCGTGTGTGGGTGGTTCTGCTTCGCCGTTTCCCGGCGCCGGACTTATCGGCGCCCTGCTCGCCTCTACGGCCGCTGCAGCGCCGAAGTAGTCCCCGCCCTTGTGACGTATGTCGTCGGTGCCCCACGCGCGGTTGTGCGGAACCGGCTCCATCCGCGGAAGGTGTTTGCGGCAGTGCACGTAGGCCTCTTCAACCTCCACCACCACCCACAACGCGGCCCGACGAGCCGGCACGTCAGGGACGGGGAGATTCGGGTACGCGGCGCGTAGGTCATCATCCTCAACGATCTGGGCGCGTCCGTTAACATGGAGTCCAATCAGGTCCCGAACGAAATCAATCATCAGCAACCCCACGTGGGGATTCTCGCTAATGTTACCCAGGCTGGCCAGTACACCGTTGCCGCGATACTCCGGATAGGCCAGATGCCCCTCGTCCAGCACGCGCACGAAACCCGCGGGTCCCGCCCGTACGGTCGCGTCGCACTCACCGTGCCCGTCCGCGGTGCCTACGAACACCATCTCCATCCGACCTACGAACTCCACCATCGTCGGCAGCAACCGATTGCACATCTGATCGCGGTAAAAGCGCCCGGCGCGCTCCGCGGTGCCATACGCCCTCTGCAGGAGGTGCTCACCCTCCGAACCCGGCGAGTGGACGACCGTGACGGACTCTGTATCAGACACCAATTTCCCAGTCAGCGTGTCAGGCATCTATCCTCCTCGTGCGAATGTGTCATCACCGAAGCTCGGCGAAGATCTGAACATTGAACAAGAGGCACGGCACGCTCCCGAGATACCCAACCGCCAGACATGCTCGCGTATCACCCGATGGGGTATTGTCTGGTCTGGTCCCGATGATCGGTGACGGATTGGCTTCAGATGAGGGGTAACGGTGCCTAGTGTCACGTAAGAGCTTCGTCTTTAGTCTTGGGTGATCGTTTCGCTTTGGCGAGGATGGTGTCGGCGTCTTTGGTCCAGGTGAAGGGCTGGCAGCGGTCGTTGTAGCCGTCGATGAAGCGGCGAATGGTGTCGATGAGGTCTTTGACGCTGCTGAAGCTGCCGCGGCGGATGGCCTGGCGGGTGATGATCCCGAAGAAGATCTCGACCATGTTCAACCAGGAGCCGC
>DASYMC010000319.1:0-2946 GCA_036009255.1 Pseudonocardiaceae bacterium
AGGACGACCTGCCCACCACAAAAAATGGCGAGATGAGGCGAAAGAACACGTACCAGGGTCCGTCGTCAACCCCACATTCATCGACAGCAGATCAAAGACGGGCTGCCACTGGGAGGGACAAGCGCAACGATGTCATGCCTACTCTTCGAGGCCCACCGACAATCGGTTCAGTGTGAGGTCAACCCCTTGTTTTGTTTTCCCTGGCCGCCCTGCCGGTGCTGGGTGAGCTGGCGATCCTGCGCACCCGCCTGTCCGGCGGCGAGCTGCTGCGCACCACCATGTCCGCCGCGATACTGTTCGCTCAACCTTGGCGGGCCCCGCTGGGTTCGTCGCCGAGCAGCACACCCTGCGATGCCGGCGGGTCAACTCGAGGCCTCCACCGCCATGGTTCGTGCTCTGTTCGACGTCAACGGACACCGCGAGATCCTGCTCGACCGACTCCACACCTTGACGATGCCGACCCTGGTCGTCTGGGGCGCCCGTAACTACGTGCTACCCGCCTACCAAGCTCAGGCCACGGTGCACCGCCTGCCCAGAGGGCGGTTGTCGGTGTTCCCCGGACTGTGGGCACCTGCCCCGCGTGGAGTGCCCGGACCGGTTCGCCGCGTGCTCAGCGAGATGCTCGCCGAGCACCGACACACCCCCGGCCACACCGCGCAGCTGCACTCCCGCACGTCGATCTCTGAAGGGTCCACCATGCGGGCCGCTGCGCCGAACCGATAGCTGCCTCGCCGAGGTCCAATTCGTCACCTTGCACGTGGTCGGGACTGCTTCACCAGAACGGCGCGGGTATAGAGCAAATCGAAGCCCCGGACGTTGGGCGTTCTGCTGAGACTTGGACCCCGGCTGCGTGGTGATGACGGCGATGTCGCAGCCGGCGGCTGCGGCGTTGGCGAGCCGGGCCGAGAGCAGCGCGGTTTGGGCACCCCGGCGGCGGTGCGCGGGCGCGGTCGCCGCGCCGGTGAGCTGTGCGACGCCCTTTGCCATGCGGAAGCTGGCGCCGCCGGCGATGACCCCGTCGCGCAGCGCGACATAGCGCATGACGCCGGCCGCCGCCGCGAGATCGCGCATGGCCCTCGCGATCACCTCGCGGCGGAACTCCTCGTGCGAGGCACCCCTTTGCGTGTCGGGGTGGGTGAAGCCATCTGCCACGACGTCGAGCCACGGGTCGAACTCGTCATCGCCGGTCGGCCGGACCTCGACTCCGGGTGGCGCGACTCGTACGTGCCGATCGCGGGGTCCACGAGGTGGCGAGCTCGATCTGCACCGCGGTGCCGCAGGCGGTGAAGGACCGCTCGACCTCGTCGAGAGCGGCCGCACTGGGCACGCCGCCGAAGCCCAGCCCTGCGACCTTGTTGAGCGGCGAGCCCTCTTCGGCAAAGCTCGCCACGCCGCCGGCAATAGGGATCACGAAGCCCGCCGTGTCTGCCCTGCGACGGTGGGCGGCCTCGCTGCCCTTGGCGATGAGCTGCGCCTCGCTCGCTCGATGCGCTCGGCCAGGGGGATGCTGCAGAACAGGGCCAATCGGTCGGCGTCATTGTCCCCGGGCATGCCGATCCTTCCCGTCGGTTGTGGCGGTCGACCATCGTGGCGAGGTGCACCCGCAACGGAGCCACGATGAGGATGGCGTCCAGGCCGGAGAGGATCTCGGCGGGGTAGCCGCATTCAGCAGGGGTGCAGGTTCGTTGGTGGCCGGGCCGCCGCCAGTGCTACGACCTAACTTCCTTGTAACGCTCCGAGGCGGGATAGCGACAGAGCGTATCGAGAGCTCTAGCGCAACCCCCCACCCCGCGCTGGGGCTCGGGGAAGATGGTCTCTCGATCGAGGAGGATTCACTATGCACCTAGGTCGGACAGCACTTCGCGGGAGTGTCCTAGCGTTCTGTGCCGCTAGCGCTCTGACGCTCGGAGTAGGCGCGGCGTCGGCCAGCACACTCAACCCGGCTCCGCAGGCGGCTGCAATCAGCTCCAGCCACCCGGCGGACTGCTGGGATTGCGATGGCTGGCGCCACCACGGCGACTGGCGCTGTTATGGGGACGGCTGGGGCTACTACTGCGATGACTGGCGCTACCACGGCGGCTGGCGCTGTCACGGCGACTGCTGGGATTGATGAGCGATGGCCACCGCTGGGACCATCGGTGAGCATATTGCCCGCTAGCGGCGGTTAATCGGTTAGCAGCGAAAGCCCCGATACTGCTGTTCCCTATCGGGGCTTTCGTGGGTCTAGGCTCGGAAACTCCGACGTGCCCCTCGGTGATCACCAGTTCAGCTGAGATCGGCACGGGCAATGGCCGAGGTGCCAGGAAGCTCGGAAATTTGAAGTTCTGCAGCCAACAGTCCGGCTCTCGGCAGCTGTGGCAGCACTTGGCTGAGCAGGTAGCCCGCCAGTGCCTCAAGGGTGGTGTTGACCAGAGGCAGCACCGTCACGTCCTCGGCGGGCAACAGGTACCGCTTGCGACCACAGGTGATCGACAGAGAGTCGTTGTCCTGAGTGATTTGCAGCTCAGGCGCCTGCCCCGGCACCAGAGTGCGGCGTCGCAGTGGCGCGACGGCGTCCCGCATGGCGGGCTTGATCTCGCTGAACTCGGCAACTATTCCACTTGTATTGGGCTCGCCGGACACGCGCAAGGTGACCTGGAAGGTATGTCCGTGCAGAGGTTCGACTTCACCCTTATACAGTGCGATATGGGCGGCGTAGAAGCCGAACTCGGCACGCGCCATCTCCAATGTGGTAAGCATTTTCGTTCCTCGATGTCTACGCTCAGCTGATCTTGAACTGTTCGTCGCCGAAGTTCGCGACGACTTCGAGGAGGCCTCCCAGAGCAGTGACGTAGCGGTCGAGGACATCGATGCCGGGGAGTTCACCGTTCTCGATCTGGCTGACCCGTCCGATGGTTACTCTCATTGCCTGGGCGACTTCACGTTGCGGGTTCCGAGGTCGGTGGC
>DASYMC010000320.1:0-15783 GCA_036009255.1 Pseudonocardiaceae bacterium
GTTCGCGTCGGCATCGGCACCGATGTCCATCCCTTCGAAGCGGGGCGGCCCTGCCATCTGGCCGGGTTGTTCTGGCCGGAGGAGACCGGGGTCTCCGGCCATTCCGACGGGGACGTCGCGGCGCACGCCGCCTGCGACGCACTGCTCTCCGCGGCCGGTCTCGGGGATCTCGGGAGCGTCTTCGGCACCTCGGATCCCCGCTGGAGGGGTGCCACCGGCGCGGAGCTGCTCGGCGAGACGATCCGGCGGCTGACCGCGGCCGGCTGGCAGGTCGGCAACCTCGCGATCCAGGTGATCGGGAACCGGCCTCGGCTGGGTCCACGACGGGCGGAAGCGGAACGCACGCTGTCCGAGGTCGTCGGCGCCCCGGTGTCGGTCAGCGCGACGACCACCGACGGACTCGGGCTGACGGGCCGCGGCGAGGGCGTCGCGGCGGTCGCAACCGTATTGCTGCTGCGCGCGTGACTCAAACCACAGCTTTATGCGGCCGCAGGCATCGAGCACTACCTGCGGATCGAGCTAGGCAGCTCCGGCCTAGTTCGGTGGCGTACCGATCACTGCGAGGCCACCTGGCTGAACTGGCCACCGCCACCCGGCCGCCTGGGTGATCGACGCGCCGTTCGGCGCCGGGAGGGGCCCTCGCACCATCATCCCCTTACCATTGGCGGGGTGAGCCTGCACCTTTACGACAGCGCTACGCGCAGCGTGCGCGAGTTCGTCCCGCTGAGGCCCCGCACGGCGTCGATCTACGTCTGTGGTGCCACGGTGCAGGGTGTCCCGCACATCGGCCACGTCCGTTCAGCGTTGAACTACGACGTGCTGCGTCGCTGGCTGATGGCCACCGGCCACGACGTGACATTCGTGCGCAACGTCACCGACATCGACGACAAGATCCTCACCAAGGCCACTGAGGCTGGGCGGCCTTGGTGGGAATGGGCCTACACCCACGAACGCGCCTTCGAGGATGCGTACAC
The DNA here is from genome assembly GCA_036009255.1 of Pseudonocardiaceae bacterium. GTDB lineage: Bacteria > Actinomycetota > Actinomycetes > Mycobacteriales > Pseudonocardiaceae. The sequence continues at coordinate 975 of DASYMC010000320.1, forward strand.
CGCGCTGGGTTGCCTGCCGCCCTCAGTGCTCCCGCGCGCCACCGGCCATACGCCCGAGATGGTCGCGCTGATGGCCCGGCTCATCGACCGCGGGCACGCCTACGCTGCGGGTGGCGATGTCTACTTCGCGGTGGCCACCCTCGAGGACTACGGCTGCCTGTCAGGACAGCGTCTCGACGAGATGTCCCAGGGTGAGAGCGCCGCGTCGGGTAAGCGCGACCCCCGGGACTTCACTATGTGGAAGGGCGCCAAGCCTGGCGAGCCGTACTGGCTGACGCCGTGGGGGCCCGGTCGCCCCGGATGGCACCTGGAGTGCTCGGCGATGGCCACCAATTATCTCGGCGCAGAGTTCGACATCCACGGCGGCGGGCTCGATCTCATCTTCCCGCACCACGAGAACGAACGCGCCCAGTCCCGGGCCGCCGGTGATGAGTTCGCCCGGTACTGGCTGCACAACGGCTGGGTCACCCTCTCCGGTGAGAAGATGTCCAAGTCGCTGGGCAACACCTTGTCCATCCCCGCCACCCTGCGCCGGGTCCGGGCGGTGGAACTGCGCTACTACCTGATCAGCGCGCACTACCGCTCTGCCATCGAGTACTCCGACGGTGCGCTGGATGAGGCGGTGTCCGCCTACCAGCGGATCGAGTCGTTCGTGCATCGGGTCCGGGAGCGCTGCGGCGTCCCGGAGTCTAGCGTGTGGTCCGCCGAGTTCGTCGCGGCAATGGACGACGATCTCGGCACGCCGGCGGCGTTGGCCGCAATCCACGCATGCGTGCGTGAAGGCAACACAGCCTTGGACGCGGGAGATCACAGTGCGGCGGTGGCGGCCGCCGGCTCGGTGCGCGCGATGACCGGTGTGCTGGGTCTGGACCCGCTGGCCGACCAGTGGCGGTCGACCTCGGGCTCCGACGCCACATCAGCGGCGCTCGCTGTCCTGGTGGACCAGTTGCTCACCGACCGTGCCGAGGCTCGCCACCGCCGTGATTACGCGACCGCTGACGCGGTGCGTGATCATCTGCTGGCGGCCGGGATCGCCGTCGAGGACACTCCCGATGGTCCGGTGTGGACGGTCAAGGGGAGCTGATGGCTGGTAATTCCGAGCGCAAGGGCGCAATGCGTAAGCCGGGCACGAAGAAGGGTGCGGTCGTCGGCTCCGGCGGGCAGAAACGCAAGGGGCTGCGCGGGCGGGGCGCTACTCCGCCGGCCGAGCTGCGGCCTGGTCATCCAGCCCAACGGGGTTCAACGCAGCGTCGCCCGGTGCAGCACGGCGAAGTTCGGGGCCAGGCCGCGGCGCGGGCCCGTCGTCGCAGTGGCAGCGAGCCGGGGGAGATCGTGCTCGGTCGCAACCCGGTACTGGAATGCCTGCGCGCCGCGGTGCCGGCCACTGCACTGCACGTCGCCATCGGGGTGGATCTCGACGACCGGATCAGCGAGTCCATCCGGTTGGCCGCCGATGCCGGGCTGTCCGTGCTGGAAGTGCCTCGGGCCGACCTCGATCGGCTGGCCGGGGGCGCCCTGCACCAGGGGGTGGCGCTGCACGTGCCGCCCTACGAGTACGCAACTGCGGAGGATGTGCTGGCCGGGGCGCAGGAGTCCGGTGCGCCGCCGCTGCTGGTTGCGCTGGACGGGGTGACCGACCCACGCAACCTCGGTGCCGTGGTCCGCAGTGCCGCGGCGTTCGGCTCGCATGGATTGCTGGTGCCGCAGCGGCGTTCTGCGGGGATGACGGCAGTGGCATGGCGAACCTCGGCGGGCACGGCGGCTCATCTTCCGGTGGCCCGAGTCACCAATCTGGTGCGCACACTCAAAAACCTTGCCGCGGCCGGCCTGATGATTGTCGGGCTGGACGCTGGGGGCGCAATGCCATTCGATAGTTTCTCGCTGGCCACCGGACCGTTGGTGCTTGTTCTCGGTTCGGAGGGACGGGGTCTGTCCCGGCTGGTCCGCGAAACCTGCGATGCGATCGTGTCGATACCGATGGTGGGTCCGGTCGAGTCGCTCAACGCCTCAGTCGCCGCTGGCGTCATGCTTGCCGAGGTTGCTCGCCTACGCCGCCTCACCTGAACTGCTCTTCTGCCGCGGTGCGGGTGGTGGGAGCACTTTCGGCATGCCGCGTTTTCGCATCACGGATGTGTTGTGTATCTTATCGCGGTCAGCGTTCACCACACGGCAGTTGTGCCTATGCCGCGTTCCTTCCAAGGAGAATCCGTACCCGTGGCTCAGAAGACCATCGTCACACTCATCGATGACCTCACTGGTGAGGAAGCTGAGGACATTACGACAGTCGAGTTCGCCCTCGAAGGTGTCACGTACGAGATCGACCTGGCGGACGACAACGCCGCCAAGCTCCGTGACAACCTGTCCCGTTACGTCGCGGCTGCTCGCAAGACCAGTGCGCGTCGCCCTGGCACTCGTGGTGCCGACCGGTCGGCTGGCCGGGGAGCCGGTAATAGTGCCTCACGCAGCGGCTACAACCGGGATACCCTCCGCGCGATCCGTGAGTGGGCCAAGCAGAACGGCCACAGTGTCAGTGACCGCGGTCGGCTGCCACTCAACGTGGTTAGTGCGTGGGAAGCGAATCACCAGGCAGTGAAGAACGGGCACGTACCCTCATTTTCGGGATAGCACCTACCCGTATCTGAACTGCACTCGTAGGCATGTCCGGTTATGCGACCGCCCCGCTGCGTTCTTGATGAGAATCTGTCTTGTGTGTGACTTTGGGTTCTGGGCGGCGGGGTAAAGCTCACGGACGAACAGTGGGGGCTGAGCTAGCGTGGAGGCGGGGAGCTCAGGGCCGCCGTGGCTGACGATCACCATTGCCGGGCTTTCCTTCGTGGGAGTCGTGATCACAGCCCTGGTCGGTCCAATCATCGTTGACCGTCGTAGATCAGGGTGGGCGGGGTCCGAATCCCCCGAACCCGCCGTGATCGCACAACGGGCCGACGAGGCTGTCGCGTTGATCCAGCATGAGATTACCGACCTGCAGAATCGGGTCGGGCGGCTGGAAGTGCTGCAGATGGCAGGTGCTCATGGCCAACATTGACGGGCTCAGCCAGGGTCTGCAGGAACTGAGGGACTCGATCGCGCAGACGGCGCAAGCCGCCCCGCAGGTCGCGCGGAACGAAATCCGTCGCGAAGGACGGGCGTACTTTCGCGGCGCAGTAGTGGCTGCGGTGATCACGTCCCTGCTGGTCGGCATCCCGCTGTTCCTGCTCGCCGAGCAGTTCTCGGCGTACACGAACGCCAACGAGGCGCGCTCCGCCCAGCTGCAGACCTCGGCGGCCGACATCCGGCGGCTCGCGCAGGGCGCTCACGATCTCGGTGTCCAGGCGAATGCTGAGCTCACCCGTCGCGGCTTGGCGACGGTCCCGATCCCTACGCCGGGAACCGCGCCGGACTCCCAGGTGCTCGCTGCGGCCTCCACCGCGCAGGTTGCCGCGAAGATCGCCGCTGAGACCATCGTGGTGCCGACTCCTGCGCAAATCCGGCAGGAGATCGCGGCCCAGCTGGCCAAGCTGCCTCCCCCGCCCGTGGGACCGGCACCGCAACAGCTCGATGAGGCCGTGCAGGCATATCTCACGGCGAACAGCGAGAGATTGCGCGGGCCTCGGGGCGATCAGGGAGAGGCGGGTAAGTCCCCGCCTTGCCTGGCTGAACCCGCGCAATGTCAAGGCGCCCAGGGGCAGCCGGGTCTCCGCGGTGAGCCGCCGGTGGGCTGGACGGTCGAGGAGGCCGACGGTTCCACCACCGCGTGCCAGCGTGCTGCTGAATTCGATGCGGCAGCTCCGCAGTATCGCTGCTCGCATGCCCCGTCGGCATCGCCGTCGCCTACGCCCTCGCCAACGACCACATCGCCCCCGCCGCCGGCCGTGGCTGATCCCTTGCCGTTCCCGGTGAAGTGACCAGATCCGCTCGGCTGGCGAACCGATCGACCGTCACTCTCGAACAGTTAGGTGCTCGTCGGCGACTCGAGCAGCTCGGTGGGCGAGGTTGAGGACCTGACCTCTCCTCACCCACCGGGTTTCCACCCGCCTCATTGGGCGGGTGGGATAGGGGTCTCCGGACGAGGTGAAGCCGTCCTACCGGCGGCCACCGGCTCTGCGGGCCACGGAGAATCCGATCAACGCTCCGAGGCCCACCAAGATGACAATCACGATGAGGATGGACTTCCCGACACCCGCCAGGAACCCTCGGGCCTCGAGTTCGGCGGCGAATAGACCAGCTTGCGTTGCAGCGAGGGACATGGCACACAATCGTAGGGCCTAGACCGCTGCCGCGCTGTCCAGAACTGTCGGTATCGGGCGCTACCTTTGCAGTATGAGCGGCGTGGCTGACGGCGTGCGCGCGCTCGGCGATGCCGGCCTGGCTCGTCCGTGTGGCCCGGATGAGGGAGCCTTCGCCGATTACCCGATGGCCGCGTTGGTGCTGCACATCAACCGGGAGATCATCCACCACGCCGCGGAAATCGCGTTGCTTCGTGACCTGTACCGGCACCGCACCGTCACCACGTCACAGGCAGCTCGATCAGGCCCCCGGTGAGCAGCTCGTCGCGTCCTCGCAGTGCCTCGATCGGAACCGCCAGCCGCAGCGTCGGGAACCGGCTCAGTAGCGCGGGGAACAGCGTCTGCAGCTCGATGCGGGCCAGGGGAGCGCCGACGCAGAAGCGCGGGCCATGACCGAAGGTCATGTGCGGGTTGCTGGCGCGGTGCACATCAAACTGGTCCGGTTCGGGAAAGCGCTGCTCATCGAGGTTGGCCCAATGCAACCCGAGCATGACCAGCTCGCCGGTCCGGATGGTGACGCCACCGAAGGTGAAGTCCGAGTTGGCATAGCGAGGCAGCCCCGCGACCTGCTCGGCCGTGCCGGAGGTGCGCATGGGCATCCACGAGCGAAGGATCTCCTCGACCGCCGGATCGATGAGCGCCGGATCGTGCCGGAGTTCATCGGCCTGCTCCGGATGTGTGAGCAGCAGGAGTACCCCGCGATCGATTGCCGTCACAGTGGTCTCGTGGCCGGCAAACAGCAACCCGGCACACAGCCCGGCGATACCGTCATCGGCCAGCTCCGGGTCCGCGGCTGCCGCTGCGGCCAGATCGGAGATCACGTCGTCCCCCGGCTCGGCCTTCTTTTGCTTCACCAGCGCGTGCATGTAGTCCCAGAGTTTCATCAGCCCGGCTTGGGAGCGCGCCGCGTCGGTCAGGTGCGCGGCGTCGTCGCTCCAGCGGCGGAAGTCCTCCCGGTCGGCATAAGGCACGCCGAGCAGCTCGCAGATCACCAGCGCCGGAAGCGGAAACGACACCGACTCATGCAGATCGACCGGGTGAGCCTGGCACGCCATGGCGTCAAGCAATCCGGTGATGATCGCTGCTACCCGGGGACGCAGCCTCGCCATCCGCCGGGCGGAGAACGCTGGTGCGAGCAGGCGGCGGGTCCGGGCGTGATCCACAGCCTCGGTCGAGGGGTGACCCATCGGGCCGCCGAAGATTGCTGATCGGGACACTCGGGGGGCATGCTCCGGGTCGGCATGCGAACGGCCCAGACGGGGATCGGCCAGCAGCGCCTTCACGTCGTCGTAGTCCGTGACGAGCCACGCGGGATCTCCCGTCGGCGTGGTGACCCGCTGGATCGTCGTGTTCAGCATGTCGCCTCCGATACTGCGCCGCATAAATGGGTCGTATACGACGCATCGCATGCAACGTAACACAGGAGGCAATACACTGATCATCCTGATGACCGCCATCGAGCCCGACTTCCGAGTTCAGGCGCAGGAGATCGTGGCCCACATCCGGGCGCTGCGCCGCGATCTGCTCTGTGCGAGCGCCGATGACATCGCGCGCAGCGGGCTGACCGGGCCCCAGGTGAGCGTCCTGGCACACCTGGTGATGAATGGTCCCGCCACGGTGACAGAGCTCGCCCGTGAGCTCGGTACCAGCCACAGCACGGTCTCCGGGATCGTCGACCGGCTGCAGGCACGCGGCCTCGTCCACCGTGTGCAGGACCCCGCCGACCGGCGCTACACCCGAATCCGCGTCACTGAGCAGGTGGACCATTACGTCCAGAACATGGAGGTCGGAGCGTTCGGCCGGCTGGCCACCGCGTTGGGCAACGCCACCGACGAGCAACGTCGCACGATTCGGGATGGGCTTGCCCTGCTCCGCGCCCTGCTGAGCTGAGAACGTCCGCTCGAGCGATGATCACGTTTTGAGTGCCTTGCGCGACACTTTCTGTCCCTTGAGACACCCAAACTATGATCTCGGCTTAGCTGCCACTGCCGGTACGTCTGAGTGGGCGTGGTGGTGCTCCGCTAGGCTGCGCGGCCGCTATGTCCTTCGCCAGTCCGATATTCCTGTGGTACTTCATGCCGGCAGTGCTCGCGGCCGTGGTGGTCGCGCCGCGGGGCTGGCGAAACGGGGTCGTGGCCACAGCCAGCCTGGTGTTCTATGCGGTAGGAGCCGGCCCAACCACGTTGTTGCTGCTGGCCTGCATGCTGGTGAACTATGTGCTGGGTCCGGCGCTGGAACCCGACGATTTGGATCTCGAACCGCAGCGCCGCCGTCGATTGCTCATCGCCGTCATCGGCTTCGATCTCGCGGTGCTGCTCGTGTGGAAATACGGCGGTTTCGCTAGCGCGCAGGCGGCTGGGTTGGCGAGGCTCACCGGGCTTGAGCTGCCGACTGTTTCGCTCGCCCTACCGATCGGGATCTCCTTCTACACCTTTCACCACATCTCCTATGTGGTGGACGTCTACCGCGGGCAACGCCCGGCGCTGCGAGACAAGGTCTCGTTCATCACTTATATCGCGATGTTCCCCCAGTTGGTCGCGGGACCGATCGTGCGCTACCGGGAGATTGCCGATCAGCTTACGCAGCAACGTAGCCACCGGCTCGACGACATCGCCGCCGGTTTCCCACGCTTCGCGCTCGGGCTGTGCAAGAAGGTGCTGATCGCGGATTCGCTGGCGCCGCTGGTGGACGCCTGCTTCGCCACCCCCGCCGATCACATGACCACCGCGACCGCCTGGCTCGGGGCGATCGGATACACCTTGCAGCTGTACTTCGATTTCTCCGGGTATTCAGACATGGCCATCGGGTTGGGCCGGATGCTCGGTTTCAGGCTGCCGGAGAACTTCGAGCGCCCGTATTCATCAGCGAGCATCACCGAATTCTGGCGGCGATGGCACATGTCGCTGTCGCGGTGGTTCCGCGACTACGTGTACATCCCCCTCGGTGGCAACCGGCATGGCCCGCGGACCACGTACCGCAACCTATGGATCGTCTTCGTGCTGGTCGGGTTCTGGCACGGCGCGAACTGGACCTTTCTGTTCTGGGGGCTGTACCACGGCACGATGCTGGTGATCGAGCGCCGCCGCGGCTGGGCGGTTGCGGCCGCCCCGCCGCAGCGCCGGTTGGCTCGCCGGGCACTTACCCTGCTCCTCGTGGTCTTCGGCTGGGTGCTGTTCCGATCGCCGGATCTCGGCACCGCGCTGGTCTTCCTGCAACACATGGTGATCCCCGATCTCGTTGGGCTGCCCGCCGTGGTGGCCGCCTCGCTGACCCACCAACGACTGGCGATCCTGCTCCTGGCCGCTCTGGTGTTCCTGCTGCCGACCGAGCCGATCACCGGCCGTTACCTCGAATCGGTGCGCTCGCGCCCCGCCACCGCGCTCCGGGTCAGCGTCATGACCGTCGGCCTGCTCTACGCCGCGCTGCTGGTCACCACCGGCACCTTCAGCCCGTTCCTCTACTACCGCTTTTAACCGGCACCCCGTCTGAACTGCGATTTTCCTGATCAGCAGGCTCGCAGGCCGTCTCCAGGCCGTCGGACCGTCCGATCCGCGAATCGATCACTCGCCGATTTCGATCGTGGCTGGCCGGCATCAGGTGTAGGTCCGCAGCGTGAAGCCTGGATCGGCGTGACCAGGTACTCAGACACGCGGGTACTATCGTTGTTTGCCGAATTAGGTTCTATGAGATCAAGGCACCGCCTGCGGCGGCGCGGCCGTATACCAGCCTTCCAGCCCACCGTTACGTACCCGCTGGGCCGGTTCCGTCGCTGCGCACGGCCTGCCGGCCGTGCTCGCGCGGGCCAGCCCGCGGGCGGCACCTGCCTACCACGCTAGCCTTCCCGGCCCGGAGGTCTTCGCCGGATGGCTCGTCAGACACGCCAACTGGACCGCGATGTACGTCCGGTATGCACTCGATGACACCTTGCCCAAGACCGCTGTGACGCGGACGCCCAGCTGTACCCCGATGCACCGAGGGGACTCAAACGCTTCGCGGCAGGCGTGTCCACAGGAACCCCAGCGGCTCATCCCATGCACACGAAACCGGCCGGGTGGCCGGTATTCGGACACCACCTGAGGGCAGAGATACCAGCGCGGGACTTACATAACTATTGCGACGTGACATCACCCGCGCATTCAGCGTGCCGCGTAGCCGCCGTCGACGAGATGGTAACTGCCGGTGATGAACGAGGCGCGCTCTGAGAGTAGGAATGCGACCAGCTCGGCGACCTCGGCGGCGAGGCCGAGCCGGCCGATCGGGTGCGCGCGGATCAGCGTCCGACGGCCTAGCGGGGTGATGCCCTCGGTCACGAGGGGCGTGTCGATGAAGCCGGGAGCAACCGCGTTAACGCGGATGTCCTGCGAGGCGTAGTCGAGTGCGGCGCTCTTGGTGAGGCCGACAACGCCGTGCTTGGCCGCGGCGTAGGCGACCTGCTGCGGACATCCGTTGCTGCCGAAAATGGATGACATATTTACGATCGAGCCGCCACCCGCGGCGAGCAGGGCGGGGATCTCGTAGCGCAGGCAGTAGAAGACGCCCGTGAGATTGACATCAATCACCCGCCGCCAGTTCTGTGGGTCGTAGTCCCCGGTGGGCGCGGCGGGACCGGTCACGCCAGCGTTGTTCACCGCGAGATGCAGAGCGCCGAATTGGGCGACGGTGGCGGCGACCGCGGCTTCGACCGAGGCCGCGTCGGTGACGTCGACCGCGATGGGTTCGGCGTGGCCGCCGGTCTCGCGGATCCCACACACCGTGCGCTCGGCGCCAGGACCATCGTTGTCGGCGACCGCGACGTGCGCACCGGCAGCGGCGAGGCGGGTCGCGACCGCGGCCCCGATCCCGGAGGCGGCGCCTGTGACCAGCGCAACTCGACCCGCGAAGCTGATGTTGGGGTCGGGCACCGGGGGCCTCCTGGCTCTGGGGATCGCTCTGTGTGAAGAAGCTCACCAGGAAGCCCATGCGGCGCCCGCGTGACACGCAGATGGGAAGCTGCAGGTTCACCTCATAAGGCCAACAGTTCCGATCGCCGAAGATCGACCAGGGCCCATCTCCGCGGACCTGGGCGAGGCCACAACTCCGGCTCCTGTCGCCTCTGTGGTCATGCCAACCCACGACCCCAGCTCGTACTAACGCACGTATCCCGGCCTCCGCCCGGACCCGGCACCGCTTCGGAGATGAGGTCGGGGCGGCGGCGACCTCCTCGCCGCGAGGAGATCACCACCGCCCGTACCATGCGAGGAAACGACGGGAAAGATCGACACCCGGGCCGTCACCGGGCCGTCGGACGTCGGGGAGCATTGAGAAGTCTGGAGAAGCACCGAGAACGTTCCTCCTGGTCAATCCCGATGCATCTCCCCCCCGGTGATTAATCGTTTACTAGGCCCGCGTGCTGGCAGCATGCTGTTAGTCAATGGATATTAACTAATTAAGCAACATGCTCAAAAGAAGCATGGAGCTGCGTTTTTCTTCAGCGCCCAGTTCTCGAGAGACGCGGCGGCGGGCATCAGCCACCAGTCCCGCGATGCTGATAGTCGTATCCCTGATCCGCCTGGTTCCGTCCCGTGAAGCGGAGGCGATCCACGGCCCATTCGGTGACCACGCCAGCCGATGGTCAAGTCGAGGAGGAGCTCGCGCATCAGCGCTCTCTTCGTGATGCGCGCTGGTCGCCTAGCTCCTGCTGCGACTCAGGCTGGTGGTGTGGGTGGGCGGGTTGGGGTGAACAGCCAGGTTTGGGCGAGGTTATCAACGTTTCTGCCGGAGACTCGCTGGATGAGGGCGAGAAAATCGGCCACCGAGCCGTTGCCACCGCGCCGCTGGGTGGTCCAGGTGCGCGCAGCGCGGTGAAGAAGTCCTTGTCCCCGACTGCCACCCGCAGTGCGTGGAGCGCCATCGCGCCGCGGTCATAGACCGCCGGCTTGAACATCTGGTCGGTGCCGGGGTTGCCTGGTGGAATTGTCCAGAATTCGTCGTCGTCGGCAGTGTGGCGGGCGTAGGACCGCGTGGCGGCCTGTTGTGCGCTGTAGCCGCCGGTGTGCTCGTTGTAGAGCCATTGGGCGTAAGTGGCGAAGCCCTCGTTGAGCCAGATGTCGCTCCAGTGCTGGACGGAGACACTGTCCCCGAACCACTGGTGCGCCAGCTCATGCACCACTGAGGTGACGCGCTCGCCACTGGTGAATTGTTCCGAGGCGTAGAGCGGGCGGGTCTGGGTCTCCAACGAGGAGCTCAGGGAGGGGGTGTCGGGAACCACGGCGCCGAGCTGGTGGAGGGATAGGGACCGAAAATCTCAGACAGGAACTCGATGATTTGCGGTGTCTGCTCGACCGAGGCTCGGGCGGCGGCGTCGACCTGCGGGGGGAGCGTCCGGTCGTAGGCGGCTAGGTACGGGCCGAAGGGAGTGTCTCGGCGCAGGATGTCGTAGTGACCGATCGCGACGAAGGCCAGGTAGGTGGCCATCGGCTCGCTGTGCTGCCAGCGCCACCGCTGCCAGCCCGGCCCGGCCGGTTCCGCTCCCGAGCAGGGCCCCGTTGGAGATCACTTGCAGGGCGGTGGGCACGACAGCGGTGATCGCGAAGGTCGCCTTGTCCAAGGGGTGGTCGTTGCAGGGATACCACCACGGGGCGATATCGGGCTCGCCCACCGCGACCGCACCATCGGCAGTGCGCAGCCAGGGCGAGGCGCCGCAGTGTCTGTTGGGGATGGCTGAGGGCACCCCGGAGTAGTCCACCCGCACCGTCATAGGTGCCCCGGCCCGCACCGCTACCGCCGGGGTGACCTGCAATTTGCCGCCGTCCTGGTGGATCGCCGCTGGCCGGTCATCCACCGTGACAACGCTGGCCGGCAGCCGCAGGTCCAGTTTCAACGCAGACAGGTCCTCGGTAGCCTGAGCGGTGATCGTGGTCTGCCCGTGCAGCCGATCGGTGGCAGACTCGTAGCGAAACTGGATGTCATAGCCGGTGACCTGGTAACCGCCGTTACCTGAGCGCGGAAAGTACACATCCCCGGTCCCGTCAGCGCCAGCCGGATCAGCGCCCCAGCAAAAGACGGCACACCCGGTACAGGACGGCAACCCACGAGGTACCGCGGGAGTACCACAGCCGTAACCACCACCAGCAGCAACACCACACCCAACCCGATCCACAACATCCGGTTACGTATCGTCACCTCCTGCAACCGGACCCTAGCGGCAGATTGATCTGCGGCTAGCACGAGGGCAGAAGGAAACTGATGTCTGGCGATACGGTCGACAGCATAGAAATCCAGTACTCGGTGAACTTGGTTAGTGACAAAGCAGGATCCTGTATAAACCCAGTTTCGATATCGTCACGGCTGGGAGCATGGCCACGCCCTATCTGTGAGCTGACGACAGTGGTAACGACAACCCGGCACCGCAAACACGATTCAGAGTCGGCTCACGCCCTATCGGTCGCGCTGCTCCCGTGCTGTAACGAGGGGTCAGCAGCGGTCAACTGCGGCGCCTCGCGTATAGCCATCCACAGGTCAACGCGCATCACCTGGCACAGTTGACAGATTCCTCGGCTCTAGACGCGGGGGCGATTTTCCTTCACGTTCCTTCACGCTGTCGTCAAGCTCAGATCCGAGGCGCCTGCTAACCGCTGGCATCCCCCGACGACGGCAGCGCTCGCGCCGGAGGATGAGACCTACATCCCGGCCACCGGCATGCCCCCGCGTGCCCCCTTTTCAGGTCGGGTGCTCTTTTGCTATGGGGAAAAGCTTAGCGGGCGTGTTGTGGTCTGGCATGTGGCGATGACGCGGGTCATCTGGCTCGCCAGTTCACGGCCCGGGGCTCGGTGGAAGGCGGTCGGGGCGCTCATTGTGGGCTATTCCTTCCGCGAGCTCGGCGCCGTGGATCAGCGCTGCGGCGAAGGATCGGGCGTTGCCGGGTTGGATGTCGGCGGTGACTGCTGGTAGTGCCTTGTCCAGCGGGCACACGGCGATCTGTACGACGTTGCGGTGGTGCATGTTGGCGTCGGCGTTCTGCGCGTCGGGCGCGCCGTGGGGTAGTCGGGCGTAGACGAGCAGGGCGCTGAGCTCGTACTGGTCGCCGTCGCGGGTCAAGCCGGTGATGCCGCGGCCGATCGGGAGGTGGCAGTAGTCGCCGTCGTCTGGGTCGTGGTCTTCTGGCGGGTAGAAACACCACGGTTGACACGGTGGGTAGGTGATGACCTGGCCGTTGCTGGGTGTCGGGATACGGCTCATGAATCTCGCTTCCTTTCTGTGTCGGGTTTGGAGATCTAGGCCCGGCTTGCGCGTGTATCGCCGGTTCGCGGTCGCTGGTTACGTCAGCGGTGGGGGAAGTGGTCGGCGGATCGCGGACAGGGTTGGTCCGCGCGTGGTTTTTCAGGGAGTCCGCACAGCACTCATCGCCAGCCGTCGTGTCCGACGATTGGTGTCGTGCGCTACGCGCCGTTCTGATCGTGGTGGTCCTGGTGGTTATCGGCCGTACTTCTTACCGGCCGCCCTTCGTGCCGTCGTCGAAAATATGCCTGTTGCAGTCATAGCGGGCGGTCGTGGTCGGGGACTTCCGTCACCCGCTCCATTGCAAAAGTCCAGGTTAGAGATTATTCTCTGTGGACCTGGGCCTTTGTGATTAATGGTCAACATTTGCCGGCGTACTGTCTGCGTGCTGTTAGCCAGCGGGTACTAAACGCCCGGTGGACAGTTTTCTTCGCCGTCATTCGGGCCTTTGACTGTGCTGTTGATGCCCTCGATGAGCCCGCTCAGCTTGTCGGCGGGGGTCTGGTCTACCTTCCGCGAGGCCGTGCTGGTAGATCAGCGCGTCGCGCGGCGATGGCGCAAGCGCCACCATTGACACCACCAACGCGACGAGCAAGGCGGCCAGGACGAGGGAACGGGGAATGAACATGGACGGGACCGCAGTTATGTTCCGGACCGCCGCGCGGCCGTGCGCCGACCTCATTTGATAGAGCCAAAGCCACCGAAGCCCTACCAAGATCTGCCGTCTCCAGGCCGACAAGCGCTGGGCGGACGTGAGAAGTCATGAGAACTACTGAGATGTATTTTCCCAGTTCACGGCGGTCATTGAACGAAGTCGCCCAGGTCAGTCCGGACCAGGATCATTACTACCGCCGCTTTAATCGGCACCCCGCCTGAACTGTGGTTTTCCTGATCAACAGGCTCGCAGGCCGCCAGACCGCACGATCCGAGAATCCATCACTCGTCGGCTTCGATCGTGGCTGGCTCGCTCTTTCTCACTCTGGGACCGATCGATCTCGGCGATCTCCGCATACAGCAGAGCCGACCGGTGATAATACACTTGCCACTGCTCTAAGGGTGCATCTCGACCCGGCCGAATACACACCAGCGCGTCATGCATCTGCATCAACGTCCTGGGCTGCTGCTGTGGCACTCTTTTGTCTCCAGGCCTCACACGCATCTTCCAGGCTGCTTTCCGCCCGTTACGGCCCGGTGGTGCGTCACCGTGGTGGCTTGCGCACGAATCTGCCCGGGGCGCCCACGCGCAGGATCACCTCACACGCGGGCATGGCCGGATCGATGGTGATACAGCGCTCCGCGCAGAGCGACCGCCTCCAGTTCGCCTGCATCGATTAGCGTGGCTAGCGCGTTCGCGGCGGACTCGGCCGTCTGCTTGGCCAGGTCGAACCGCCGCGCGTTTTGGAACACGATCGCCAGACGGAACGCACCCTCGGCCATCAGCAGCGGATCGTCTGCATCTTCCACCGCGGTAATGGCGCGATCAACCGCCACCCATGCCGCAGCCGTCTCGCCGATCTTTGACAGCACGCCGGCAGCAGCGTGGTAAGCCCTGGCTTTCGCCACACATACCCGTTGCCAGCACGGCCAGACCGCAGTCAATTGTTGATCTTGCTGACCCTGGCCGGGCTTCCGCGCTGTGCGTCAGCCCTCAGTAGCGGCGCGCAGACTCATCACGTAGATCTCCGTGTCGTCCTCGAGCAGCCTCACCTGCTCGACACCGCCGTCGAGGAGTTGCTTCCACTCCTCGCCGATCCAGGACTCCGCATCCCCCTGTGTAGAGAACTCCTCCGGCTCCACTGCGGGGGATGTCTCCGTCTCGTCGGACTTTTCGAACCGCCACGTCCACACCATGTCCGTCCCCTGAGCTCTCGGATACGTACAGTGATACAGGCTGTTGAGCGCAGCCTAACGGCCCATACATAAGAGGGAGGACGAGCTCCCCGGGCCTGCTCGTGTGCGACGCTGGGTCCGAACGCTGTGCGGCAGGGCACGGTTAGTGTCGAACCGTCAAGGACCCACTGTCGGTCAAGCGGTCACAGGTTTGAGCGCGCGTTCTTACGCATAGCAGCCCAATAGATTGCGAAAGGGCTATTCGACAGCGCTCAGGTGCCGCTTGGGTACCCATCTGAGCTCAAACTTCCGCCGGGACTTACAAGCGAGCGCTCGACGGTGACGGCGCAGCCTGGCAGCAAGACCATCGGATCTAGGCGTCCGGACGGCATGAACCCGAACGCTGCGCAGCAGGTCACGGTCAGTGCCGGGCCGTCAAG
>DASYMC010000321.1:0-38049 GCA_036009255.1 Pseudonocardiaceae bacterium
CTGATGATGATCCCGGAGGCGTGGGAGAACCACACCGAGATGGACCCTGCCCGCCGGGCGTTCTACGAGTTCCATTCCACGCTGATGGAGCCCTGGGACGGGCCCGCACTCGTCGCGTTCACCGACGGCACAGTGATCGGAGCCGTGCTGGACCGCAACGGCCTTCGACCGGCCCGGTACTGGGTCACCGAGGATGGCCTGGTGGTGCTGGCCAGCGAGGTCGGGGTGCTCGACATCGACCCCGCCACGGTGGTGCGCAAGGGCCGGCTGGAGCCGGGCCGGATGTTCCTCGCCGACACCGCGGCGGGACGGATCGTCGGCGACGACGAGATCAAGGGCCAGCTGGCCGCCGAGCACCCCTACGCCGACTGGATCGCTGAGGGCCTGACCCGGCTGGAGGACCTACCCGACCGCGAGCGCGAAGTGTTCACGCACGCCTCGCTGGTGCGCCGCCAGCAGAGTTTGGGGTACACCCAGGAGGAGTTAGCGGTGCTGCTGATGCCGATGGCGCTGACCGGCGCGGAGCCGATCGGCTCGATGGGCAACGACACGCCGCTGGCGCCCTTCTCGCAGCAGTCCCGGCCATTATTCGACTACTTCACCCAGCTGTTCGCCCAGGTCACCAACCCGCCGCTGGACGCGATCCGGGAGGAGCTGGTTACTTCGCTGCAGGCACAGCTGGGAGCCCAGCCCAACCTGCTGGTCTCGGACGGCGACTCCTGCCGGCGGGTCGTGTTGCCGTTCCCGGTGCTGGACAACGACGAACTCGACAAGATCATCCACATCAACGATGACGGCGACCAGCCTGAGTACCAGGCCTATACCGTCAGGGGCCTTTACGACGTGCACGATGGAGGGGCAGCGCTGGTCCGCCGGCTGGACGAGATCCGCGCCGAGGTCTCCGCCGCAGTGCGCGCCGGTGCCCGGCTGATTGTGCTCTCCGGCCGGGGCGTCGACGCTGGCCATGCGTCGATCCCGTCGCTGCTACTCACCGGCGCGGTGCACCACCATCTGGTGCGGGAGAAGACGCGCACCCAGGTCGGCCTGATCGTCGAGGCAGCGGACGCCCGCGAGGTGCACCACGTCGCGCTGCTGATCGGCTACGGCGCCGCCGCCGTCAACCCCTACCTGGCGATGGCCACCGTGGAGGACCTCGCCGAGCGGGGTCTGCTGGGCGGCATCGACGGCAAGACCGCTACCCGCAACCTGATCAAAGCTCTGGGTAAGGGTGTGCGCAAGACGATGTCCAAGATGGGGGTGTCCACCGTGGCCTCCTATACCGGCGCGCAGATCTTCGAGGCGATCGGTCTCGGACCGGAGGTCATCGACTCCTGCTTCACCGGCACCACCTCCCGGCTCGGCGGGGTCGGGTTCGACACGCTGGCCGAGGAGGTCGCGAGGTGGCACGGGCGCGCATTCCCTGCCGACGGGGTGCGCGCCCCGCACCGGGAGCTGGCGATCGGCGGCGACTACCAGTGGCGCCGCGAAGGCGAGCCGCACGTCTTCAACCCGCAGACAGTGTTCAAGCTCCAGCACTCCACCAGGGCCGGCCGCTACGAGATCTTCAAGGAGTACACCCGGCTGGTCGACGACCAGTCGCAGCGGCTGATGACCCTGCGCGGGCTGTTCGCGTTGCGCGAGGGCCTGCGCCCGAAGGTGCCTCTTGAAGAAGTGGAGGCGGTGGAGTCCATCGTCAAGCGGTTCGCGACCGGCGCCATCTCCTACGGATCCATCTCCAAGGAGATGCACGAGGTGCTGGCCATCGCGATGAACCGGATCGGTGGCAAATCCAACACCGGCGAAGGCGGCGAAGACGCCGACCGCTACACCCGCGACCCCAACGGGGACCTGCGCCGCTCGGCGATCAAACAGGTGGCCTCCGGCCGGTTCGGGGTGACCAGCGAATACCTCGTCAACGCCGACGACCTGCAGATCAAGATCTCGCAGGGCGCCAAGCCCGGCGAAGGTGGGCAGCTGCCCGGAACCAAGGTGTACCCGTGGATCGCCAAGACCCGGTACTCCACGCCCGGGGTGGGGCTGATCTCACCGCCCCCGCACCACGACATCTACTCGATCGAGGACATCAAGCAGCTGATCCACGACCTCAAGAACGCCAACCCGCGGGCCCGCGTGCATGTCAAGCTGGTGAGTGAAGTCGGGGTCGGCACCGTGGCCGCGGGGGTGGCCAAGGCGTACTCCGACGTGGTGCTCATCTCCGGTCACGACGGCGGCACCGGGGCCTCTCCACTGTCGTCGATCAAGCATGCCGGCACGCCGTGGGAGCTGGGCCTGGCCGAGACCCAGCAGACGCTGATCGCCAACAAGCTGCGGGACCGGATCGTCGTGCAGACCGACGGCCAGCTCAAGACCGGCCGCGACGTCATCGTCGCCGCGCTGCTGGGCGCCGAGGAATACGGCTTCGCCACCGCCCCGCTGGTGGTCTCCGGCTGCATCATGATGCGGGTCTGCCACCTGGACACCTGCCCGGTGGGGGTGGCCACCCAGAACCCGGCGCTCCGCGCAAAGTTCACCGGCAAAGCCGAGCACGTGGTCAACTTCTTCGAGTTCATCGCTCAAGAGGTACGCGAGTACCTCGCGGCGTTGGGGTTCCGCAGCCTGGAAGAGGCCATCGGCCGCACCGAGGTCCTGGACACCCGCCCGGCAATCGAGCACTGGAAAGCCGCCGGGCTTGATCTCTCGCCCATCCTGCACGTGCCGCCGAACGCCGACGACGACGCCCCCCGGCACCGGACCCGGGAACAGGACCACGGGCTCGACAAGGCCCTGGACAACACTCTCATCGCCCTGGCCGAGGGGGCCCTGGATGGCGGTGAGCCGGTGCGGCTGGACCTGCCGGTGCGCAACGTCAACCGCACCGTGGGCACCATGCTGGGCCACCATCTCACCCGCCGCTGGGGTGGGGAGGGGCTGCCCGAGGGCACCATCGACATCACGCTGACGGGCTCGGCCGGCCAGTCCTTCGGGGCCTTCCTGCCCCGCGGGATCACCCTGCGGCTGGTGGGCGATGCCAACGACTACGTCGGCAAGGGCTTGTCCGGGGGCAGGATCACCGTCCGCCCACACCCCGACGCGCAGTTCACCGCGGAGCACAACATCATCGCCGGCAACGTGATCCTCTACGGCGCCACATCTGGGGAGTTGTTCCTGCGCGGGATAGTCGGGGAACGGTTCTGCGTGCGCAATTCGGGCGCGCTGGCCGTCGTCGAAGGCGTCGGTGATCACGGCTGCGAATACATGACCGGCGGTCAGGTCGTGGTACTCGGGCCGATCGGTCGCAATTTCGCGGCCGGCATGTCCGGCGGGGTCGCCTACGTGCTCGACCTCGACGAGTCTGTTATGGGGGCCAGGGTCAATCCTGAGATGGTCGACCTGGACCCGCTGACCGACGAGGACCGCGCCTTCTTAGCTGATGCGGTAGCTCGGCACCACGCCGAGACCGGCTCAGCCGTGGCCCACGCGCTACTGGCCGACTGGGACACCGCGGTAGACCGCTTCGGCAAGGTCATGCCCAAGGACTTCAAACGCGTCCTGGCCGCCCAAGCCGCCGCCCAACGCGACGGCCGCAACGTCGACGAGGCCATCATGGAGGCCGCCCATGGCTGATCCCAAGGGTTTCCTCACGACGGGGCGGCGGAACCCGCCGCGGCGTCCAGTGGAGCTGCGGTTGCGCGACTGGCGGGAGGTCTATGAGGACTTCGGCCGCGAGGCGCTGGAGGCGCAGGCCGGCCGCTGCATGAACTGCGGGATCCCGTTCTGCCATCTGGGTTGCCCGCTGGGCAACCTCATCCCGGAGTGGAACGACCTGGTGTGGCGGCAGGACTGGGCCGACGCTGCTGAGCGGTTGCATGCCACCAACAACTTCCCCGAGTTCACCGGGACGCTGTGCCCAGCGCCGTGCGAGGCCGCTTGCGTGCTGGCCATCAACGACGACGCGGTGACCATCAAGCAGGTCGAGATCGAGATCATCGATCGGGCCTGGGATGAGGGCTGGGTGCCCCCGATTCCAGCCGAGGTGCGCACCGACAAGAAGGTAGCTGTGATCGGGTCCGGCCCGGCGGGGCTGGCCGCGGCGCAGCAGTTGACCCGGGTCGGCCACGACGTGGTGGTCTACGAGCGCGCCGATCGCATCGGCGGGCTGCTGCGCTACGGCATCCCCGAGTTCAAGATGGCCAAACATCGGCTGGACCGGCGCCTGGACCAGATGCGCGCGGAGGGCACCGAATTCCGGGCCGGTGTCGACGTCGGGGTGGATCTTGATGTCGCCGAGCTACGGGCTGGCTTCGATGCGCTGGTGCTGGCCGGTGGGGCTACCGCGTGGCGGGACCTACCGGTGCCCGGTCACGAGCTGACCGGCATCTACCAGGCGATGGAGTACCTGCCTCCGTCGAACCGGGTGCAGGAGGGTGACCTGACGCAGTCACCGATCGACGCTGCGGGCAAACATGTAGTGATCATCGGTGGCGGCGACACCGGAGCCGACTGCCTGGGCACCGCGCACCGCCAGGGCGCCGCCTCGGTCGTTCAGCTGGAGATCCTGCCCCTGCCACCGGAGCAGCGTCCGGAATCGCAGCCCTGGCCCACCTACCCGATGATCTACCGGGTGTCCTCGGCCCACGAAGAGGGTGGCGAGCGGCTGTTCTCAGTGAGCACCCAGCAGTTCCTCGGTGACGCCGACGGTCGGTTATGCGCCCTGCGGCTGGTCGAGGTGGTCTTCGAGGGTGGCAAGTTCGTCCCGGTACCCGGCACCGAGAAAGATCTGCCCTGCGATCTGGTGCTGCTGGCGATGGGTTTCGTCGGCCCGGAGAAGGGCAAGCTCCTGGAGGGTCTGGGCGTCGAGTATGACCCGCGCGGCAATGTCGCCCGCGACAGTGACTTCATGACCAACGTGCCGGGAGTCTTCGTCGCCGGCGACATGGGCCGCGGCCAGTCACTGATCGTCTGGGCCATCGCCGAAGGCCGGGCCGCCGCCGCCGGCGCGGACCGCTACCTCACCGGCCGCGACGTCCTTCCCGCCCCCATTGCCCCGACCGACCGGCCTGTGGCCTAGCGACCCTCACGGGTTATCCACAACCGTGGGGGTATCCACAAGTTGGTCATGACGAGGTGTCGCCCGAGAGCCGGGCGTGTGAGCGTCGAGGCCATGATCGAGGACCTTCCTCCGCGCCCGCCTCGGGCACTAGAGCCACCCCGGGGAGCGCTCTGGCAACAACTGATCCGCGACCAGCACGGATTACTCGACACCGATCAGTTGCGGCTGCTTGAGATTGGGCCTGGCGTGATTACCGCCAACCTCGAAGCCCAGCGCCGGCGACAGGTGCTGCCACGGGGCTCGTATCGCCACTCACGGGTCGCGCAGCGACAGATCTGCGAGCAACAGGGCGTGATCGCTGCCGGCGGCTGCGGACTCATCAGCCAGCCGCTGCACGTCGAGGACCTCTAGCTCTCGGGTGCCCCACAGGTGATCGTTGTCCACACTGAGCACCTGGTTGAGGTGGTGCACCGGTCCTGGGCCCAGCAGCGGATCCGCGCCCTCGGGCAAGGAGGGACCCGCATCGATACCGAACACGACGGGACCGGACACACCAGCGAGCCACTTGGCGATCCCGACGTGAAACGCCCGCTGCAGCGACGCCGCAGGAGGGCCTGAGGGCTGCCGACCATGGAAGCTGCACGCAGTCAGCATGTCGCCGGTGGACAGCGCGACCTGGGCTGTCACCGTCCGCCAGAGGAACCCGGGCAGCACCGGTTCGCGAACATCGAACGGGGCGGCGTCCAGAACACGAGAGTCCAGCAGTGCGGTGGTCGGGGCACCGAGGATGGCGCAACCCAGCCGGAATTCGCTGGCACGCGGGTTGCACAGGTCTGTGGACAACGCACCCCAGGCGAACTGCCTGGTCTTGCGGTGCATCCGCTCATGCGCAGACGGGTGCGGCATCAGCGCGCGGTAGACGGGGCGACCGATCTCCTGCAGCAGCGCAAGATCAGGCTGCAGCTGGCGGAGTAGCTCGACCTTGGCGTCCAGCAGCCCAGTCGGGCGGGAATCGACGTTCCAGCTCACCACCCGGATGCGCACCGCCATTACCGCTCCGCATTTCGAGCGCGGTGCTCGCTAACCCGGTAGATCTCGGGAACGAATCCCCACACAGATCCCAGCCGTCCGGGCTCGAAGTCCTCCCTGACCCGCTTGCGGTAGGCCGTGTCGAGAATCGGGTTCTCATCGGTCCCCTCGTTTATCGCCAGGCATGGCGGCCGGTAGGCGCATCCCGAGCAGTTCTCCGGGGACGGATTCGGGTAGATTCGCACCGACGGATCGGTCATGTCCTGCATTTCCAGCGCCACGGCGGCGCCCCGCCGGTCGATTTCGCGCTCGGTCCTGGGGATGTGCGTGCGGCGGAACGATTCAGTGCTGCGCTGCGTGGTGATCCCACCAGCCCCGGGTATCGCCCGGATCTTTACCTCAGGCTTGCTTTCGCTGGGCGGAGCCATTCGCATCTCGTTGTAGATGGTGCCTTCGAGCTTGGCGAGGAAGCCGAGCTGCCATGCCCAGCTCCGGGTCAGTGCCTGCTCGTCGAGCCGCAACTCGTCGAGGTCCGGCCACTGCGAACCGGTGACGATCCGGTGCTCGACCAGCCAGTACAACTCGTGGTCGTCGATGACCGACAGGTCGATCCGCACCCGGTACTGCAGCGGCCGACCCTCCGGGTTGATGAGCCCCCGATCCGCGTCGGCGGGATCAGGCAGGTTGACGTCGAATTGCGAGGCCACTCCGATCGGGGTGAAGCGGTCGACCTCGCGCGCCCACTCGAAGTAGCGCTGGAGGAGGCCGATGCCCAACTCCAGATGCTGCTCCCAGTCTTGGACCTGCTCCGCTGACAGGTCCCGGGTGTGCGCGTAGGCGTCGCGCTGCCTGCGCATCGATTTCTCCAGGCCTGCCACGGCCAGCGGGCACACGATCGCCCGGTTCCAGTCCCACATACCGGGGAAGTAGTAGACGTCCAGCGCGTCGTGGATCGCTTCGCTGAAGTCGAAAACCCGTGACGGCGCGATCGGCTCGTAGTTCTGCCGTTCCCTGGCACCGAAATTCCAGGCTCGCCGACACCGCCGGAACAACCCGCTCTCCCACGGCCTAGTCACATAATTCACGCTCACGGCCACCTCCCGCCGCCCCGCCTGCGATCCCGAGCGTACCGCCCCAAACCCCGTTCAGCGGGCTGAATGCGGCAGGAGAGCTAGCCGAGGCCGAGGTGGCGGGCGATGAGGAGGCGTTGGATCTCGCTGGTGCCTTCGCCGATCTCCAGGACCTTGGCGTCGCGGTAGAAGCGGGCTACCGGATAGTCGTTCATGAAGCCGTAGCCTCCGAAGACCTGGGTGGCGTCCCGGGCGTTGTCCATCGCGGCATTGGATGAGACCAGCTTGGCGATGGCGGCCTCTTTCTTGAACGACTCGCCGCGCAGCATCCTCGCCGCCGCGTGGTAGTAGGCCAGCCGGGCGGTGTGTGCCCGAGCCTCCATATCAGCGATCTTGAACTGAATCGCCTGGTAGCTGCCGATGGCGTGGCCGAATGCGTGCCGCTGGCGGGCATAGGACACACACTCGTCGATGCAACCCTGAGCAAGCCCGACGCCCACCGCGGCGATCGCGATGCGGCCCTCATCGAGGATGGACAGGAACTGTGCATAACCGCGGCCGCGCTCGCCCAGCAGGTTGCCCACCGGTACCCGGCAGTCATCGAAGAACAACGCCCGAGTGTCCGAGCATTTCCAGCCCACTTTGGAGTAGTTCGCCGAGATCGTGAAGCCCGGGTGGCAGGCGGGCACCATGATGGTGGAGATCTCCTTGCGGCCCCCGCTGACGCCGGTGATCGCAGTGACAGTGACCACCGAGGTGATGTCGGTGCCTGAATTGGTGATGAAGGCCTTGGATCCGTTGATCACCCAGTCGTCGCCCTCGCAACGCGCAGTGGTGCGGGTGGCTCCCGCGTCTGACCCGCCACCAGGCTCCGTCAGCCCGAACGCGCCGAGCCGCTGACCGCTGCACAGCTCCGGGAGCCAGCACCGCTTCTGCTCCTCGGTGCCGAACCGGAAGATGGGCATCGTGCCCAGCGACACGCTGTCCTCCAGCGTGATGGCAACCGACGAGTCCACCCGCGCCAGTTCCTCCAAGGCCAGGCACAGCGCGAAATAGTCTCCCCCCATCCCGCCATACTCCTCGGGGAAGGGCAGCCCGAACAGCCCCATCGCCCCCATCTTCGCCACCAACGCGTACGGGAACGCTCCCCGCTCGTACAACTCGGCGATCACTGGCGCGACTTCCTTACGGGCAAACTCCTCAACGGTCGCGCGCAGCGCCGCATGTTCCTCACTCAACACAGCGTGTCGTCCTCCCCTGCCCCGCGTGTCGCGTCCGCGTGCACGGTGTGTCGCGCCCCGGGGCACGCGGGTACGACCACAGCGACCACAGCGCCGCGCTCGACGGTCCGCCCAGGGCTGACGTGCAGCTCGCGCACCATCCCATCGATCGGAGCGGTGAGCCCGTGCTCCATTTTCATCGCCTCCAGCACGAGCAACCGGGCGCCCGCACTGACCTGCTGACCCTCGGCGACGTCGACGACGGTGACGGTGCCGGGCATCGGAGCGCGCACCGACCCACCGGCGCCCGGCTCGATGGGCCGCGCGGTGCCCAGCGGCGGCTGCTCGCGCAGTTCCCAGCTGTGCCCGTCGCGGCCTAACCACACCACGGCACCGTCGACCACGCAGGTATAGCGGCGCGTGATCCGGTTGAAGGTGACGACGAGGTCCCCGCTGTCCCACCGTGCCGACGCGCGGGTCGGCATGCCTTTGCCGATGACGAGCTCGGCGTCGGCGGCACGGCCCCGAGTCGCGACCTCGACCGCGTCGTGACCGGCAGCCTGCATCGTCCACCGGGTCCAGGCCGGCTCGCCAATCCGCCACCCGCCGGGCAACGTGAACGGATCAACCACTCCAGTGCTGGGTTCCAGTGCCAACAGCGCCCGTACCCCCGCCGCTGCGAGCACATCGTCAGGCAGTTCCCGCTGCGCAGTGACAAGGCGCTCCACCAGCCCGGTGTCCAGCTTTCCGGCTTGCACATCGCGATCGGCGAGCAGGGCGCGCAGGAACGCCAGGTTGGTGCCCAGGCCCAGGATGCTGGTTCCCGCCAACGCTGCGTCCAGCCGGCGCAGCGCGGTATCCCGATCCGGACCGTGTGCGATGACCTTGGCCAGCAAGGGGTCGTAGTTGCTGCCCACGAACTCGCCCGCCACTAATCCCGAATCCACCCGCACGCGGGGCGGCTCACGCAACAAGAGCACCCGCCCCCCGGTAGGCAGGAAGCCACCCGCCGGGTCCTCGGCGTAGATCCGCGCCTCGACAGCGTGCCCGTCAACCCGGACGTCGTCCTGAGTGAAACCCAGCGGCTCCCCAGCGGCTACCCGCAACTGCCATTCGACCAGATCCAACCCGGTGACCAGCTCGGTGACCGGGTGCTCGACCTGGAGCCGGGTGTTCATCTCCATGAAGAAGAACTGATCGGGCGCATCGGCCGGCACCAGGAACTCCACCGTTCCCACGCCGGTGTATCCCACGGCGCGCGCGACGGCCACCGCGCACTCACCCATCCGGGCCCTGGTCGCCGCATCGAGCAGCATCGACGGCGACTCCTCAACGATTTTCTGGTGCCGGCGCTGCAGGCTGCACTCGCGCTCGCCGAGATGCACCGCGTTGCCATGCGCGTCGGCCAGCAGCTGGATCTCGATATGCCGCGGGATGGGCACAAACCATTCGACGAGCAGCGCGCCGTCGCCGAAGGCACCCTGAGCCTCCCGGCGGGCACCGGCGATGGCCTCGGGCAGGTCCTGCGCGCGGCGCACCACCCGCATGCCCTTGCCCCCACCGCCGGCGGAGGGCTTGAGCAGCACCGGGTAGCCCACGGCGGCGGCTGCGGCGGCCAGCGCATCATCGTCGCAGCCGGCGCCGTCGCTGCCGGGCAGCACGGGGACGCCCGCCGCCACCACGGTCGCCTTGGCCCTGACCTTGTCACCCATTGCCTCAATGGAGGCGGCAGGCGGGCCGACGAATACCAGACCGTTGCGAGCACAGGCCCGGGCGAAGGCGGCATTCTCGGCGAGGAACCCGTAACCAGGGTGCACGGCCTGCGCGCCGGTGCTCCCGGCCGCGTCCAGGATCCGCTCGATGGACAGGTAACTCTGCGCCGCTGGCGCAGGTCCGAGCCGGACGGCAAGGTCAGCGTCCCGAACGTGCCGGGCACCGGCGTCGGCGTCGCTGTACACCGCCACTGACCGGATGCCCATGGCGCGCAACGTGCGGATCACCCGGACGGCGATCTCACCTCGATTGGCCACCAGCACGGTGTGGAACATCCGCGAAGCCTGCTTGCAGGGCTGAGCCATCATCGCGCAGCCTGCTTGCAGGGCTGAGCCATCATCGCGAAGCCTGGTTAGCTGTCATCACGGCTCACATCCGGAAAAGGCCGAGCCGGCTTGGTTCCAGCGGCGCGTTGGCACAGGCGGACAGGGCCAGCCCGATCACCATCCGGGTGTCCGCAGGGTCGATCACGCCGTCGTCCCATAGCCGGGCCGTCGAGTAATAGGGGTTGCCCTGGTGCTCGTACTGGGCGCGGATGCGCTCGGCGGCGGCCCCATCGGATTCCGGGTCGCCAGCGCCCCGGACAGCGGCGAGCACCGTGGCGGCCTGCTCGCCACCCATCACCGAGATCCGCGCATTGGGCCACATGAACAAGAATCGCGGCGAATACGCCCGCCCGCACATCGAGTAATTACCCGCGCCGAATGAACCGCCGATGATGACGGTCAGTTTGGGCACCCGGGTGGTCGCCACCGCGGTGACCATCTTAGCGCCGTGTTTGGCGATGCCACCGGCCTCGTACTCCCGACCCACCATGAAACCAGAGATATTCTGCAGGAATACCAGCGGAATGCCGCGCTGGTCGCACAGTTCGATGAAATGCGCTCCCTTGAGCGCCGATTCGCTGAATAGGATTCCGTTGTTGGCCACGATGCCCACGGGGTGGCCGTGCAGCCGGGCGAATCCGGTGACCAACGTTGTCCCGTACTCGGCCTTGAATTCCGCCAAACGGCTGCCGTCGACGATCCGCGCGATCACCTCGTGGACGTCGTAGGGGGTGCGGGAATCCACCGGCACCACCCCGTAGATGCCCTCAATCGACGGCTCCTCGGTGGGCATCACCTCCCACGGGCGGGGCGCTCGGGGTCCGAGGGTGCCGACGATGGAGCGGACGATCCGCAGCGCGTGGGCGTCGTCGTCAGCGAGGTGATCGGTGACCCCGGAGATGCGCGAGTGCAGCACCGCGCCGCCGAGTTCCTCCGCGGTCACGACCTCTCCGGTGGCGGCGGCAACCAGCGGTGGGCCGGCGAGAAAGATCGTGCCTTGCTTGCGGACGATCACCGCCTCGTCGCTCATCGCCGGCAGGTAGGCACCCCCCGCCGTACAGGAGCCCAGCACCGCCGCGATCTGCGGAATGCCCTGTGCCGACATCGTGGCCTGGTTGTAGAAGATCCGGCCGAAGTGTTCCCGATCGGGAAACACCTGATCCTGCTCAGGCAGGTAGGCGCCGCCGGAGTCGACCAGATAGATGCAGGGCAGGCGATTGTGCAGCGCCACCTCCTGAGCGCGCAGATGCTTCTTGACCGTCATCGGGTAGTAGGTGCCGCCCTTCACGGTGGCGTCGTTCGCGACGATCACACATTCCCGCCCGGCGACCCGCCCGATACCGGTGATGATTCCGGCGGCCGGGGCCTCGTCGCCGTACATACCGGTGGCCGCGAGCGGGGAGAGCTCCAGGAACGGCGACGAGGGGTCCACGAGCGAGTCGACCCGGTCACGGGCCAGCAGCTTGCCCCGCTCGAGATGACGTTGCCGCGCTCTGGCCGGCCCACCCAGCCGGGCTGCCGCGAGCCGCTCCTGCAGCTCAGCAACCAGCGCCTCGTGCGCCTGCACATCCACCACGTTAGCCGCATTCAGCGGGCTCAGCGGGGTTATCCACGCACCGGTTACCCCGCTGAGCCCGCTGAATGCGCTGGGCGGCGATGGTGGCAGGGGCGGTGAGTTCCTCGGTTTTCACCTGCTCCGCGCGCAGCAGCTCCGCTTTGTGTGCGGGGCCGAACATGTAGTCGCCTAACCGGCCGTCTGCCCGGACCACGCGGTGGCACGGGATCAGCAGTGGTACCGGGTTGCGCCCCAGCACCGAACCAACTGCGCGCACCGCGCGGGGCCGCCCGGCCTCGCGCGCGATCCAGCCGTAGGGGCGGGTCTGCCCGGCTGGGATACGGCGGGTGGCGGTGAGCACATCGCGCTCAAAGTCCGACAGTCCGCGCAGGTCCAGCCGCAGCGACGCAGCCGGGGTGCCGCACAAGGCGGTGAGCAGCCCGGCCGGTGCTCGGTCAACCTGGCGCAATGGCCGCCCGAACCGGTCGCGGTAGGCCTCGGCGAACGCGCCGGCGTCGTCACCCACCGACTCGGCGGATCGGAGGAACTGCACTCCGTCGCCGGTGAAGGCGACGAATACCTCGCCGAGCCGGCTGGGCGCGGCCAGCCAGCTGCCGAAGATCCGGTCCGCCAGCCTAGGCGCAGCGGGAGCGCTCAGCCCGGCCAGCGCGGTCTCGACCGCCTGGAGATCGTTCATCATCATCGAACTGTCCTCTCGGAGGTGAGCAGGCTGGTGTCCGGCTGCTCGGTGAGCAATGCTCGCAATCGCCGTAAACCCCGCCAGATGTGGGATTTGGCCGTGCCGTCCGGGCACCCCAAGACTTCGGCGACCTCGCTGGTCGGTAACCCGATGACGTGGCGCAGCACCACGGCTGTCCGCTGGATTTCCGGCAGGGCGGCCAGCACCGCGCCCAGCTCGCGGGCTACGTCACGCTGTTCCACCTGCTGCTCGACGCTTGGCGCGGTCGTGAGCTGCTCGGCCGGCTCGAAGGCCGGTGGTGGGTCCGGCCGCCGCGCGGCGTCCCGGGCGGCGTTACGAGTGATGTTGCGCAGGATCGTGAGCAACCACGGCCGCAGCGCGAGGGCGGAGATCCGCTCGGCGTCGTAGCCACGCAGTGCCCGGTAGGCGTGCAGGAAGGCCTCCGCGCTGAGGTCTTCGGCATCCGCCGGGCGTCTGCTCAGCCGCAGGGCAACCGCGTAGAGGACTGGTTCGTAGGCGTGAACCACGTCGGCGAAACCGGAGTCCAGGTCGGCGAGTAGGGCCTGCTGCAGCTTCTCGCCGGTTCCCTGGTTGCGGGGGCCCTCCGGGGTCATGGGCAGGGCCATCAGTTTGGTGAATCCTCTCGTCACGTCGCTGGGCTGGCCTCACTGGGCGTTGTGAAAGATGACGCCCAACACGTGGCGCTCGCCGGTGTGCACCGCGCTCACTCCGTGACGCATCTGCACGCGGTGATCGCCACGGGTGCCCCGCTTGGGTCGGTGCCGGACGGGGAAGATCACCGCTTGGCCTTGGCGGGGACGGGCCACCATCGGCCGGGACTGCTGGCGCGGTCGCTGCTCGACGAACACGCTCTCCCCGCCGGTGAAGTCCTCGTCGGGCCTGCTGAGCATGATGAGGAGCTGGAGCGGGAAGGTGAGGTCGCCGTAGACGTCCTGGTGCAGGCAGTTGTAGCCGCCCGGTCCGTAGCGCAATACCAGCGGCGTGGGCTTGTGCTGGCCGAGCGCCGCGCACTCGCCGAGCAGCCCGTCGAGGTTCTCGGGGAAGCGGCGCTCACCGAGCCGCTGCGCCCACCGGTTCGCGATCGCCGCCAGAGGTGGGTAGAGACTCTCCCGCAATTCTTGCACCAGCAGGGGCAGCGGATCGGCGAAATAGCGGTAGCTGCCCTCCCCGTAGGCATGCCGCGCCATGATCACGGTGTTGCGGAACAGCACGTCGTCATCGACCATCTCCACCACTGCGGCGCACTGCTCAGATGAGAGCAACGGCGCGGTCACCGCGAAGCCCGAGTCGTCGAGCCGGCATTCCAACGCCGGCCAGTCGAGATCGGCCAGCGCGGGCAGCTCCGGCGCCGAGATCTTGCTGGTCTTACTCATGACGTTCTCCTCGCCGGAAATCGGGAGCGGGTACTCGCCGGATACCTCGGTCTGCCTGAACAGAACCCCACTCTGCACGCTCGGGTTGCATCTCCTCACTGGCCGGAGAATCCGACCGGGGTGTGCGGGCGGAGCCCGACTTGCTGGTGAACGTCTCTGAGCAGCAGGCGTAGCAGCTCGGTCAGCGCAGCCCGCTGGTGTGGCGTCAGACTCGTGATCAATCGGCTTCCCGGCGCAGGACCTGGTCGACGAGGCTCTCAACCATTCGCCGTTGCCTTTCTCGCCTCACCTTGCTCGCTGCCCATGTGTCATGTGCCGCGCAGGAACTCGGTCAGGAGCGCCGTGGTGCGCTCGGGCGCTTCCTGCTGCACGAAGTGACCGATTCCAGGAAGTACCTCATAGCGATAGCCATCCCCTGTCCAGCGGGACGAGCAGCGCGCGGTGCGTTCCAGCACGTACGGGTCGTCGGCGCCGTGTAGCTGCAATACCGGCACCCGGATCGCCCGGTCCACCGCGCGGGATAACCGGCGCCCGTCGAAGCGGAACTGCGAACGGCCGACCCACCGGTAGTACTCCAGCGCGCAATGCGCCGCGGCGGGGATCAACATGGCCTCCCGGTAGCGCTGGGTCGCTGCGGTGAACTCGCTCGACGCCCGCCATTGCCGGCCTGCGCCGCGACGCAGCACCTCTTCCACCAGCACCGCGCCGTCGCGGATGATGCGGCGCTCGGGGAGCCAGGGAGCTTGGAACTCAGCCAGGTAGCGAGCCGCAGAGCGCTGCGC
This sequence comes from Pseudonocardiaceae bacterium, assembly GCA_036009255.1. Lineage (GTDB taxonomy): Bacteria > Actinomycetota > Actinomycetes > Mycobacteriales > Pseudonocardiaceae. The sequence continues at coordinate 14,900 of DASYMC010000321.1, forward strand.
CGGGTCAAGCAGCAGCGCCTGGCCCATGGCGCGCGGATGCGCGGCAGCCAGCACCGCCACCGAACGAACCACCCGGGGGTGCAGCGCGGCCGTGCACCAGCCGAGGATCCCACCCCAGTCGTGCCCGACCAGGTCGGCTTGGCGTTCCCCGAGCGCTCGGACCAGGCCCGCCACATCACCGGAGAGCGTCCACAGGTCATACCCCCGGGGAGGCTTGTCCGAATCGCCGTAGCCACGTAGATCCACCGCGACCGCGCGCTTACCTGCCGAGGCGAGCGCCGGGAGCTGGTGGCGCCAGGACCACCAGAACTCTGGGAAGCCATGCAGCAGGAGCACCAGCGGACCGGTCCCCGCCTCCGCCACATGCAGCCGGATCCCGTTGGCCGATACCTCGCGGTGGATCCACGGTCCGGGAATCCGGACCGAGCTGGGATCCGGGGGGCGGCTCACCCCTGGGCTGGGTCAGCGCTGGGATCCTCGCTTCGCCGACGGATCAACGCTGCTCCGGTGTCACGGACAGTGCTGATCGTGCGCTCGGGCTTGCGGATACTGCGCACTCGGCGCCAGCCCACCAGCGCGAACGCTCCCGCAGTCGTCAGCATCAGCCCGAAGACGATGGCGAAACCGGCCCACTCCGGCAGCCAGATGGCCAGTATCTCCGCCACCGTGATGAACAGGAAGAACAAGCTGAACAGAATGATCGTCAGCGCGATGATGAAGAAAAGGCTGCCTTTGACGCCTTTGCGGACCTCAGCGGTCACCTCCGTCTTGGCCAGCTCCACTTCGGAGCGGAACAAGGTGGAGAAGTGCGTGGCGGCCTCCCGGACCAGCTCACCTAGCGACGCATCGGCGAGCTGCGGGAACTCCACTGGTGACAGCGGGACAGCAGGCGCCGCAGGCGGTGGTTCCAGTTTGGCGTGCCGGCCGCGGCGAGGCTGAGCGCTGCTCACGGGCGACATCGTGGCATAGCCCGATTCGACCACTCACTGTGGCCGCCCAACTCACTGTTCGTGGTCGGCGACGAGCTCACCGCGGACGGAAGATCCTGCGCCGATCGATCCTCAGCTCGGGTCGCCGCGGTGCGGGTTCGAAAAAGAGTGCCGCTCATTCCTCCGTCGGTCTGCGCAACCGCTTGGTGAGAGTCCGGCGTCGCTTGTCGGCCAAACGGCGCTCGCGGGCGGCCCGGGACGGGCGAGTCGGCCGGCGGTTGGGTGGATCGGGAGCCAGCGCGGCACGCAGCATTGCGGCGAGCCGGATCCGCGCGGCTTCCCGGTTACGCAACTGGGAACGGTGCTCAGCAGCCACGACAGTGACGGCGCCATCGACGAGCCGACGGGAGAGCCGCTGGAGTACTCGCTCCCGTTGATCAGGAGTGAACGCCGTGCTGGCCGCGACGTCGAAGACTAGTTCGACGCGCGAATCGGTGGTGTTGACGCCCTGCCCGCCGGGTCCACTCGATCGAGAGAAGCGCCACCCCAGCTCGGCCTCGGGGATCAGGACCGAGCCACTCACCGCCAGCCCGTCACCCATCCTCGACCGGCTTGCGACATGGATGCATATGGCTGCTCGTGGACCCCGTTGGAGTGCGATACGCATCCATGTCGCACTGGGTCAGTCTTCACCGGACTGCATGCCGGTGGAGATGAGGTCCATGACCGAGGAGTCAGCCAGGGTGGTGACGTCGCCGATTTCCCGGTGTTCGGCGACGTCGCGCAGCAGGCGTCGCATGATCTTGCCGGATCTGGTCTTGGGCAGGTCGGCGACGACCATGATCTGCCGGGGCTTGGCGATCGCGCCGATCTCCTTGGCCACGTGGTTGCGCAGCGCCTTGATCGCCTCCTCGCCGCGGGCCTCGTCCTCGGCGACGTGTCCGCGCAAGATGACGAACGCGACGATGGCCTGCCCGGTGATCGGGTCCGGCGCGCCGACCACCGCGGCCTCGGCGACCGTGGGATGCGACACCAGCGCGGACTCCACCTCCGTGGTGGAGATCCGGTGCCCGGAGATGTTCATGACGTCATCCACCCGGCCCAGCAGCCACATCGCGCCGTCGTCGTCGTACTTGGCCCCATCCCCGGCGAAGTAGTAGCCCTGGTCGGCGAAACGGGACCAGTAGGTTTCCCGGTACCGCTCGTCATCACCCCAGATGGTGCGCAGCATCCCGGGCCAGGGCTGGTCCAGCGCCAGATATCCACCGCCGCCGTGGCCCACAGGCGTGCCGGACTCATCGACGACGGTGGCGCTGATGCCGGGCAGCGGGCGCATCGCTGAGCCCGGTTTGCACGCGGTGACGCCGGGCAGCGGCGCGATCATGATCCCACCGGTCTCGGTCTGCCACCAGGTGTCCACGATCGGGCAGCGGTCGCCGCCGATGTGTTCCCGGTACCACATCCAGGCCTCGGGATTGATCGGCTCCCCGACGGTGCCGAGCAGCCGCAACGACGACAGATCGTACTTCTCCGGGATCTCCTTGCCCCACTTCATGAAGGTGCGGATCAGAGTCGGCGCGGTGTAGTAGAGGGTGACGCCGTATTTCTGCACAATCTCCCAGTGCCGGCCCTCGTGGGGAGTGTTCGGGGTGCCCTCATACATCACCGACGTGGTCCGGTTGGCCAGTGGCCCGTAGATGATGTAGCTGTGCCCGGTGACCCAGCCGATGTCGGCGGTGCACCAGTAGACGTCCTGGCCGGGCTTGTGGTCGAACACGACGTGGTGGGTGTAGGCGCACTGGGTGAGGTAGCCACCGGAGGTATGCAGGATGCCCTTGGGTCTTCCGGTGGTGCCCGAGGTGTAGAGGATGAACAGCGGGTGCTCGCTGTCGAAGGGCTCCGGGGTGTGCTGATCCGACTGCTGATCCATCACCTCGTGCCACCACAGGTCGCGACCCTCGGTCCAGTCGATGTCGATGTCGGTTCGCTTCACCACGAGCACGTGCTGCACCGTCGAGGTGTCCTGTAGCGCTTCATCGGCGTTGGCCTTCAGCGGAGCCGCCTTGCCTCGCCGGAACTGGCCATCGGCGGTGATCACCAGTTTGGCCTGCGCGTCATTGATCCGCTGGCGCAGCGACTCGGCGGAGAACCCACCGAACACCACGCTGTGCGGCATACCCAGCCTGGCGCAGGCGAGCATGGCGAACACCGCCTCGGGGATCATCGGCAGCTGGATGGCCACTCGATCCCCGGCCTCCAGACCCAGCGACAGGAGAGCGTTGGCGGCCTTGCAGACCTCTCGTTGCAGATCGGCGTAGGTGATGGTGCGGGTGTCACCGCGCTCGCCTTCCCAGTGGAAAGCGACCTGATCACCGTGGCCATCCTCGACGTGCCGGTCGACGCAGTTGTAGGCGACGTTGAGCTTCCCGCCGACGAACCATTTCGCAAATGGCACGTCCGACCAGTCGAGAACCTGGGTGAAGTCGGTGTCCCAGTGCAGCCGGTGAGCCTGCTGCGCCCAGAAAGCCTCACGGTCGGAGTCCGCCTGATCATAGATCTCCGCCGTGGCGTTCGCCTGAGCGGCGAATTCCTCGCTCGGGGGAAACACCCGGTTTTCGGTGAGCAGATTGTCGAGTCGCTGGCTCGAGTCACCCATCGCGCGAGGACCTCCCTGTCCCTGTCGCATCCATCTCGGTAAGCCACGACGCTAGTCGGCTCGCCACGCCCGTGCCACCGTCCCGAGCGATCTTCCCACCCACCAGTCAACGCCTCGCCCCTCCGGCGACTGGGCGACCGAACACATCGATCACCCCAGTCCGCTCTGCTGTGGAGCTCGGGAGGGCTGAGTACCGGGCAGACTGAGCGGCTGCGAAGCGGAGTGCTCAGGACCCGGACCGGTCTAGACCTTCTCGACATGGAGACATATCGGGGCCCACGACCCCTCGGTTGGGCCGATATGTCTCCATGTCGGGTTCGGCGGCCCCTCCGTTGGGCCGATATGTCTCCATGTCGGGGTCGGGTGGGGGCCGGATGGGGGGACGGGTCGGGATCTTGTTCCGCCCCGCTGAACCGGAGTGCTGTACGCGCTGACCGTGATGCTGCTCGCTTTCCGGCTGCCCATGTGCTGCGTCTGCTCGGCGATCAGGAACTCGATGCGGTAGGAATACCTAGCGCCAAGATCACTCGGGGATCCGCAGGGATTGTCCAATTCTGATCAGGTCCGGATCGGTGACGACGTCCCGGTTGGCTTCATAGATCCGCATCCAACCATCGCGTACGTGGTGGTTAGCAGCGATCGACCACAATGTATCTCCGGACAGCACTGTGTACGCAGATATCTGGCCATTGGGAATCGGCGGAGAACTGGGTTGAGGCCGGGCCTTCGGCTTTGCCGGTTTGGTGTGGGTCGGCCCGGCGATGCTGCCGGCGCGTTTACCGCAGGTCGGCCACGCACCGATGCCCTGCGACTTCAGGACCCGCTCGGCAACCGCGATCTGCTGCTCCCGGGCGGCATGGGCGGGGTTACCAACGCCACCATGCGCCCGCCACGTCGACAGGGTGAATTGCAGTCCACCATAATAGCCGTTTCCGGTGTTGATTGCCCAGTTCCCGCCGGACTCACACCTTGCGATCGCATCCCAATCCACTCCCGCCGCGGCCTCTGCGGTGCCTGCAAAGACGCCACCTCCGGCTATCGGTAAACAGGATGCGGCGACGATGGAAAAGAGGCGTTGGATGACTGATCGGTGGTTGATCGGGGACATGCGAACTCCGTTTTCCCGGTCACCAAAAGGTGCCGAATGGTAGGCGTCGGTCGCGCTGATATCCCCTCACCACACGCACGGCCATCCAAAGCCGTCAGTCCTTTTCAGCGCCGGAGGCATCATCATGATCGCATTGGATTATGCGGATCTTGTGACGGCTTTCTCGGTCGGCAAGCTGCGATGTTCGCTGGTTGACTGTTCCTCACCGGTCACCGGGCATCTCCTCCGCGGTCCCGCCCTCACGCTGAATGATGGGCGGCTCTAGCCTCTACGGTGCCGCCTTCCCTCCTTCTCCCGCCTAGAGTCACGTTGAGCAACCAAGAACGCCAGCATTGCCACTCATTCGGTGTAACCATCTTCACCTTATTGCAATGTATAGTTCACAAAGAGCAATAATTGGCTCCAAGGTCCGATCCTGAAGCAGATCCGCACGCCAGGCCCGGTCGGTGTCGTGCACGTGGCGATATGTCCGTTTTCGGCGTACGCTGGTCGAGTATGGACCACGGGTTGTCCATTGAGATCTTCGACGCGGAGTTCCCGGCGAGTCGGTGGCGGCGGGCACACGGCGACAGCCTCACCGAGGCCGCGATCACCAACGGTGCGCTGCGGTGGCATTGGCACGAGCACCAGTGGGGCGTCGTAATCGAGCTGGAGTTCATCGACGAAAACGAGCGCGATCGCTTCCGCGGGCTACCCGCGGTGCGCGCGGCGCTGGACGCTGCGCCCGATCCGGTGAGTGGAGTACTGGTATACCCAGGTCGCGGCGGCGGGTCCGGTGCGCGGATGCCGCGCCGCCCGCGCCCACGACCCATCTCCGGCGCGGGTGCGCGCCCCGTACCAGACGACGAGCAGCTCATCCGGCTGGACACCAACGAACTGGTCTGAAGTCAACTCGTCTCGAACAACCTCCCCGACCCCGAGGCGATCCGGCGGGCAGACCGCCGCCGAATACCACAGGAGTTCCTCGAGGCGACCTCTAAGCTGCGCGCATCCTCCCTTGAGCACTCCGAAGGGCGATGATGACATCCACGCACGGAATCCAGCAGGTGAGCGACACCCAAGGTCGGCCCGCTTGGCTGGTATCAGGACACGAGAGGGTGCGCGAGCTGCTGGCCGATCCGCGGTTGTCGCGTTCGCATCCCAACCCGGGGCATCCGGTTCGGCTCACCCAGCCGGGCCTGTTCGGCGGTCCGATCCCCGATCCGGAAGGGGAGCTGGCTGACCTGAACCGGATGCGCAAGCTCCTGACGCCAGCGCTATCAGCCCGCCGCATGGAGCGCCTGCGACCCCGGGTCCAGACGATCGTCGACGAGTTGCTCGACATACTGGAGAGCGGCGGGCCGCCGGCTGATTTCCACTCCCTCGTCGCCTTTCCACTTCCAGCGCTGGTGGTGTGCGAATTACTCGGAGTGCCCGCCGAGGACCGCGCGGATTTCTGCCGCTGGCAGATCGAGGCAAAGCAGGTCAGCAAGCCCGCGGTCGCCAGGGGAGGCCTGCAGTCGCTGTGGCGCTATCTCGGCACCCTGATTGAGCGAAAGCGCACGGACGACAGCGACATTTCGATCATCACGGATCTACTGCGCGCCGCCGAGCTCGACGCGGCCCTGACCGACGACGGGATCGCCCACCTGGCAGCCGGCCTACTCTTCGCTGGACATGCACCCGTCGTCGCCATCATCGATCGGGGCATGCTGCTGCTGCTGACCCACTCCGAGCAGCGGGAAACGCTACAAGCAGACCCGACGCTTGCTGCCAACGCTGTGGAAGAGATCCTCCGTTTCGCCAGCCCGATCGAGCGGCAGCGAGCCGGTCGCCGGGGCGGCCTCACCCGGTACGCCTCCGTCGATGTCGAGGTCGGCGGCGTCACCATCCGTACCGGGGACACCGTGATGTTCGCCGTCCAGGAGGCCAACGAAGACGAGAGCGTGTTCCCCGATCCGAAGCGCTTCGACATCACCCGCGAGCGCATCCCGCACCTGTCACTGAGCCACGGCGCACATTTCTGCCTGGGCGCTCACCTGGCCCGGGCGACCCTCCAGTATCTGTTCGTCCGCCTCTTCGAACGCTTTCCCACCCTCCGGCTCGCCGTGCCCCTGCACGAGATTCAGCCGGTCCGTGAGGCTGTGGCAGGCGCGGTCAGCCAACTACCTGTTACCTGGTAGTGACTCGTGGGTCAGCGAGAGCCTCGTAGACGACCAAATCCACGGGCTCACCGCCATCGACGTCGACCCGCTTCCCGCAGAAGGCCATGCCGGCCTTCTCCATCACACGGCGGCTGGCGGTGTTCTCCACCATCGTTTCGGCCACCACCCGGCGCATGTCCGGCTCGGCGAGGACATGACCCAGCAACGCCCCCAATGCCTCGGTGGCGTACCCACGGCCCCAACACAGCTCGACCACGGTATAGCCGACCTTGCCGGTGGCCGAAGTGTCCTCGACACTGCATCCTATTTCGCCGACGATCGCATCATCAGCCTTGCGGACCATGAAGTAAGGTCCGAACCGGCCGGGCTGCGGCGCCTCAACCACCATTTCCATCACCTCACGGGTGAACGGGGACGGGTACCCCAGTGCGAAGCTCAACCCTCGTGGTATCCCACCAGCAAGAAGCATCCGTGCCACCGGCCGGTGGATCGGTCGTAATAACAGCCCCCCGGCGTCGATCGGCTTCACGGTTCGAGGGTCCCACCACAGAGGTACGGGACACAGAGGTACCGGACACAGAGGTACCGGAACACAGAGCACCGAAGCTCAGCCCGGCGGGAACTAAGCGGGGGCGCGAGACGACTATGGCTTGAGGAAGGGATTATTCGGGCGATCACCGCCAGAGGAGGTGAGTGTGGTGGCCGGCGCGGAGTGGGCCCGGTGGGTCTTCGCGGGGATGTTCGCCGCGCTGGCCGTCTTCTACATGATCCGCCTGTTCGCCCCTCGTCGAGACGCCTCGGCGCACAGCCACGGTGATCGCATCGTGGATCTATCTCGCGGTGTGATGAGTCTGGGCATGGTAGCCATGCTGGTGCCATGGCTCAATCCACTGCCTCGGCTGTGCTGGCAGGTGCTCTTCGGTCTCGTGGCCGGACACATCGGCGTGCGCCTGATTCGGCGCGGAGCGCGTGCGGCTCGGGAATCGCGGCGTGAGCTGGGCACGCACCACGAGCTGCACCTCGTGGTCGGTGCTCTGGCGATGGTGTACATGTTTGCGGTGATGCCGGTTGAGCAGCACATGACGCACAGTATGGACATGGCGGGAATAGGCTCCACCGGCTTGGCGGTGCCCGCGCTGACCTGGGTACTGGTCGCATATTTTCTGGTTTTCGTGGTGCGGTTGAGCGCGCGGCTGGCCCTGCCGGTGAACACCCTGGTGCCCGCGGACGGCGTGGTCGTCTCGCCTCATCTTCTCGGTTCCTCCGAGGTCGTCATGGGTATCGGGATGAGCTACATGCTCATGACGATGCTGTGAGGGCCGTGCACACCTTATGGAGTGTCATCATGGCGAAGGTCAGTCGGCGGTGGGGGAATCGGTTAGCCGGTCTGGCGGCGGTCTGTGTGTTGGCGCTGCTCACCCTGGTCGGCACCGCCTCGGCGCACGTCACCGCCAACGCCGAGGCCGCCAAGCAGGGCGGCTTCACGAAGGTCTCATTCCGAGTCCCCAATGAACGGGACACCGCCTCCACCACCCAATTGGAGATCAATTTTCCTACTGACCACCCGATGGCCTTCGTGTCGACCCGTGCGGTGCCGGGCTGGACGTCGACCGTCCAGAAAACCAAGTTGGACAAACCGATCATGTCTGAGGACGGGGAAATCGGCGAGGTTGTTTCGAAGATCACCTGGACCGGCGGCAAGGTGGCGCCCGGAGCGTTCGAGGAATTCGATGTATCCATGGGTCCGTTGCCGACCGACACCGACGAGCTGGTCTTCAAGGCCCTGCAGACCTACGACAACGGTGAGGTCGTCCGCTGGATCGACACCGCCCCCGAAGGAGCCCCCGAACCCGCACATCCTGCGCCAGTGCTCAAGCTGGCACCGGCCGACGCGGCCCAGGCGGCGACCGTGACCAGCGGGGTGGCACCGTCCACGTCGGGCACCTGGGGCGTTGTGCTGGGAATCGGGGGAATCGTGTTGGGATTGGTCGGGACCATCCTCGGTCTGCTGAACCGGCGTAGCGCCGCCTCTGGCTGAGCTGCCAGTGCGCTACCGGCCAGCAGAGCGGGCCTGCACTGTGCTGGTCAGCTGCGCAGTGATGTTGGTCTGCGCGGTGCTCGGGCTGCTCATCGGCGCCGGTCGCGCCTCTGCTCACGCGACACTGATCTCAACTGATCCCGGACAGGGTGCCGTGCTCGCCACCATCCCCACTACCGTCGCGCTGACGTTCAGCGAACCGGTGGTCGTGGCCGAGGATGGTCTCCGGGTCTTCGGTCCAGACGGCGCCAAGGTCGACAACGGCCGTACTGCACACCTCGGCCGTTCCTCGACGGTGGGTGTCGGGGTCGTCGCCGAGGGGTCGCCGCAGGGCACCTACACGGTCTCGTGGCGGGTGATCTCGGCCGATTCGCACCCGGTGGCCGGCGCCTTCACCTTCTCGGTGGGTCACCCCTCAATGGGGCGGGCGACGGCGGACGCCCAACCCGGCGGTGGCAGTGCAGCCGTCGGCGTGGTCTACGCCATCACTCGGGCCGCCGCGTTCGCATCGTACGCATTGCTGGTGGGATCCATTACGTTCGTGTTGCTGTGCTGGCCCGGGGCTATCGCCGATCGGGGCGTCCGCCGCGTCATGCTGATCGGCTGGGCCGCCCTGTTGGCGGCTACCGTGGCGACTCTGCTGCTGCAAGGGCCCTACGGCAATGGCCTGGGGCTCGATCGGGCTCTGGATTCGATGGTCGTCTCAGAGACCTTGGTCAGCCGGCTGGGAACTGCCTTGACCGCCCGGCTCATTCTGCTGGCTCTGGCAGGCGGTTACCTCGTCATGTTGTGCGCATGGTTGGGGCCACTCGCGCGACGGGGTCGGATCTGGTTCAGCGTTCTGGGCGTGGCCTTGGCGCTGGGCCTCGCCGCCACCTGGGCTGGTGCAGACCATGCCGCCGTGGGCGTCCAGCCACAACTGGCGCTAGGGGTCGACGTCGCGCATCTGGTGACGATGGGAGTGTGGCTCGGTGGGCTGACCACGCTGGTGATCCTGCTGCGACCGGACGACACCCCTGATACCGGATTGTCAGGGGCTTCCTATCACGCGGTACACCGATTCTCCACCGTCGCAACTGGATCGATCATTGTCCTCATCGGCACCGGTAGTTACCAGTCATGGCGCCAACTCGGCAGTTGGGGGGCGTTCGGTTCCACTGACTACGGCCGGCTGCTGCTGGTGAAGCTCGGAGCTTTCGCGCTGATGCTTGGCGTCGCCTCGTTGTCCCACAGATGCATCAGCCGGCATCGGCGAGCATTGATCGGCGTGGGAGCAGCAAGGCCTGCGGTCAACTCTCCGCAGGGCGGCACCGTACCCCGCCATGTGCTGGGGCGCAGCGAGCTGCGGCACAGCGTTGCGGGGGAAGCGGTGCTCGGCGCACTCGTACTCAGCGTCACCGCACTACTGGTCAACGCCGAACCTGGACGCACCGTGGCGACCACGCTGCCCGGTCCGGCCCACCAGGTGATCAGCTACGACACCGGCGGCCCGGACGGCCGGGGGCAACTCATCGTGGACGTCAATCCGGCCACCACCGGCCCGAATACGATCCGCGTCACTATCGAGGATGGCTCCGGGACCCGGCATGACGTTGCCGAACTACGGACCGAGCTGACGCTCACCGAACGCCGGCTCGGGCCATTCTCGATACCGCTCCAGCACACTGAGCCTGGCGAGTACGGCGCCGGCGGGGTTCAGCTCCCGTACCCCGGAAGCTGGCAACTGAAGATGATTGTGCGCACTTCGGAGATCGATGAGGCAGGCGTGAGCATCCCCATCGACATCCGGTGAGCGAGGGCGATGATTAGCGCTACGGCACCGGCCGGAAGGTATCGACTACCCGGTTCACTTGCGGAAGCACAACCTTGGGATCCGAGCCGGCTGCCGTGAATACCGCGATGGCATAGTTGGTGGGATTATTCTGAACGGTGATCGCCAGGAAACGGATGCTGGTGTTCTGGGCATTGTTCCCGACTCCACCATAGATCAGCGCCGGCCGGGATCCTATGTCCTTCGCCTCCGGCGGGATCACCTGGACGTTTTTGTAATTGCCGGCAACCTGCTGGAAGAACATGGTGCCGGCCACCGGCAGCGATCCGATGCGACCCACCCCAAGGGTGATCACGGTGCTCTGATCTGGGCTGGTCACCGTCGTGGTACGACCCTGCTGGGTGCTCGACCAGCCAGTGGGGACCTCGAAGCTGTACTTGCCGGCTGTGTTGACCACCGCATGGGTGTCGACCGGGCTGCTGACGCTGCCGCTCATCGCCCAAGCGATCACTCCGCAGGTGATGGCGAGCACCAGAGCAATGACACCGATGAGGGAGGGGACCGGTCGGCTGCGCATCCTGGAAATCCAGGGGAGCCTAGAGATCAAGGTATTCATGAGGGCGCCGATCGTAGCGAGGGTGATAGGTGGACATGCCAGCGGGGGCCGGCGATTGAATCACCGACCCCCGCTGACGCTGTACTCAGGTACTGCCGTGCACTCCTAGACGGTGTGGTGCCGACCCGCCCGACGGCGGCTGGCCGCGACGGTCAGCGCACCCAACCCGGTGAGCAGGAATCCACCGGCCAGCAGCCCAGCGACATCGGCACCGGTCTCAGCTAGCTCAGGACCCTTCTCGCCACCGTTGTTCTCGCCCTTGCCCTGCTCTTCACCCTTGTTGCCGTGCTCTTCTTCCTTCTTGTGGTGGTCACGACCTTCTGTTTCGTGCGCCAGGGTCTCGGACTGACCGAGGACCACCAGCAGAGTGCGGTTGAGCACGTCGAGGCGCAGGGCCTCCTGTGCGCTACCAGCGCCCTTGGGGTTGTGGAAGATGACCGACCTGCCCTGGTTGAGCAGCAGGCACAAGATCGCGGAGTCACCACAGTGATCCGGCAGAGCCAACGCGAACGGCGCATCCAGCAGGTAGGAGGACTTACCGTTAATGTCAATCCCGAGCAGGAAGGAGTGACGCTCGGTGTCCGGCTTCTCCGACTTCGACTTGGAATCGGAGTGCACCGCTTGGAGACCGATACCCTCGCACGGAGTGGTCAGCTTCTCGCGCTTACCGATGCAGAGGTTCAGCAGTTCATTGGCGGAATCGGCCTTGGTGTGGCCGTGTTCCTTGTCCCGCTCAGCGATACCGAGACCCTCGGCAACACCCAAGGACAGGATCCCGTTGCACTCGTAGGAGGCAGTGACGTCCTTGTGGTCGTCCCTGCCCTTGTTACCCAGGCACAGGGCTGCAACGCCGCCGCGAGCTGCGGCGAGCGAGTTGTCGTGGTCCTCGGTGGCCACCGTGTTGTGGTAGAGCAAGCTCAGGCAGAGCAGCCCGCCACTAGTGCTGCACAGCTTGAGGGCGTCGCCGTTGTCGCCTTCCCGGTTGTGGTCGCGGGAATCCGCGCTGGAACCGATGATCCGGCTGCCGCCCAGGCCAAGGACGGTCGAGTCGGAATGCGACTCGCCATTATCCTCGATGGTGGCGTCGTACTTCGTGATGTCCAACAGGTGCGACCTGAGCAGCTCGATGTCAGCAACGGCGCCGGACGCGTGGTCGGGAGGCTCGGGCTCATCGATCTGGTGACTGTCCGGGGTGTCGTCACGGTGTACCTCGTCACCGTGGTGATCACCATCATGGTGACGTTTGTCTCCATGATCGTGATGATCTCCGGTCGGACTCGGCGCTCCGTTACCATTACCGCCACCGGTAACGCCACTGACCAGGTCGGACACGGCCTTGGTGGGGTCATCTGGCGCTGGCGCAGCGGGTACGGCGGGGGCGTTGGGACCGGGAGGCGCCACCGGATCGCTGGCCGTCGAGGGAGCACTGGCTGTGCCCACGACCTGCTGCATTGAGTGGACCACCTGCGCCGAGGCAGCACCCGGCAGCAAAACCATCGCGGCTGCCGTCCCGGCGGCCATGAGAGCCAGGCGGCGATGCCTCCTGGGTGTGCGTGACGTCATGTTCCGGTGTTCCTCCTCGTTCGAGATCTCTCCGCGAGAGGGCGGTACGGCCTTCCCCCTCGGGTTGCCGTGGATCCCTCGTACCTGGCAATAGACGCTCTGGACTCACCCGGGGGATGGGTGATCTCCATGCATCCAGGTACCGGCTCAACGAGGTGGGAGTCGGCGCAGATACGACCGGTAGCCCGACTACTCCCCGAACGGTGGCCCTTGCCCCGACTGACACCGTCCAGAGGTTACGAATAGTCGATAGCGACCCGGGAAAATTGGGTCGCACCACGCTGAGGGGGTATCGAAGGGTAACCGACCGTTACGCTGAGTTGCAGTAGTGGAATATGCAGCTCGGAGAGAGGGCCCCGGGAGGCAGTGATTCACCACCCGAGCTGAGCGCACCGTCGCGGTTGTGGTTGACTGCCCGCCGACATGTCACCCGCGGGCCGCCGCAGGCCGATCACCACCAGCCCCCGCTGGAAGCTGATCACCATGACCAGCGCAGTCGGGCCTCTGATTGCCGCTGTCGTTGGCTGCAGCCATCCGACCACAGCGACGAACACCCTCGCGCCGTCGCGCACCATGAACCCAACCGTGGCACCTCCCGCCGCGGAGCGACCGCTGGTGCCGCCGGCACCCCAGCCGGTCGCCGAGGGACCATGCCGCTACCTCTCAGCAGAGTCCGTCCAGACCGCCAACGGCGAGCGGGTCGCGACCGTGCGAATTTCCAGGACAGGGACCGACCAGCCCTACCCAGCCTGCTTTTTCCTCACCGCCAACGGCGCGGTGCAGCTGCGGACGTGGATCGTGGTAGCCACGCCGAAGACGGCCCGAGCTACCGTCGATTCCGCTGCTCCGGTGAATACCTCTGACCTGGCCGAACTGCCCGGCGGGTGGTCAGGCGGCTCACAGCCGACCGCTGAGGGAGCGGTATTCGCGGTTGCCCGGCAGGGCACCGCGGTCGTGATCACGATCAATCAGCGGCAGACGATCAGCGCTCGGCAGATCGCCCAGCAGGTGATCACTACATTGCGTCTGTAGCGGGGCATCCAGGGCTGTCACCGCCGAGCCGAGGTGATGGCAGGATGGGTCTGGTGAGTGAACAGACGAACGAGACGCAGGTCATCCTGCATACCAGCAAGGGCGACATCCGCCTGATGCTCTTCCCGAACCACGCCCCGAAAACCGTGGCGAACTTCGTGGGCCTCGCCGAAGGCAGCAAGGAGTACTCCCAACGCAACGCCAAAGGTGAGCTGTCCGGACCGTTCTATGACGGCTCACTATTTCATCGCGTGATCGACGGTTTCATGATCCAGGGTGGGGACCCGACCGGTAGCGGCAGAGGCGGCCCGGGTTACCGCTTCGGTGACGAGACTCACCCGGAACTGCAGTTCAACCGGCCCTACCTGCTGGCCATGGCGAACGCCGGCCCGAACACCAACGGCTCGCAGTTCTTCATCACCGTCCGCCCCACAACACATCTGAACCGCAAGCACACCATCTTCGGCGAGGTGGCCGACCAGAACTCTCGTAGCGTGGTCGACACCATTGCAGGCACCCCGACCCGTGGGGACCGTCCGGTGAAGAACATCGTGATCGAACGAGTAACGGTCGCGCCGGCCGAGGTATGACTGCGATGGCAGCTCCCGTGTGTGTTCGGCACCCAGGCCGTGAGACCGGGGTTCGTTGCAGCCGCTGTGATCGCCCAGCTTGCCCCGACTGCCTGCGCGAGGCCTCGGTCGGCTACCAGTGTGTGGACTGTGTCGCTGGGGCTGCTCGTTCGCATCCGCGCGGCGAGACCGCGCTGTGGTCGGGGCCGACGCAGCGCCCGCTGGTGGTCCCTGGACTGATCGCGATCAATGTCGTGATCTTCGCGATCACCGTGGCCCAGGCCGGCAGCCTGGCACACAACGCGGAATCACCACTGTTCGGGCAATGGGCGTTGCAACCCAGGGCCGTGGCCGACGGTGCCTGGTGGCAACTGCTCACGGCAGGCTTCCTGCACATCGGGCCGATCCATCTTGCCTTTAACATGATCGCTCTATGGGTGATCGGCCGGGATCTCGAGCAGTTTCTGGGGAGTTTCCGCTTCCTGGTGGTGTATCTGGTCTCCCTGCTCGGCGGCTCGCTCGTGGTCTTACTCTTCGAAAACTCGGCGAGCAGTACAGCTGGTGCATCCGGCGCAGTGTTCGGCCTGATGGGTGGCTTCGCCGTGGTCCTGATGAAGATGCGGCTGAGCCCACGCCCAGCTCTGACGATCATCTTGCTGAACGTGGTCATCAGCTTCGTGGTACCGAACATCTCCATACTCGGCCACCTCGGCGGCTTGGCGTTCGGCGCAGCCACCACCGCCGCAATGCTTTACGCGCCGCGGCGCCACTAAATACCCCGGAGACTAGCCTCCCCAGCGTGTCGCTGCTCCGTGCCCGGCGTGTCGGGCTATGGTGCCCGGTATGTCGACCTCCACCGCCCGGGGTTTTCAACGTCCCTGTGTCGCGCTCCCACGTCCTGTGTGGCGCGCTCCAGGGGTCAGCGCGCAGGCTCGGGTAGCACGACGCACCTCCCCCATGGGGTTGTCCCCAGAGATTGTCCACAGTGGGGATGAATGGCACGGGTGTTGTTTGACCACAGCCGGTGGGCGGCGCCCGACCGAACCCCTCCTACGGTTTCCTGACCGCTGGCGTGGCAATGAGGCGCAGCGCTCAGCGCCAGCGCATGGTCATCAGTAGTCCGATGACCATCAGGGCGAAGCCAATCAGGAAATTCCAGTTACCGAGGCTGCTGAGCAGGGGAATCTTGTCAACGGCCAAGTAATTGACCACCAGCCACAGCAAGCCCAGCAGCATCGACCCGAGCATGACTGCGACATAGAAGGGGTGGGAGGGTCCGGCGACGCGGACCTTCGCTGGACCGAGCGCCTCAGCCGGTGGGGTGTAGACCGACTTCTTGCGGACCTTCGACTTCGGCATGGTGATTCCTCGTCTGACATGCAGGCTCGTTCGACGTGCAGGTTAAGCGCTCGCCAGAGGGACGCTGCAGCACACGTTAACGTAGTGCAGCCGTTGTCCTGCACCTCGGCTGTGGCGCCTATCCGGGTATAGGTCCGCCATCACTGTTCTATGCGGGCCCGGACACCAAGAGATCACTGCACCCCACTACGGTCGGCCTGCCAATGCTGGTGTGCGCCGTGGGTATGAGGAGGCATCGTGAGCCACGCGCTGTCCGCGGTACGGGGCGACCCACCACGACGTCGGCGCCCAGACCCGATGCGAACGGCCATCCGCGCGGTGGGCGAGCTGCTCCTGACGGTGGGGCTGGTGGTACTGCTGTTCGTGTTTTACGAGGCATATGTCACCGATTGGATGTCAGCAGACAAGCAACGCCAGGCCACCGCCAAGCTGGATGACACCTGGCAAAACGGGCGCGGTCTGGTGGATCGAGCGATCAAGGGCGCGGGTATCGCCAAGATCTACGTGCCGGCATTCGGACCTGATTTCGTCTTCACCGTGTTAGAGGGCACTGATCCAGACACGCTGGCATCGGGTCCAGGCCACTACGAGGGGACCGCGTCCCCCGGAGCGCTGGGCAATTTCGCCGTGGCCGGGCATCGGGTCGGGAAGGGTTCACCCTTCAACTCCCTCGACCTCCTGACCTCCTGCAATGCCATCGTGATCGAGACGGTCGACCACTGGTACGTCTACCGGGTTCTGCCATTGCAAGGGGAAACCGCCGGCTGGACGGCGGGGAAGGGCACCCAGGCGCAATGCAAGGGCGTCGATCCGCTGCCCGCTCGGTACGCCAACGTGGTGGGTAAGACCATCGTGCTGCCTGCGCAGGTCGAGGTGATCGCACCGGTGCCGGGGCAGCCCGGTCGGACCCCTGTCAATAGGTTGATCACCCTCACGACCTGTCACCCGCAATTCTCCGCCAGTCAGCGACTGATCATCCATGGCATCATGGTCGCTTCCTACCGGAAGGTCGACGGTCAGCGTCCCGTTGAGCTGACCGCGGGGGCCTGAGGAGCCTCATGTACAGCTGGATATGGCGACACCTGCCCGGGCCAACCGCGGTAAAGCTCGTGCAAGCGCTGCTTCTTGTCGCGGCTGTGGTAGCAGTGCTGCTGCTCGTCGTGTTTCCGTGGGCCGAGCCCCGGCTGCCGTTCAACTCCGTGACGACGGGCTAACCGTGCAGTCGTGAGCCAGTTACCCTGGCCGCGTGCGCATCCTCGTGGTCGACAACTATGACAGCTTTGTGTACAACCTCGTGCAGTACCTGGCGCAGCTGGGAGCCGAGTGCGTGGTGCGCCGCAACGACGCACTCCAGCCGGGTGATGTCGCCGCCGCAGACGGGGTGCTGATCAGCCCCGGACCGGGCACCCCGGAGCGCGCCGGGGCCAGCATGAGCGTCGTCCGCGACTGCGCCGAGCAGCGCCGCCCGTTGCTCGGAGTCTGCCTCGGCCACCAGGCAATCGGGGCGGTGTGGGGAGCGACAGTGGCGCGGGCGCCGGAGCTACTGCACGGCAAGACGTCTGAGGTGCACCACAATGGCGACGCGGTGCTTGCCGGGTTGCCGCAGCCGTTCATCGCCACCCGGTATCACTCGCTCACCGTGCTGCCCGAAACCATCCCCGACGATCTCGTGGTCACCGGAAGTACCGGATCGGGGATCGTGATGGCGCTGCGGCATCGCGAGCTCCCAGTGCATGGGGTGCAGTTCCACCCGGAGTCGGTACTCACCGACGGTGGCCATCGGTTGCTGGCGAACTGGCTGCGTCTCGCCGGCGGGGAGGTGGACGAGTCGCGGGTACTCGAGCTTGAGGCGGGCATGCGCAAACTCGCCTCCGCCGCTCTGGTGCGCTGACTCCTCTCCTCGGGTACCGGCCACCACCTCAGCCACCTGGGCCGGTGAATCCTGGTGATTCGAAGATCGGGCTGCTGGTCGTCGTACTTGTCGTAGTGTTCTCCCGGCCGACAGTGATCGTGATGATCTGATCGGCCGCGAAGCCGGTGCCCGGGGGCACGTCCTGCTTGACGATGATGCCGACCTGATTGGCGTCATCCACCGGGGTGGAAATCTCTTTGAAGCTGCCGGTCCAGCCCAGTCTTTGCAGCGTGTTGAGCGCTTGGTTCGGCGTTTGGCCCCGCAGGTTGGGCATCTGAAGCTGGTTGCCCCGGGACACCGTGAGGGTCACCGTGCTGCCCACTTTGACGCTGGTGCCCCCGGCCGGGTTCTGCTTGAGAACCTGACCCTTCTGCGCCGGAGAGTCGACCTCCTGGACCTGCGCGGTCAGGTGGGCCACCGCAATGTTGCGCTGGGCCTGGTCAATATTGGTGCCCATCACATCAGGCACACCCACGGTCTCCGGTGGCACGCCAACGGTGATGACCACCGATTTGCCCTTAGCCAAGCGCCTCCCGGCGGGCGGATCCTGAAGCTGCACCCGGCCGACGTCCTTGTCGCCCTCGACGACTTGCTGGCGCTGGTCCGGGGAAAGCACGAGGCCTATCCCTTGCAGGGAAGCTTGAGCCTGCCCGCGATCCAAACCGAGCAGGTTGGGCACCTCCACTTCGGCGGGGCCGGCGCCGACGTCCAACCGGATCGTCGTTCCGCGCACTGCGGTGCCGGCGGGGGGAGTCATCTTCACCACCCGGTCAAGGTCTGCCACGCTCGACTCGACCGGACTGCGTTCAGTCGGGAAACCGGCGGCATTGAGCGCCTGCTCGGCCAGCGGCACCGGCTGGCCGACCACGTTGAGCAGTGGAATCGGTTTCGGCCCACCCCCGAACAGATCGGTGAACAACAGCAGGACCAGGCCGAGGATGGCAAGGACCACCACCGTGGTGAGGATGCCGAGACCGCGTCCGGCTCGGCTCTCCGCGACCGGCGCACCGACCGGCTCCGGGCGCCGCCGGCTGGCCCGAGTCGGTCGGATCGCCACGGTGGGACCAGAGTCGAGCATGAGATCGCGGTCCGCGTCGGTCATGACCACCGGCGCGAGCTGGCGCTGTCCGTTCAGCACGCGGATCAGGTCCGTGCGCATCTCGGCGGCGGACTGGTAGCGGTTCGCCGGATTCTTGCTCATCGCCTTGAGCACCACCGCATCCAGTGCCGCGGACACGTCAGGATTCTGGTGCGATGGTGGAGTGGGATCCTCGCGGACGTGCTGGTAGGCCACCGCGACTGGGGAGTCGCCGGTGAACGGAGGCTCTCCGGTGATCAGCTCGTAAAGCACGCACCCCGCGGCATAGACGTCCGATCGCGCATCCACCAGTTCCCCGCGAGCCTGCTCGGGGGACAGATACTGGGCGGTGCCGACCACCGCGGCGGTCTGCGTGACGCCCTGCCCGTCGGCCAGCGCCCGGGCGATGCCGAAATCCATCACCTTGACCGCGCCAGCGTTGTTGATCATTACGTTGGCCGGTTTGACGTCCCGATGGATGATGCCGTTGCGATGGCTGAAGTCCAGAGCCGCACAGATGTCCGCCATCGTCTCCATGGCGCGCGGCTCGTCCATCGGGCCTTCGGTCTTGACGATGTCGCGCAGCGTCCGACCCTCGACGAATTCCATCACGATGTAGGGCAACGGGCCGTGATCAGACACCGTCTCGCCGGTGTCGTACACCGCGACGATCGCCGGATGGTTCAGCGCGGCGGCATTCTGGGCCTCGCGGCGGAAGCGGTGCTGAAACTGGGGATCGCGGGCCAGATCGGCACGGAGCACCTTGACGGCGACGTCACGGCCGAGCCGGACGTCGCGGCCGCGGTGCACCTCGGACATACCGCCATAGCCCAGCGTCTCGCCGAGCTCATAGCGATCCGACAGTAGCCGGGGAATGGTCATTCCTGCGCCGTCCCGCTCCTCGTTCGTGAGCCGCGCTGTGGCCGTGTCCACCGCCGGGCCCGTGTTCGGACCCGGTCCGGGCCCCATCATGCCCCCCTTCCGACTGTCACCCGATAGGTGTCGCCCGGTCACTTTCCCCTCCGGCAGGTAAGTTCCAGCGTCGATCCGCGGGGGACGTAGCCGGCCAGCGGGTCGACTCCGATGATCCGGCACTGGGAGCGCAAGTCAGGGTCGACCTGCTCACCGTCGTCGTCGACCACCCGGGGTATCAGACCACGGACCTTCGCGGTGACGACGGCGTCGCTGCCCCGGTGGCCGAAGTAGTCGGTCGGGATGATGAGTACCTCCGAGGGCGTGTCGTCCCGGTTAGTCAGCTCCGGGGCGGGTTGTGCCTTAGTGGGCTCCAGCTGGGATGACGGTGGCGTCGCGGCTGGCCCGGGTGTGCCGGCAACGCCGGTATTCGGTGTCCCGGAGGCCACCCCGGAGGGCGTCCCCGTCGAACGCAGTACATCGCGAACCAGGTAGCCGCCGAGAATCAGGGTAAAAGCGCCCAGCACAGCAACGGCGATACGCCCTGCGCCGAGCCCTTGGCGATGGTGTAGCGACATCGAGCTATGCGGAGGGCGCGGCAGGACCGCAGTCGGTGACGGGCGGGTACTATGCGTTATCGTTGGTAGTCCGTGTCCGCTTCGGACCGCGGCGACGGCAGTAGCGAACTCACCACCTGTGCTGTAGCGCTGGCGTGGGTCCTTGACCAGGGCCGCCTCGATCAGCATCCGCGCTTCGGGAGGAACATCCGAAGGTAATGGTGGGGGCCGGTCACGGATATGCATCATGGCGACGCCGACAGTGTTGTCAGCCGAGAATGGTCGCTGCCCGGCCAGGCACTCGTAACCCACCACCGCCAGTGAGTAAACGTCACCGGCCGGACCGGTTTCGTTGCCGGCGGCCTGCTCCGGGGCGATGTAGTGGGCAGTGCCCAGCACCATCCCGTTGCGAGTCATCGGCGCTGAGTCGACGGCTCGCGCGATGCCGAAATCGGTGAGCTTCACCGTCCCGGTGGGGGTGATCAGGATGTTGGCGGGCTTGATGTCGCGGTGCACCAACCCGCGCTCGTGCGCCGCCTGCAGCGCATTGCCGGCCTGCTCCAGAATGTCCAGCGTCCGGTCCACACTCAGCCGCCGAGAGCGCATCAGGATCGTGGCCAGCGGCTCCCCGGCGACCAGCTCCATCACCAGGTAAGCAACGTCCGGATCGCTCGCCGCTTCGCCGTAGTCGTGGACCGCTGCAATGCCGGGATGGTTCAGCGATGCGGTCATCCGGGCCTCGGCCTGGAACCGGTAGCGGAACTCGGGATCACCCGACAGCTCCGGCTTGAGCACCTTGACGGCCACCTGGCGTTCCAGCCGGGTGTCATCGGCCTGCCACACCTCGCCCATCCCACCGATGGCGATGCGCCGGCCCAGCCGGTAGCGCCGCGCTAGCACCTGCCCTGTGCTCAACCCCATACAGCCACCACCACATCACAGCGCCGCGGCATCAGCGGGCTCCCTGGAGGGCGGCGCCGATGACGGCTCGGCCGATGGGGGCGGCTAGGGAGCCGCCGGTTGCCTCGAGATTCCGGTCTCCGCCGTCTTCTACTACCACCGCGATCGCTACCTGTGGGTTGTCGGCGGGCGCGAAGGCCACATACCAGCCGTGCGGCGGGGTGTTCTTGGGATCGGCACCGTGCTCGGCGGTACCGGTCTTCGCCGCGATAGTGACCCCGTTGATCTTACCTTCATTGCGGTAGCTGTTCTCGGCTGCAACCATCATGGCGCGGATCTGTGAGGCAGTGGAGCGCGACATCGCCGTCTCGACCTGCTCCGGCGCGAATCTGTCCAGCACCGATAGATCCGGGGCCAGAATGTTGCGCACCAACTGGGGTTTCATCCGCGCCCCGCCGTTGGCGATGGTGGCGACGATCAACGCGTTCTGCAACGGGGTGAGCGCCACATCGCGCTGACCGATGCCGGACTGTTCCAGGGCCGCGATGTCGGGAATGGCGCCCATCGTCGAGGGCGCCACCGGGATGGGAATGGTGAGGTCCTGCTGCCCGATGCCGAACAACTGGGCCTGCTTGCGCAGGGTGTTCTCGCCGACCGAGGCGGCCAGCTGAGCGAAGGCGGTGTTGCAGGAGCGGACCAGTGCTTGGGTCAAGGTGGCCGTGGGGCCACCACCACATGGTTGGTCGGCGAAGTTGTGCAGCAAGGTCGTCGTGCCTTGCAGCTGCAATGCGGCCGCCGCGGTAAGCGGGGTGTCCGGGGTGGCCCTTCCGGACTCCAGCGCGGCCGCGGTGACCAACAGCTTGAAAGTCGACCCGGGGGGGTAGGCGGCGGCGACGGCACGGTTGGTCAGCGGGCTACCTCGCTTGGGCGAGGTGGCCTCGTTCCAGGCGGCTTCCTGCTCCGTACCGTCGTGCGCGGACAGGCGGTTGGGGTCGTAGGAGGGAGTGGAAGCCATCGCGAGGATCTCACCGGTGCTTGGCTTGATCGCCACCACCGCACCGGTGTAGCCGCGGCGGGTCAGCGAATCGTATGCGGCCCGCTGCACGACCGGGTTGATGGTGAGCTCGACGCTACCTCCGCTGGGCTCCCGACCAGTGATCAGATCCGAGACTCGCCGCACGAACAGCCGGCCGTCAGAGCCGTTGAGCACGGAGTCCATCGAGTTCTCCATGCCGCCTGAGCCGTAGCGCAGTGAGTAGTAGCCGGTGATCGGGGCGTACAGCGGGCCGTTGAGGTAGGTGCGCAGGAAACGCAGCTGCCCACCGGTTTCCACCGAGTTCGCCACCGGCAGCCCGCCCGCGATGATCTGGCCGCGCTGGCGGCTGTACTCGTCGAGCAGCACCCGCCGGTTGCGCGGATCGGTGCGGTAGTCCTCGGCGCTGACCACCTGAATGTAGGTGGCGTTCGCCAGCAGCAGGACGATCATGGCCATGACGGCCATCGCGACCCGGCGAAGCGGTGTGTTCACGGGCGCTGCACCATCTCGGTATGCGCCTCGGCCAGTGGGGTCACCGGCCTGCGGGGAGCGGAGGCGGCCGGCGCCCGCGCCGCATGGGAGATCCGCAGCAGCAGCGCCACCAGGATGTAGTTGGCCAGCAGCGAAGACCCACCGTAGGCCAGGAACGGCGCGGTGAGCCCGGTCAGCGGGATCAACTTCGTTACCCCACCAACCACGATGAACACTTCCAGACCGATCGCGAAGGCCAGCCCCGCGGCGAGCAGCTTGCCGAAGGTGTCCCGGACGGTGAGTCCGGCGCGCATCCCCCGCATGACCACCAACAGGTAGGTGAACAACACCGCGGCCAACCCGACAAATCCCAGCTCTTCGCCGATCGCGGCGGTGATGAAGTCGGTGTGCGCTTCTGGCACCAGGTCAGGGCGTCCGGCACCCAGGCCGGTACCGAAAACACCCCCGGTGCCCAGCCCGAACAGCGACTGCGCCATCT
>DASYMC010000322.1:0-32345 GCA_036009255.1 Pseudonocardiaceae bacterium
AACCCAGCGCACGGAGCACAGCTGGTCCGCGAACCCGTTCAGGCGGACTACCCCGGCCCACCACGCGATGCACCAGCCGGAGCACCGGTAGCACGAGGCGCGGATGTAGGCTGGCCAGAAGAAGCGGTGCCAGCACCGCGATCCAGCCGAAACGTTCGAAGACTTCGCCAGAGGCGAACGGCAGGACGAGGCCGGCGACCACCGCCCCGGTGGCGGTATGCGCCACCACGAACATCACCGATGCCGCTGTGGTGCGGGAGGCCGGAACCCCGTGCTCGCGGCCCAGCCTGGCCTGAGCCACGTAGGCCCAGACGGTGCCCGGAATGTACTTCCCGATCTGACCGGTAAAAAAACTCGGGCCGCAGCGCGCAGACCCACCGGGATATCCAGTCCCCGGAGCAGGCTGCGCCAGGCCAATCCCGATGCGCCGGTACCGGCCGCAGCAGCCAGAAAGGATCCGAGAAGCGTGGCCAAACCGATCCTTCGCGCCGCGTCCAGCGCGCCTCCACCGTCAGCGACAAGGCGCCAGACCAGCACTCCCAACGCGGACCCGAGGAAGAGCAATCGTGCGAGGAGCAGCAGCTGCCGTTTCCAGGACGTCGTGGGCGCGCCGTTGGCGGTCGACCGGCTCGGGTGGAAACTGCTGGTGGCGTCCACGGGGCCGTTCAGGACAGTTCTTTCCATGCATCCACCAGCAACGTATGGGTCTCGGCCAGCAGCTGCGGAAGCACCTTGGTTCGGCCGACGACGGGCATGAAGTTGGCGTCCCCACCCCATCGCGGCACGACGTGCTGATGCAGGTGCGCCGCGATGCCCGCGCCGGCGACTGAACCCTGATTGATTCCGAGGTTGAAGCCGTGTGGAGCGGCCGCGCGACGGCTGGCGAGCATGGCCCGCTGAGTGAAGGTGGCCAGTTCGGTGGTCTCCTGGATTGTCAGGTCCGGATAGTCGGCAATATGCCGGTAGGGCACCACCAACAGATGGCCGGGATTGTAAGGGTAGAGGTTGAGCACCGCATAAACGGCGGCTCCGCGGGCAATCACCAGGCCCTCGGCATCGTCCATAGCGACGATCCGGCAGAATGGGCACTGCTCTGCACCGGCCTCAGGCCCAGCCTTGCCCTCCTGCTTGATGTACGCCATCCGGTGTGGTGTCCACAGCCGCTGCAACGCGTCCGGTGCTCCGACCCCATCCTGGGCCTCCGCGGTCATACTGCCCCCTCCGCGGGGCCAAGTACATCGGCGGTCACACCTCTCCTATCGGCAGCTCCGCGGCGCTGGGCGAGCGATTCTCTCGTCGCGCAACCCAACCGGCAATAGCAGCGACCGCATCTTCAACTCCTACGCCATTGATCTGGGTACCATCGCGGAATCGGAATGACACCGCGCCGGCCTCGACGTCCTTGCCGCCGGCGAGCAGTAGGAATGGCACCTTCTGCGTGGTGTGAGTACGGATCTTCTTCTGCATCCGGTCGTCTGAAGCATCGACCTCGACCCGGATACCCCGTGCGCGCAGCGCCTTGGCGACTTGCTGCAGATGTTCAACGTGCTCGTCGGCGATCGGGATCCCGACCACCTGCACTGGTGCCAGCCAGGCCGGGAAAGCGCCCGCATAGTGCTCGGTGAGTACCCCGAAGAACCGTTCGATCGACCCGAACAGCGCTCGGTGGATCATGTAGGGGCGCTGCCGGGAGCCATCTTTTGCGGTGTATTCCAGTGCGAAGAGGTCCGGCTCCTGCAGGTCGACCTGGATGGTGGACAGCTGCCAAGTACGCCCCAATGCGTCCTTGGCCTGCACAGAGATCTTGGGTGCGTAAAAGGCTGCCCCGCCAGGGTCAAGCACCAGCGCCAGCCCGCTAGCCTCGGCAGCTTGGCGCAGCGCGTCGGTCGCCTCCTCCCATTGCTGGTCGGTGCCGACGTATTTCTCATCGTCACGGGTGGACAGCTCCAGGTAAAAATCGTCCAGCCCGAAGTCGCGAAGCAGGTCGAGCACGAAAGTCAGCAGCGAGCGGATCTCGTCCTGCAACTGTTCGGGGGTGCAATAGATATGCGAGTCGTCCTGGGTCATCCCACGTACCCGGGTCAGGCCATGGACTACGCCGGACTTCTCGTACCGGTACACGGAACCGAATTCGAACAGCCGTAGGGGAAGCTCCCGGTAGGACCGCCCTCGGGAGCGGTAGATCAGATTGTGGAACGGACAGTTCATGGGTTTGAGGTAGTAGTCCTGCCCGGGCTTACGAACCGTGCCGTCCTCCGCCAGTTCCTCGTCGAGGTGCATCGGCGGGAACATGGAGTCGGCATACCAATCCAGGTGGCCGGACGTCTCGAAGAGCTGTCCCTTGGTGATGTGCGGCGAGTTGACGAACTCGTAGCCAGCTTCCTCGTGCCGGCGTCGCGAGTAGTCCTCCATCACCCGGCGTACGGTGCCCCCGCGGGGGTGGAACACCGGCAGCCCCGACCCGATCTCATCGGGGAAGCTGAACAGGTCCAACTCGGCGCCGAGCCGGCGGTGGTCGCGCCGCTGCGCCTCCGCGAGTAACTCCAGATGCTGCTCCAGCGCTTCGGCGGATTCCCACGCGGTGCCGTAAATCCGCTGCAGCTGCGGGTTGTGCTCGCTACCACGCCAGTAGGCGGCCGCAGTCCGCATCAGCTGGAACGCCGGGATATTCCGTGTGGTCGGAACATGGGGCCCACGGCACAGGTCACTCCAGATGACCTCACCAGTATGCGGATGGACATTGTCATAGATCGTCAGCTGCCCCGCTCCGACTTCCATTACCTCGTCGGGATCCACGCTGACGTCCGAGCCGGCTGCTTTGAGGTCGATCAGTTCCAACTTGTACGGCTCGTCTGCCAGTTCGTGTCTGGCCTCGCTCACCGAGCCGAACACGCGCCGGGAGAATCGCTGACCTGCCTTGACGATCTTGCGCATGGTCTTTTCGAGCTTGGCGAGGTCGTCAGGGGTGAACGGCCGGTCGACGTCGAAGTCGTAGTAGAAACCGTCGGCCACCGGCGGACCGATACCCAGCTTGGCTGTGGGGTAGTGCTGTTGCACAGCTTGCGCAAGCACGTGCGCACACGAATGCCGGATGACGCTACGCCCGTCGGGGCTGCTCGCGGTGACAGCCTCCACCTCGGTGTCGCTTTCGGGCGCCCAGCTCAGATCGCGCAGGTGGCCGTGTATATCCCGGGCCACGACGAGGGCGTCTGATCCACTGGTAGGCGCCCCCGCCGCGCGTAGCGCCGCCCCGGCAGTCGTCCCGGCCGGCACCATCACGCGCAGGGCGGGCTGGACAGGTGAGGACGGCGCGACCACGAGAGCTCCTTGGCGATACAGCGATGGCGATTCGGTTGTCGATGCTATCGAGGGATGAGACCCGCCGTGTGATTACCCCGCCGTGAGCACCGGTGATCCGCACCGCTTACCTGCTGCCGGCGCGACGCTCGCAAGCGCGGACGTCCTCGCCGATCTCTCGTAGTGCGCTAGATCATGGTGATGCGCACCGAGCTCTCCGCAGTGAAGCGGGACAGCTACGACCAGACAGGCTCGAGCTGACGTAGCGCGGTGACCGACTGCCAACCGATCGAAACCTGTGTGCGGTCAGCCTATCGGCAACAACGGGGCGAGCATCGACATCGCCGGTTGAGCGGCCGGTTGAATAACTGATCGAACAACGGGCTGAATAGCCGGCGTTATGGTGTTGTCGACGGGCGCCATCACCTGCTTGACCGTCTCAACAGCTCCGATTTTGCCGGTGCTCGCACGCTTTTCGCGCGGACTGCTTACCCGTTTGTTCCCGGTAATTTCGGGCTGCTTTTCGCCGGCGTCCTTCGCCCCGTTGTCCTTCGCCGTGTTCGTACTCGGTTCGGTCGGCGCCAACACGCCTCCTACCGGTGCAACCCGGCCGACTCCCTTTGTGGCGGGATCCAGCACCGGGCTGACCGGTGGGATGGGGTCCTGCTGGGCGTGACCAGCTGCTTGCGGAGATGAATTCCAAGGTTGTTGCGCGGTATCTGAGTTCCGGCGGGGTGCATCCGCGGGCACGTCCAGGGACACCGGCGTGTTCCGGCGGACGGGCCCGAGCGGGGGATGAATCATCGGACTCGGGTCCGTGACGCCCTGAGCACTGACCAGATCCGGCGCGGCAGACGTGGGCTCAGCGGGCGGGTCGGCGCGGTATTCCTCAGCAGTGCCACCGGTAGCGTCCGGACCAGCCGGGACGGGACTCAGCAGGCGTGCATTGTCGCCCGCGAGTGAGCTTTCACCAACGTGAGTCGCGCCGACCAACACCGAACCGCAGGCCAGCAGGGTTCCCGCCGCGAGGCCACAGGCCCGGCCGACAAGGAGCGCACGGCTGCCGCTCATCTGGCCGCCGCTCAGCCGGCTGATTGGCAGACTGCTGAGCACGGAGCCCGGTGCGACCTCGGGTGCGCCGATGCCCGTGCGGGCACCACCGACCCAGGCGATGAGGGCAGTGGCAGAGGGCCCAGAGCCCGACTTCCTACGACGCCGAGCGGTCATCGTGCGTCACCAGGCATCTCCTCAGGGTAGTGGAACCCGGGAAGAATACAGGTTCTTGGGCGTAAACCCAGACCCGTCACTCCTCCGGCCCAGCAGCCCTGAGGTGCCTCACTCCGGGCAACTGGGCTCGTGGACACTACGAGCAGATACCGCGGCGCGTGGTCGACTGATTACATTTGACCATCTTGATTTACGGTTGCAACCAAGCCTACCCTTACCACACTTTAGGTTCGCTTTAGCTGATTGGAGCCCTGTATGGCCCTCCGTGGACGTGTCGGGCCGGTCCGTCGAGGCGTCGCCTGCCTCGCTGTGATCGGTGTGGCCGCGTGCAGCGGCGCCGGCACCAGCTCCGGCCCGGTACCGTCGCCGGATAACCACTACCGCCAGGTCAATCTGGCGGCGAACTCCGAGGCCTACAAGGCGCTGTTCACCATGCCGGACATGGTCAATGCGTGGGGCGTGGCGATACGTCCCAAGGGCGCCGGCGGACATTTCTGGGTCGCAGCCGGCAATGCGTCTTATGAGTTCGTCGGCGATGTGACTGCTTCCAGCGATCAAAAGCTGCGCCAACTACACCAAGATCCCCTCAAAGCGGTGACCATCCCGGGAACGGACACCAGCACCGAGGCTACGTCAATCGGCAAGGCCACCGGGGTGATCTTCAACGGCGCCGACATCAACTCGGACAAGTTCGTCGTGACCAACCAGCCGGCCCAGGTCGACGGTCGCACGGTGATGGTGGGGGGCTCGGCACGGTTCATCTTCGCCACCGACTCCGGGCGTATCACCGCCTGGGGCGAGCGTGGTCCGGACGGGAAGGTGGTCCGGGTGGATGGCCCCAGCCAGGAGGTATTCAACGGGGCTTCGCAGGGCATGAAGTTCTTCGGGGTGGCCCTCAAACAGGGCAGCTTCGACACTTTGTGGGCCGCCGACTTCGGCGCTGACCCGCAGATCCGCCAGTTCGACAAGGATTGGAAGCTGGTACCCACCAAGGGTTTTGTGAACCCCTTCGCCACCGGTGACCCGGTCGACCCGGCTGACGCGGCCAAGGGCAAGAAGGCCAAACCGGGTGATCCCGTGCCGTGGAACATCACCACCCTCGGTGACCGCGTTCTGGTGAGCTATGTGATCTCCAAGGCGCCTGACAAGCCTGAGCCCGGAGGTCCGGCGTTCGACGCCGGCGAGGAGGACTCGCTGAACAAGGAGCAGGAAAAGACCACTGGCGGTCACCCGGACAAAGGCAAGCTCGCCGAGTTCACCAGCGACGGTGCGTTGGTACGAGTATTCACCGACGACGGCAGGCTGAACGCCCCCTGGGGAGTCACGTTGGCTCCGGCAGCCTTCGGCCCGATGGGTGGCAAGCTCCTGGTAGGCAACTTCGGCGGGTCCGGACGGATTGCCGCGTTCGACGACGGGACCGGTAAGTTCGTCGACTACATGCGCGACGAAGAGGGAGCACCAATCGCAATCGATGGCATCTGGAACATTCTTTTCGGTAATGGGGAAAGCCTCGGCGACGCCAACGCCCTGTACTTTGCAGCGGGGCCGGCTGAGGAAAAGGAGGCCCTCTTTGGTGCCTTAAGAGTGGGCGGCTGAGCGCACCCCCAAGCGATGTCCTCGCGGGGTCACCGCTTCTTCGTGGAGGTCACTGGTTCTGGAGGTCACTGCACAGCGGTGTCACTGCTGTGGCGGTGCCTGCGCCACAACCAATGGGCAAGTACGGCGACGATGACGACCCCTACCACGACGAGCACGACCACCTGGTAGCGGAAAAATTGTTGATAGATCTCGGTGAGGTGGCCGCCAGCCAGGTAGCCCGCAGAGGTCCACACTGCTACCCATGCGGCCGCGCCCAACGCGTTGAATGCGAGAAATTGCCGCCATGGCATCCTGGCGATGCCAGCGATGACGCCGTTGAGCTGGCGTAGACCGTCGATGAACCGGGCGAAGCCGACGATCTTGGCTCCATGGCGCCGGAAGAATTCCTCCGCCTTATCGAGCCGTTTCTCGGTCACAAAGATGTAGCGGCCGAAGCGGAGCACCAACCGCCGGCCACCGAAGTATCCGATCAGGTAACCGACGTTGTCACCGGCGACGGCGGCGAGGAAGCCCAGCACCGCCACGCCCACAACATTGAGTTTTCCGGCTCCGGCGAAGACCCCCGCGGCCATCAGCATGGTCTGGCCCGGGACCGGCGCGCCGAAACTCTCGATGAACAGGAACCCGAAAACAGCCAGATAGCCGTAGGAGGCGAGGATCGGGGACAGCCAAGCGAACACCCCTGGCAGCTCAGGAGCCACCCCACCACCTCCCGGGTCACGGGGCGCCTCGACTGCGCAATCCGCTGTCGCCACGAAGATTACCTGCTCGCCGGCAGATCTACAGCGCGACCGTCTCAGCTCACCGGGTCCAGCTTGGGTACGGCCAGCTTGATGAGGAAGTCGGCGAAACCTGCGGGGGCACGGGCACAGCGGCGGCGCTGGTGAACTACCGGTGGGTCGGCGGTATGCAGCGCCGGCAGGCTGGCGCTCATAGCAGGATCACCTCGTAGTCGCGGGTGAGCCGAGCCAGCGCGGTCGGCCCGAGGATCGCTTGGTCGCCGGGATGGGTCGACAGCGGCCTGAGCTGGCTGCCGAATGCATCCACGGCGTACCTCTTGGCCTGGGCGACCGCGGGAGGCAGCGGGATCCGGCGGGCGGTCGTCCACGGGACTCGCGGGTCCGCGGGCTGTGCCCAGTGCCAGGCCCACACGGGGAACGAGAGCAGCTGAGCTCCGGTGTGGCCTGCCGCAGTCGCGGCGGAGCGCCCAGCGGCCTCGTGATCGGGATGACCGTCCCGTACCCACGTAGCCAGGCACCAGCTGTCCTCGTCGAGTAACTCGGCCAGGTTGGCGGCCAGGCCGGCTTCGTGATCACGCAGGCGTCCATCGGGCAGACCGCAGCGGTGGACCGGCACTCGATCTAGACCCAAGCGGCGCAGGGCACGATGTTGCTCGGCGCGCCGGGTGCGGGCCAGCTGGGCCGGGGTGGTGGTCGGGCTGTGCGGGTGGCTGGCTTCGCCGTCGCTGACCGCCACCACGATTACCTGTACTCCGGCGGCGCTGAGCAACGCCAGGATGCCACCCACGCCGAGTACCTCATCGTCGGGATGTGGGGCCACGACGACGGCCCTGGCCGGTAGCGGGTGCAAGGCGAAGGTATCCAGGGCGGCCAATCCGGGCCAGGCCTGCCAGCTCGACTCGAGCGTCCCGAGGCCCTCGATCGGGATCACCACAGCTGCCACCACGCCGCACCTGCGGCGAGGTTGCCGAGCACCGCGAGATCCCGCTCTGCGTGGCTTTGGCGCAGGTACACGGTGAGATCGGTGACCCGGCGGCTGTGCGTGGCATCGGTGGCCAACGGCCTGGGTCCCAGCACACCGTCGACCGCGCCAAGGTGGGCTTGGCCATGCGGATCGAGCGCGCCGCTACGAGCCGCCTCCCACAGCGGGCGACCGATTGCGACTGCGCCGCCGTACCAGCATGCGGCTACGCCTATGGCGCCGTACCAGAAACCGATCCGGTTCAGGTATGCCCGCGGGGCTCCGACCGCCACCGCCGGTGCCGCGGCGAACTCCACATCCTCCGTCCCGCTGCCGGCCATCCCCGGCCCCTTCCGACTGCCCGAACCGGCACGTACCCCACCGCCGGAAAGATCGACTGCGAACAACCGGCCACCGTCGGGGGCGTGTGCGGTGACCAGTGCATGAGTGCAGGCGTGGGCCCCCGAGCACCATCGTTTGATCCCGGTGAGCCGCCACCCACCATCCGAACCCTGCACGGCCCGCACCCGGCGCTCGGTAAATCGGGCCGCGACCATCCCTACTCGGTCATACCCGCTGCCACGCATCGTGAGCCCATCGTGCAGCATGGTGGTGGTCCCCTCAGATGGTGGCCCTCGACATGGCTCGGCCGCGTCGAAGGAGTACCCAGGCCTTCGAACGTCAAATCGGTCACCAGAGGCGTTTGATTTCGCCGTAGCGTGCCTACTCTGCGCGGATGAGACCCTTCGACGACATTCGCCGCCTGGAGCGGGCCGAGGCGTTGGATCGGCCCGCGGCCGCGGTGCGGGCCGTTGTGCAACGACTGCTCCGCAACCGGACACTCAAGGACGCGCTGCACGGGGTGTGGCTGGGGCATCCGCTGCACCCGGCGCTGGCGCAGATCGCGCTCGGCTCATTCACCTCCGCCTCCTTGATTGACGCCGTCGGCGGCGGGCGTCGTGAGTCCTCCGGCTTGATCGCGGTGGGGTTGGCCAGCACTGTCCCGACGGTCGCCGCGGGTTGGGCGGACTGGTCGGAAAGTCACGAGGACCAGCAGCGGGTCGGCCTCGTGCACGCTGCGGTGAATGTGACGGCGGTGGCCTGCTTCGCCACCGCGCTGCTGCAGCGGCGCGGGGGCTGCGGCACCGGACGGCTGTTCTCGCTGGTGGGAGGCACGTTGAGCGGGGTGGGGGCGGCGCTGGGGGGCCACCTGGGTTACCGGCAGGCAACGGGCGCCAACCACGGCGAGGAGGTGCCGCATGTCGGACCGGGGAGCTGGCAGCCGCTAGGCCCGCTTGCGGAATTCCCGCTGGGTCAGCCGGTGCGCAGGATCGCCGGGGATGTGCCGGTGTTCGTGCTGCGCAACGGCACGGCCGCCGAGGTCACGGTGCTGTCCAACCGCTGTCCGCACCTGTCAGCGCCGCTGCACGAAGGTGAGCTGTCCACGATCGACGGAGAGCTGTGCGTCACCTGCCCTTGGCACGCGAGCGTGTTCCGGGTCCGCGATGGCGAGGTCGTGCACGGTCCGGCGACGGCACCGGCGCCGGGCTTCGAGTCCCGCGTCGAGGGTGGCGTGCTTCAGGTGCGGGTACGTACCCTGCCGGGCATCGAGGCGAGTTGACCATGGCAGGCGCTGTGCTGTTCGACATCGATGGCACCCTGGTCGACTCCAACTACCTGCACGTCACCGCGTGGCTGCGCGCGTTTCACGACGTGAACCATCCCGTCGACGCCTGGCGGATTCACCGCGGGATAGGCATGGGTTCCTCCCAGCTGCTGGCCGATCTGCTCGGTGAGGCCGCCGACCGGATCGGTTCGCAGGCCAAGCAACGTCACAGTGAGCACTACCAGCGGGCCGCTCACCTGCTGCGGGCCTTCGATGGTGCTCGAGAGCTGGTAGCCGCGGTGGCGCAGCATGGGGCCAGGGTTGTCCTGGCTTCCTCCGCCCCCCCGGAGGAGCTCGAGATCCTCCGATCGGTCCTGAACATCGAGGACGCCGTCGCGGAGATCACTGGCGCCGGGGACGTGGAGGCGGCCAAACCGGCGCCTGACCTCGTTGACGTCGCCCTGCAACGGGCAGAGGTGAGCGCGAATCGGGCGATCTTCATCGGCGACACGGTCTGGGACGTGCAGGCCTGCAGCAAAGCCGGAGTCCCTTGTGTCTGCGTGCTCAGCGGAGGTATCAGCGCCGACGAGCTGACCGAGGCCGGCGCGGTCGCGGTATACGAGGACTGCCAGACGCTACTGCGAGAGCTGGACACCAGCCCTCTGGCCAGTGTCTGGTACTGATCATCAGGCCTTGCCGCCGGTTAGGACACCTTCCGCTGGCGCTCACCCTCGCGAGCCGAGGAGATGCTGCGCTGCAACGCCTCAAGCAAGTCCGACATCTCAGTGGGTTGGGGCGGCTCAGCCGCGGTGACGATCTCGCGGCCGCGGCGCTTGTCGTCGATCAGCTGCTCTACCCGTTCGGTGTAGGTGTCGCGGTAGTCCTGCGGATTCCAGGACCCGCTCATCGACTTGATCAATGCTTCGGCCATATCCAGCTCCTTGCCCCGGGCGCCTTCGTGGTGCGGCAGGGTGTCCAACTGCTCGGCTGGGTTACGGATCTCGTCAGCGAAGTACAGGGTCTCCAAGGCGAGCACGCCATCGTCAGCCCGGATCGCGGTGAGGTACTCCTTGCCGCGCATGACGAAGGTGGCGATACCGGCGCGGTTGGTCCGCGCCATGGCCTCAACCAGCAGCGCATAGGGCCGCGCGTACTGCTCGTCTTGAGGAGCGAGCCAGTAAGTCTTCTGGAAATAGACCGGATCGATCTCATCAAGGTCGACGAAGCTGATGATCTCGATAGTCCGCGAGCGGCCGGGGGCAATGGCGTCCAGCTCCTCCGGCTCGACGATCACGTAGTCGCCGCCGCCGACGTCTCTGCCCTTGACGATGTCGGCGTAGTCGACCTCCTTGCCGGTCCGCTCATTGACCCGCTGGTAGCGGATGCGGTCGGCGGTACCGCGCTGTAACTGGTGAAAGTGGATGGTGTGATCCTCGGTCGCGCTGTAGAGCCGCACCGGGATCGAGACCAGCCCGAAATTAATCGTCCCGCTCCAGATAGCTCGTGCCATCGCCCTCATCTCCTTTTCGGATTCCCGAGGAGGAGTACCCCGTCGAGCTCCACCTCTCACCGGTTCTGGTGCTGGGCGAGCCGCCACTCCAGATCATGCACACGCCGTTGCGCCTCCCTGGCTGTACGATCTGCGGCCTCGAAATCCCGCTGCGCCGACTGGGCGCGGCGGCGCGCCTCGTGCTCGGTTCGCTCGGCGACCTCAAGGCGGACCCGCAGCTCCTGGAGCGCAGTGGCCGCGTCCTGCGCCGCCTGATCGGCGTCGGTCAGCGCGCGCTGCGCGTCGTCGAGCATGGTGGCGGCATCGGTCGCTTCGCTGCGGAATCGTTCCAGATCGTGGCGAAGTTGCTCGTGCCCACGGGTATCGCCGTCCGGTACCCGTTCATTCCTGTCGAGAGCGCCTGCTCCGGCGAAAAGTTCGGCTGTGCCCTCAGCCGGGTCAAGGGCCGAGGTGAGCCGCCCACCGGCCAGGGCCCGTGCCGCGGCAGAACTGTTCACCGCGGCGGTGAAGGTATCCCCCAGCTCACGGGTCACTGCCTCGCTGACTGGATGTCCGGCGGTGCGAACCAACGCCTGTGCCTGCTGCACGAGAGCGTGCACCAGTTCGCGGCGCCGCCGGGAAAGCCGGCGCAGTTCCTCACCCTGCAACCGGCGCTGCGCCTCGCGCAGCCCATCCCCCAATTCCGCCAGCGCGTGGACCTCATCGGGGTGCTCACGAACCAGCTGATTAGCCACCCACGCCGCGGTGGAGGGCCGGCGCAGCGCACCGATCTGCTCGGCCAGCTCGCGGTTGCCCTGCTCGCGTGCCCGCTTGACGGCCGCATTACGCGCAGCAGTGAACTCGTCACGAGGAAGTGAATACAGCTCGTTGGCCACCGATTCGACGTCCACCTGCAACTCACTTTCGCACGCACCGCGGCGGCTCACTTTACCGTCGAGGCCCCCCGGCTGTGCGATCTGTTTGAGCCGCTGGTTTGCACTCGGCGCAATGCGGCTGGAGCTCTAGTGTCGAACTCGGCGACAGGAGGTTCGCGCAAACTCAGATCCACCGCTTATCAGACCCCGATGTGGGGTAGGTCTCGGCTGTATCGTTCCCCAACGCCGCTGGCCCTGGAGGGTGGATGAGGCACGAGTTCACGGTGTGGGCCCCGG
The DNA here is from genome assembly GCA_036009255.1 of Pseudonocardiaceae bacterium. Taxonomy (GTDB): domain Bacteria; phylum Actinomycetota; class Actinomycetes; order Mycobacteriales; family Pseudonocardiaceae. The sequence goes on from DASYMC010000322.1 coordinate 12,092, forward strand.
CTGCGAAGCAGGTGGAGCTGGTGTCGGGCGACCAGCGCGTACACATGCGACCCGGCGAGGACGGCTGGTGGCAGGTATCCGTCGGGGGCGCCGGAGCAGGCAGCCGCTATGCGTTCTCCCTCGACGGCGGCCCATCCCGGCCCGATCCCCGCTCGGCCTTCCAACCCGACGGTGTCCACGGCCCTTCCGAGGTGGTCGATCACAGCGCCTACCCGTGGCACGACGCCGGCTGGCGAGGCATGCCCCTGCCCGGCGCCGTGCTCTACGAGCTCCACGTGGGCACCTTCACCCCGCAGGGAACCTTCGATGCCGCCATCGAGCGGCTGGGCCACCTGGTCGAGCTGGGCATCGACGCCATCGAGTTGTTGCCGGTAGCCGAATTCTCCGGCCGGCGCGGCTGGGGATACGACGGCGTGGACCTCTACGCTCCCCACCACGCCTACGGCGGCCCCGAGGGGCTCAAGCGTCTCATCGATGCCTGTCACAGCGCGGGGATCGGTGTGATCATGGACGTCGTCTACAACCATCTCGGCCCCGCCGGGAACTACCTGCCGCAATTCGGCGGCTATTTCTCCGAGCGGCACATGACGAACTGGGGCGAGGCGGTAAACCTCGATGGGCCCGGCAGCGACGAAGTGCGCCGGTTCGTCATCGACAACGCTCTGATGTGGCTGCGCGACTACCACTGCGACGGACTGCGCCTCGATGCCGTCCACGCCCTGGTCGACGACTCCGCCATGCATATCCTCGAACAGCTCGCCGTCGAGGTCGCCGCCCTCGGCGCCCACCTGCGCAGGCCGCTGTTCCTCATCGCCGAAAGCGACCTGAACGACCCGAGATTCGTCCGCAGCCGTGACGCCGGCGGTTACGGTCTCGACGCCGCCTGGGCAGACGAATGGCACCACGCCCTGCACACCACCCTCACCGGCGAGCGCAGCGGTTACTACGAGGATTTCGGACCGCTGAACTTGCTGGCCAAGGCGCTACGCCAGGCATGGGTCTACGACGGGACCTGGTCGCCGCACCGCCGCCGCATCCATGGCAGAGCACCCACCGGGCTCTCCGGTCACCAGTTCGTGGTGTGCACCCAGAACCACGACCAGGTTGGCAACCGCGCCGTCGGGGACCGGCTCAGTGCGCTGACGAGCCCGGGTCGTCTGCGGGTCGCCGCCGCGCTGCTGCTCACTTCGCCGTTCGTGCCCATGCTCTTCCAAGGTGAGGAATGGGGAGCGACGAGTCCGTTCCAGTACTTCACCGATCATGAGGACCCCGAGCTGGGCCGGGCGGTCAGCGTGGGCCGCCGCCACGAGTTCGCCGCCTTCGGCTGGGACCCCGACCAGGTGCCCGACCCCCAGGATCCAGCCACCTTTGTCCGTTCCCGGCTCGACTGGACCGAACCCGCCAAGCAGCCGCATGCCGCACTGCTGGATTGGTACCGCCACCTCATTGCGCTGCGCAAACAGATTCCGGCCCTCACCGACGGGCGCCTCAACAGGGTCCACGTCGACTGTGATGACCAAGGTGGACTGATCGTGCGGCGCGGCCCGGTGCGGGTGGTGAGCAACCTGGGCACCGCCACTTGGACCGTCCCGGTCGACTCCTTGGTGACCGTGTTGGCCGCCTCTGACCCGGGCATCACCCACGACGAGGGCAAGCTGATGTTGCCTCCTGACACCGTGGCCATCATCGAAGACCCGGCTGATCGTGCGTAGCGCCCTACTCCCGGGCGACCCTCGACGTGATCGTTCCCGGACAGGCCGGCGGATCGCTGCGACGACGTCTGCGCGTCGTCAACACACTCGCCACGGTCGTCACCAATAGCACGCTGATGATCACCCCGAGCGATAGCTCGGTGCCTACCGTCGGTACCGCCTCTAGCGGCTGCCCATCATTGAGGAAAGGCAGCGCGTTGTCGTTTAGCGCATCGAGCAACAGCTTCACACCGATGAACCCCAGGATCACTCCCAGTCCGATGGAGAGGTAGATGAGCCTCACGAGCAGCCCGCCGATGAGGAAGTACAGCTGCCGCAAGCCCATCAATGCAAAGGCATTGGCGGTGAAAACCAGGAAAGCTTCCTGAGTGAGCCCGAAGATCGCTGGGATGGAGTCCAGGGCAAAGACCAGGTCAACAGAACCGATCGCGATCATCACGACGATCATCGGCGTGAACCACCGCCGGCCGTCCCGGGTGACGGTGAGCCGCGATCCATTGTATTCGTCGGTCACCGGGATCACCTTCCGCAGCGCCCGCAGCACGATGTTTTCCTGGAATTGTGCTTCGTGCTTGCGTTCCCGGATCTGCCGGTAACCAAGGTAGATCAGCAGGGCACCGAAGAGGTAGAAGATCCAGCTGAAGCTGGAGATCAGGACCGCGCCTGCCGCAATGAACAACCCGCGCATGATCAGCGCAAGCACAATACCGATCAAAAGCACCCGATGTTGCTGGATGGGCGGAACCTTAAAAGCCGTCATTATGATCATGAAGATGAACAGATTGTCCACCGATAACGAGTACTCGGTGAGATAGCCAGCAAAGTACGCGACCGCGAAATCGCTCCCCGAGAGTAGCCAGATACCCAGCCCGAACGCGGCGGCGCAGGCGAGGTAGAACGCCACCCACCGGGCCGCCTCGGCCATGCGCACCACGTGTGGCTTGCGGTCGACGATGACCAGATCGAGGGCGAAAAGGACGCCAAGACCGCCCACCGTCGCGAGCCAGACCCAGGCGGGCACGTCCATGAGCGACCTCCGGCAGACGGCATGCGTCGAACACCGGAGGTCTCTTCCACCGGCGTAACCGGTCGACGGCACCGGGCGCCCGCAGTGCAGGCAGACCGTGTTGACGATGCCGCCGCGAAGGAATACTCCCCTCCACGTAACAGCAAGTCTCCCTTATCCCTTCCGGCAGCACCACCCCGGGTAGCCATGATCACTTTGGGTGACGCGCTGAGAATCCGCTGAGACGGCTGCGGCACCGGGGCGCGGTGACCTACCGTCGGTAGCGTGCCCCCAACGGCCCGACTGGTCCGGCCGCGCTGGCGACTGCTGATCCTCGCGGTACTTGTCGCGAGCACCGCCGTAGCGCTGGCCGTCACGATGGCCCCTGATCCTCCGCAGGTGGCCATCGAGAACGTCACGATCGACGTACCGGGAGGACCCGGCGTCACCGGTCAGGTGCATCTGGACGCGACGGTCTACCAACCAGCAGTCATTCCGGCTCCGGCCGTGTTGATGGCGCACGGTTTCGGCGGCAGCAAAGACTCGGTGAGCACCGAGGCAGCGGCGCTGGCCCGCCGGGGGCTCGTCGTGCTGGCCTGGACGGCCCGCGGATTCGGCGCGAGCACCGGGCAGATCGGCCTGGACTCTCCCGACTACGAAGTGGCCGACGCCCGGAGGCTGGTGGACTGGCTGGCCAAACGACCAGATGTGGTGCGCGATGGACCCGGCGATCCCCGGGTCGGTGTCACCGGCGCATCCTACGGCGGCGCGCTGGCCCTGCTGCTGGCCGGGACCGACCGGCGGGTTGATGCGCTCGCACCGCAAATCACCTGGAACGATTTGGCTCAGGCGCTGTTCCCGAACGCCGCCAGCCGGGCGCCCATCTCTGCCGGAACCCCAGCCGCCGGTGCCTTCGCCCCCGACGGGGTGTTCAAGCGAGACTGGGCGGGCTACTTCTTCGGCGCAGTACCCGGGTCGGGCGCTGAAACACACAGTTTGTGCGGACGGTTCCGCCCAGAGGTCTGCACCGCCTACGTCCAAGCCGCCGCCACCGGCAGCCCCACCCCGGAGATCGTGGCGCTGCTGCGCCGCTCCTCACCCGCCACGGTCGCCGGCGCCATCACCGCGCCGACCCTGCTCATCCAGGGCGAACACGACACACTTTTCGGGCTGGACCAGGCCGACGCCACCGCCCGGCAGCTCGCCTCGGCCGAAATCCCGCTGAAGGTGATCTGGTATGCGGGCGGGCACGACGGCGGCGCGCCCAGCGCAGCGCTCCAGACGCAAATCGGTGACTGGTTCGACTACCACCTGCGCCGGCTCGGTGAGGATCCCGGCACCGGATTCGACTACCAGGTGCAGGCGTTATTCGGCACCCGACGTGGTATCCCACCGCGAACGGTGCACGCTCCGACCTATCCCGGGCTGAGCAACGATCCGGTGCCGCACCGGCAGCTGACACTGCACGGTGGGCCGCAGCTGGTGATCCGGCCGCCTGGCGGCAGCCCAGCCGCGCTGAGCAGCCTGCCAGGTTTGAACGCCGCCCTACCCGACGGCGCCGCCAACCTCGATGGCGTGGCGGTGGACGTGCCTGGGCAGGCCGCGACGTTCGTCAGCGATCCACTGACCGATCCGCTGGAGATCGCCGGAGCGCCACGGATCCGGTTGCGGGTAGCCGCCGCAGCCACCGGCACTGCGCCGGTACCAGCAATCAGCTCAACCCCCTCGCCCGATGCGGTGCTGTTCGTCAAGCTTTATGACCTCGGGCCGGATGGCCGCCGAATCCTTCCCGGCGGCGTGGTGGCCCCGGTGCGGATCGGTCCGCTGCCAGCGGACGGTGCGCCGGCGGAGTTCACCGTAACGCTCGCCGGCGTGGTGCGACCGGTGCAAGCCGGACACCGGCTGGAGCTGGCCGTGGCCACCACCGACCGCGGCTATGCGTTGCCCCCCCAACCCGCCGGATACACGGTGTCGCTGGCCGATGCATCGCTGGCGGTACCTCTGGTGCCCGGTGAGCAGGTGTACGGGCCGCTTCCGATCGCCCAGCTCATCGGGCTGGCTGGGCTCGCCACGCTGGTGACCGCACTCGGCGTGCTGGCAGCACTACGCCGCAGGCGCACCGATGACACCGATCCTGCGCTGGCCGACGTACCTCTGGTGGTGTCCGGTCTGACCAAGCAGTATCCGGGTGACCTCGCTGCCGTCGATGACCTGTCCTTCCGCGTGGAGCACGGGCAAATTCTGGGTCTGCTGGGACCCAACGGGGCCGGCAAGACCACCGTGCTGCGGATGCTGATGGGACTCATCCTGCCCACCGGCGGGGAGCTGCGGGCCTTCGGGCATCGGGTCGGCCCGGGTTCGGCGGTGCTGTCGCGGATCGGGTCGTTCGTGGAGGGCCCGGGATTCCTCCCGCATCTGACTGGGGCGCAAAACCTACACCTGTACTGGGCAGCTACCGGGCGTCCCACCGCCGATGCAGGTGTGGACGAGGTGTTGGAGATCGCCGGATTGGGCCATGCGGTGCACCGGCGGGTGTCGACCTACAGCCAAGGGATGCGGCAGCGCCTGGCGATCGCCCAGGCCATGCTCGGCAGACCGGACCTACTGGTGCTCGACGAACCGACCAACGGTCTTGACCCGCCGCAGATTCACGCGATGCGCGAAGTACTGCGCGACTACGCGCTGCGCGGCGCCACGGTCCTCGTCTCCAGCCACCTACTCGCCGAGGTGGAGCAGACCTGTAGCCATGTGGTGGTGATGCATCGAGGGCGATTGGTCGCCGCCGGTACCGTGGCGGAAATCGTTGCCGGTACCGGCACAGTGAGCTTCATCGTGGACGACCCGGCGCAAGCCGCTGCCGTGTTGCGCGATCTGGCCGGCGTCGACGTGATGGGGGTCGAGCGGCGCGTGGTGCACGCCCATCTCGACGGGCTGCCGCGCGCGTTGGCGGTTTCCGCGCTCGTCGGGGCGGGCATCGGCGTCGAGGGCGTAGCCGCGCGCCACCAGCTGGAGGAAGCGTTCCTGCAACTAGTGGGAGAGGAGGCGCTCGAGTGAGACGCACCTCCGGGGCCGCGCCGGGTTACCGGAGCGCGATGAGCTTGCCGCTGCGTGTGGAACTGGTGCGCCAGCTCAGGCGCAGGCGGACCCAGCTCACCGTGGGATTCCTCGCGTTGCTGCCTGTCCTGCTGTGGCTTGCCTTCAAGATCGGCCGGAACGATCGGGCCGGTGGCGGAGCCACCCTGATTGACCTCGCTACAGCTGGCGGCCCCAACTTCGTGGTGTTCACCATGTTCTCGACGGCGAGTTTCCTGCTGGTCGTTGTGGTGGCCCTGTTCTTCGGGGACACGGTGGCCAGCGAGGCGTCCTGGTCGAGTTTGCGTTACCTCTTGGCGGCTCCGGTGCCGCGGGGACGCCTGCTCCGGCAGAAGGCGGTGGTGGCCGCACTGCTGTCGGTATTCGCCCTGGCCTTGCTTCCCACGGTGGCGATGGTGGTCGGTGTGCTGGCTTACGGCGCGGGGGATCTGGTCTCCCCCACTGGCCAGTCGCTCGGTTTCGCCCAAGCCGCAGGCCGGCTGGCGCTGGCCCCCGGGTACCTTGCCGTGCACCTGGCGTGGGTCGCTGGGCTGGCGCTGTTGCTGTCGGTGAGCACCGACGCGCCGCTCGGCGCCGTCGGCGGCGCGGTCATGGCATCGATCCTGTCGCAGATTTTGGAGACGATCGACGCGCTCGGTGACTTGCGGGATTACCTGCCCACCCGGTTCAACTCAGCGTGGGTCGACCTGCTGGCTTCTCCCATCGACTGGACCCGGCTGGCCAGCGGAGCATTCTCGGGCCTCGCCTACGCCACCGTCTTCGGCCTGGCAGCTTGGTACCGCTTCGCGACCAAAGACGTCACCTCCTGACCGGTCATGTCGATCCCACGCCGTTGCGCACCTCCGCCGTCCGCTGAAGAGGACACGATGGTCACCAGACGTACCGCTCTGGCCGGCCTGACGGGTTACCGCACTCGCCGGATCACTCAGTGGCAGCGTTGGTGGCGTGACCGCGCTCGCCGACCCTTCCCAACCCGACGACAAGAACCGGCAGAGCCCGATCGTGATCGGCCACCGTGGTGCCTCGGGTTACCGGCCCGAACACACGCTGGCCTCCTACGAGCTCGCCGCGCGGTTGGGCGCCGACTTTCTCGAGCCCGACCTGGTGGTGACCAGCGACGGGGTGCTGGTCTGCCGGCATGAGCCGGAGATCGGCGGCACCACCGATGTCGCCAGCCGCCCTGAGTTCGCCTCCCGGAAAACCACCAAGATGCTCGATGGCGAGGCCGTCACCGGGTGGTTCACCGAGGACTTCACGCTCGCCGAGCTCAAGACACTGCGAGCGGTCGAGCGGCTGCCGCAGATCCGCCAGCACAACACCCTGTTCAATGGGCGGTACCAGATCCCGACGTTCCAGGAGATGCTGGATTTGCGGGCCCGGCTGTCCGACGAGCTCCACCGGACGCTGGGAGTGTACCCGGAGACCAAACACCCGACCTTCTTTCAGCAGGCCGGCCTGCCGCTGGAACCGCGGCTGCTGGAGATTCTGCGGCGCAATCAGCTCAACCAGTCAGATGCCCCGGTGTTCGTGCAGTCCTTCGAGGTGACCAATCTCAAGCAGCTGCGCGAGGCGGGCCTACGAACGAAATCTGTCCAGTTGTTGTCGCCCTCCGGCGCGCCGTTTGACTCCGTGGCCGCTGGCTCCGGTCCGACCTACGCTGATCTGGTCACTCCCGATGGTCTGCGCGGCGTCGCGCGCTACGCACAGGGGATCGGGCCAGACAAGCTCCAGGTCATCCCCCGTCGAGCGGACGGCACGCTGGGCTCACCCACCACGCTGGTAGCCGATGCACATCACGCCGCCCTCGTTGTGCATCCCTACACCTTCCGTGCCGAGAACAACTTCCTCCCGGTCGACTACCAGAGCACCGCTGTGCCGACCGACTACGGGCGAGCGATCGACGAACAGGTCACCTACCTCCGAGCAGGGCTCGACGGACTGTTCACCGACCAGGCCGACATCGGTGTCGTTGCCCGCGCCGAGTTCCGCGCCACTACGCCAGCCGGTAGGTGAGGCTCTCCGCGAGCAGCGGATAGGTCCGCAACCCTCCTTCTGTCGTAACCGACGGTGAAACGTTCACCTTGGGGACAGCTCCCCGCCACACGAAAGCAAGTAAAGAGGCGCACCATCGACCAGAAGTAGACACGCACGGAAACCGGCGACGATCGGAATACGCCGCTGAGCGGTCGGGGTGGTGATGGCATGACGATTACTGACGATATCCGCGGCCTGTGGCGCGCGTTGGTACCAGCAGCACAGGCGCTGGGCAGGGCGCAGAACGGGTTTGATACCGGCAAGCCGTCGGCCAGGCACCGCGCAGAGACCGCACGTCGTCCGTACGCTCCTGTCGGACGCACAGGAGCCAGAATCTATCGATCGCCTTCGCATCACTCACGGGCTATCAGCACCGAATACTAGAATCGACGCGGTGAACCCGTGTAGGTGGTTTCGGCCGCCGACGGGCCCGATTTCCCCCGCCGCGAAGAATCCGGCTACACCGGTGGTGTCAAGACCAGCGCGCACTGCAAGCACGTCGTGATCAGCGCTCGGGAACATGGTCTTGCCGCGACCATTGCAGGAGAACAACAACGCGCCACCCACGGCCCCGACATCGGTGCGGAACCGGGCGAACAGTTCCTTGAGGTCCTCGTCGGCCGCTGACGCGTCGCGCACCTGGAACCGGACCGTCCGACCCACCTCCACGACGTCTGCGATGGCGATCGCACCTTGCTGCCGATCGGCACCGACCACACCCCGGATGAGGAAGTCGCCACGTTCGTGCTCCTCGGCGTACTCGTCCATCGCGACGCCGATGTGCAGCCCCCGCGCGACGGCTTGCCGTTCATCGGGAGAGAGCGCGGCGACGATCTGCTCCAGCTTGGCCAGCGCGGGAATTCCGGCCAGCTCCAGCAGCACGTTTCCCTCAGCTTTGGTGACGATCATCGGTGGGCCGAAGGGGCGACAACCCTGGCTGACCACTGTGCGGACTGCGACGGGACCGCTGAGCACCACGCCCACCGCACCCGACGGCACGGTCCGCCCGTCGAGGAACAGCCGGCTCCCGCGGGGGCCACTGGCCATACCGCCGATCAACGGCAGAACGGTGGGCTCGGCATTGGAGCGCTGCAGGAACTCGGGTGCTGGGAACGTGAAGGGATCGGCGAGGATCACTGCGACGGCGTCGTCGTCGCAGTGATCGGGCATTCCCGTGATGGCAGCCCCGTCCGGGGTGTGCACCAACTCCAGCTGGAGCGCAGTACACCTGATTCCGGGCAGGCAGGCGGCGAACGCGCTCACCGCAGGGACGTTCTCCACCCCACGGCCTGCGCCGATCACGCCACCAGCGCTGCAGCCCAGGGTCGTACGGGCGCCGGCCACTTCCATGGCGCGCGTGCCCGCTGACTCGACCATCGTCGGGTCGCCGCCGCAGACGAATATGCACAGCAGGTCGGGATGCTGTCCACGTAGCGGCCCCAAGGCCTGGGTGACGGCAGACTCCGCTGCGGCCAGCAGGTCAGGGCCGACCGCCAAGCCGTCACCAAAGCGGCACGTGAGCAGATCTGCTGGTGAGGACACGGGCACCTCCGACCTCGCGGATGCTAATCCCCCATTGTGCTTGCCACACGCGCTCGCCGTCATCCGTTCGGCAGGATGAAGAAACCGCCGCGCACGGCTGCGATGCGCATACAACCACCGGCATGCCGGCTGGTCCAGGCTGCGATGGCGCCGGCTGAGCTACTGGCTAACATCGGGCGTTCGCACAGAGTGGGATGGGTACGCGACATCATGACGGTTGAGGGTTTCATGGTCTTCCCCACCGCGATCGGGCACTGTGGCCTCGCCTGGGCCGAACAGCGAATCATTGGTGCCCGGCTGCCCGAAGGTAGCGAACCCCAGACGAGGGCTCGGATGGATGAACCCGCGTTGTTCTAGCCCCGTAAGTTGTGCCGGGGGCCGTGTCTGACTCGACGGTGGTGAACGCTGATGGAGGGTCGCCAGGAGCCGGAGCATGGACAGCCGGCACCAGGAACAGTGCGGCCCAAGGGGGTGCCACCACGATTCCACTACGAGCTCATCGGCTGCGGACTACGCGGCCATGAGTTGCTCGGCACTGACGTCGCGAAGATCCGACCTGTCGATGACCTACTCGTTCGGGAACCCGGGGATGGGCTTCGCTGGTACCGCTGCGTGCGCTGCGATGCGTGGGTTCCGCTGCCACCACCGGCGGCACCGACTCGCGAGCATCTTCCCGAGCGGTCCAAGATCGCTTTACCGCTACGGGGACGGCCGCTGCGGGATCGCTACGTGCTGCGCCTGATCGCCTTGGACCGGCTCGTTCACTTCGTTCTCCTAGGCGCGCTCGCTGTGGGGATATTCATGTTCATCGCCGACCGGGCGGCTCTGAGCCCCACGTTCTACCGGGTGCTGGACGCCGTGCAGGGCGGCGTTGGAGGGCCGAGCGGCCACAGCGGTGGGGGACTTCTCCGGGAGCTGCAACGGGCGTTCGCCGCTAAAGAATCCACCCTGTGGTTGGTGGGATTGGTACTGGGCGGCTACGCGTTACTCGAGGGGATTGAAGCCGTCGGGCTGTGGTTCGCGCACCGGTGGGCCGAATATCTCACCTTTGTCGCCACGACGGTGCTGTTGATCCCCGAGGTGTACGAACTGACCGGCCAGATCACCATTACGAAGGTCATCACCTTGGTCATCAACCTCGCGGTGGTTATCTACCTGCTATGCGCCAAACGCTTGTTCGGGCTGCGCGGCGGTGGGCGCGCCGAAGCAGCCGAACGCGCCCACGACACCGGCTGGCAGGCGCTGGAACGGACCCTGCCCGCCTCATCCGCAGCCCGATCCTGACCATCGAGCCCTGGAACTCGTTCCTTATCTATGAATCTCTATCTGGGGAGGGCGGACTTACCTCTCCAGAGATCCCATGGAATTGTCCAGTCGTAGTAAGGGCCATCTCTGGATCCCAGTTGCCGGGAAGTACCAACGATTTCGACGGGATCTCCCGGCAACACGGTATCGAAGACCGCTGCCGCATTGTCAGGAGAGAGGTTGACGCAACCGTGCGAGACATTTGCTCTGCCCTGTTGTGCCACCGACCATGGCGCCGAATGAATGAACTCACCATTGCTCGAGATCCGCACGGCCGACCGTGCTTCAACATTCTGGTAGTGATATTTCGGATTGCTCATGTAGTAGACCGGGTGCTTGCTCATCACCACGTGAGTGCCGCTGTGGGTCATTCGACCAGGATCGGAATCCAGCCCGTAGCTAGCCGGATAGTCGGCAGTCCGGACCCCGTTGGCATAGGTCACCAACCGATGGGTGCGGGTATCACCGCGCAGCACGTAAGACCGACCGATAGTGAAGGCGGTGGCGATATCCTCGCGGCCAAAAGCGCCGCCCCCCATGGCTAGGCCGTAGAGCTTCGCGGTCACGCTGACCCGGGTGTTGGGAGCAAAGTAGGTCCTCGGACGCCAGTGCGCACTCGTGTCATCCAGCCATGCCCAAGAGCCCTCAGTAGGTACGGAGAGACTCACCGAAAGAGCGCGTTCTACGGCAGCCTTGTCAATCACCCTGGAGTTGAAGGTGACCGCGATTGGCATGGCGATGCCGTAGGTACCGTTATCGGCCACGTTGAACTGGGCGCTGATCAGCCTTTCTGGGTTGACTGTCTGAAACGAGCCGGTGATTGCACGAGGCAGATGATCGATTCCCGTGGCCGTACCCGACCAGGTGTAGGTCTTCGCATAGCCCAAAGGCTCAGTGGCCGTCCAACTGGACCTGTCCGGTGCGAACTGACCGGCAACCACCTTGCCCTCCGGGTTGGTCAGCGATACCTTGTCAAGCACGCCGGCGCTGACTAAGACCCGCACCGGCGCGATCGGGCTCACCCCAGTGGTCCCGTTAGACGGTTCTGTGACGACCTTTGCCGAGATCACCGGCACCACCGGCACATCCAGCCTCAGCGAAGGCACCAATCCGGATGGCAACCCAGCGACCTGCCCCTGAGCCGTGGGACTGAATACCACGGTGATGCCTGCGGTCAGCACCAAGATCACCGCCACCAGCCATCCCAGCAACCGCCGCGGTGAGCGGCGTCGCCGACCAGCCATTCTGTCTACCCCTGTCACACCGCATCCTCTCCGCCCCTGTCATCCCGACTGAAGAACGACACAACGAGCGATGTGATGTGGACATCGACCAGCCCGGGCGTAAGGAACAGGCGAGTAGGAGACGACCAGAAGGGAGTGTTGATACCTGCTCGACAGTTGCAGCGACTGTCCCCTTATCGTCGGCGTGTCGCTCCCATCTTATGAGCAATACCGTGTTATCTTGATTAGTTGTCGATCAATTAGTGTCGTAACCTGGTAAACCAGTTGCTCTCGATCATCTGTGTCTGGCATTTCCTTCGGCCGGGCTCGCCAGCCAAGATTGAACCCGGGCGGATGGATGTTCGGCGATCATCCTCGAAAGGCGGTGCGGTGAGCCGGGAGAGCGCCGCGGAGTCCCGCGCGGGCGTCGGGTTGACCAATCTCGACCAGCCCCTGTTCGACGGCGCGGACGCGACCAAGCGAGACTTAGTGGACTACCTGGACGCAGTCCGGGACCGCATCCTGCCCGAGCTTCAGGACCGGCCGCTGTCGGTGATCCGCGTGCGGGCAGGCCAGCAGCCGTTCATGCAGAAGAATGTGCCGAAGTACGCCCCGGATTGGGTGCGGACCACCACGGTGTGGGCCGAGGCGTCCCGGCGTGAGGTGGCCTACGCCCTTTGCAACGACCGGCGCACGCTGCTGTGGTTGGCCAACCAGCGAGCTGTCGAGTACCACCCGACGTTGATACGCGACAGGGCGAGCCACCCGACCCATCTGGTGCTTGACCTCGACCCGCCGGCAGGCGACGCGTTCCCGCACGTCGTGCGGGCCGCCCAGCTCGTACGGCAGACCCTCACCGACGCCGGGCTGGCTGGTGCGGTCAAGACAAGCGGGGCAAAGGGTCTGCACGTGTTCGTGCCGCTGGACGAGCGCGTGGGAATCGAGGAGTCCGCGGCGGCGACCAGAGCCCTCGCCGCGCGGGCCGAGCGGCTCGACCCCGACGTCGCAACGACGGCATTCATCCGGGAGGACCGCGCCGACAAGGTGTTCCTGGACTCCACCCGCTCCGGCGGCGCCACCATAGTGGCGGCCTACAGCCCCCGGGTCCGCCCCGGCGTCCCGGTGTCCTTCCCGGTGACATGGGACGAGCTCGACCGCGTCGTCCCCGGCGAGTTCACCATCCGCTCCGCCCCCGCGCTGCTAGAGGATGGCGACCCCTGGCACGAGCGGATGCCCGAACCACAGCTTCTGCCCGCAGACCTGGTCGAGGAAGGCCGCGCCATCCCGATCGCCCGGGTTCAGGCGATGCACGAGGGAAAGCGCCGCGCCCGCGCCCGGCGGCAGTAGCCATAGCTGATCGAGATATTCCTCTTCGCGTTCTCCACGATCGTGCCGTTCCCGGGTGATCTTGGCTTGATGCCGCGACGCCCGGTCGCGCTTGGCGTCTGGGCCGTCCCTACTCTGGCTCACGGCGCCAGACAGCGGTCATGCCCTCGCTACGCAGCCACATCCTGTCCAGTTGTCTACTGTGGTACCGCTGCAGGCAGCTCCGTGAGAGCTCGGGCGAGTAGAGTTCGAACACGTTGCCCCGCCGGCCGTAGACCAGGACCGCGTGGCAGTCGACCTCACCCCAGTTGTTGTCGACAGAAACCCACACCAGGCCACCGCGGTCCAGGGCGCCGCAGATGTCGGTAAGCGTGGGTTGACGGTGCTCAGTGCGCATGCTGGCGCCAAAGGCACACAACCCTTGCGCCGCGAGACACTCGCGGCGGTGCCGCTCCACCCGATGCGGGGTCCAGTGCTCGTCCCACGACGAGTCCCACTCCTGGCGGTAGTAGCGCCTCAGGTAGTCGAAGCCCTCCTGTAGGAACCGCTCAGGCTCGTAGGGACAAACCATGAGCAGAGACAGTCCTTGCTGAAGCAGGAGACGCCTTGCCTCGGTACGCTGCGCTCCGCAGCCCGGCTGCCGACCCACCTCGCGATCAACCCACCGCGTGTCCAGGATATCGGTGACGCCCAACACGTACAGAAGGTTCGCTGCGACACAGGTCAAGCATGAATTGTCGTCCACCTGATACAGATCCAGCGGTTCTCGCCGGTGCACGACGCCGGTCACGGCATGATCCCCACATGCAACTGTACCTCTGCGTATCCGTTAGTGACCACGGCCGCGTTAGCACGCTCCATCAACGCAACACCGCTGTTAGATATCCCGCTCGACGAGGTAGTTCACGAGGGCGGGCACGAAGTCCAGGTCGGGGCCGTCGTTGGCTCCGGCAAAGGCCAACGGGAACTCCTTTTGGGCGGCGCTCGTCAACGCTGAAGCCGCCAGTCGTGCCCATTCGATGCTGCCACTGCGCCCGAGCAGGTCATAAATGTCGACAAGCTCGCGCTGCAGCCGTCTTTCGTGAGGATGGGAGAAAAAGTTCTGTAGCCGGGATCGCTCCGACGGCGCGGCGCGAGCGAAAGCGTGTGAGAGCACGAGCGTGCGTTTGCCCTCACAGAGGTCACCGGCGATTTCCTTGCCATAGCGGGAATAGCTGCCGACGAGGTTGAGGACGTCGTCTTGTATCTGAAAGGCGGCGCCGAGCAGAAAGCCGAAGCGATTGAACCGGTCGAGATCCTCGTCGGCACCTGCGATGAGGGCACCGATGCGCATCGGATGGATGAAGCTGTACCAGGCGGTCTTCTTGAGCACCATGCGGAGATAGTCGCCGGTACTCACACCCCATTCGTTGTTGCGCATCCAGCCCAGCTCCATCGCTTGCCCTTCGAGGGATTCCACGAGCAGGTGGTCGACCTCGTCCACGATCCGCAGTGCGATCTCTGGCCTCAGTTGCACCAAATTGCGTCTGAACAGGCGCATCGACAGGGCATTCATGGCGTCGCCGGTGTTCACGGCCAACGGAATGCCGACACGTCGATGCATGGTGGTCTGCCCCCGGCGGGACAAGCTGCCGTCCTCGAGGTCGTCGTGCACGAGGAAGGCGTTGTGCAGCAACTCAAGGCCCGCCGCCGAGGGCAGCGCGGCCTCTGTACTGCCGCCGTAAGCCCGACATGTCGCCAAGCAGAGGGCCGGACGTAGTCCCTTGCTGGGTTGGGCGACGAAGTCCCTCACAAGGTCATATAGGTATTGGCTGGGCTCCTTCTGTGGCAGATCTTCCCTCAAGACCGTCAAGGCTTGGTCCCGGTACCAGCTCAGGCGTTCGAGAAAGCCCGTCGGGCCCGCGAACGCGTCCAATCCGGGCGCCACCGGAAGGCCCGTGGGGAGCAAGGACTGTCGCCTCCAGATTGTCTCCGCGGTGTCGGTCAGCGCCTCGTCGGCCCGAAGCACCTGGAAGGATTCCTCCACACAGCCGAGGCGGCCTTTCAACGCTGACACGTATGGGGCGACCGGCTCGACTCGAGCCATTAGCTCGGGTACGCCGTCAAGCCCTGGCCCCGCGGGGGACAAGCCCGCCACCGCGAAGTCCATGAGCGTGGTGTCCCATCCGAGCCCGAGACGGAAGCGCGCGGCATCGTACGACCGAAAGGGCTCGAGGACCGCCGGCTCCTCCAAGGGCCAGACATCGCAGCGAGAACCTGAGGATCCGTCGGCGTCGAGGATCCCGTTCACCGCCCGCCGCGCTGCTTCGTTTGCCGCCTCCATCGTGGCGAGGTCGGTGTGAGTGCGCACGTAGTCCGCAGCGAGGAACAGGTTGGGGATGGCCGTGACGGCTTCGGGACGCAAGCGCCAGGTATCCACGTAATTGACCAGCAGGGGCTCGAGGTTCATCAGCCGCCCAGGGCGGATGGGGTCCGCCGCGATGGCGGGATCAAGGAACCATCCGCACAGGTTGTCGTCATCCAGTATCTCGGTGCCGCCACTGTTCACGGAGCGCTTGAGCTGTTCCCATGTCTCGGCTGCGACTTCCTCCGGCGAACACTCTTCGGCAAGGCGCCCGTTCAAACCGAGTGTGTCCCAGTCGGACACATCGGTGGAGATGACGCCGTTGAATTCCAGGTTGGCGTACCGGTCGATCATTTCCGGGCGCCAGAACTGAACCTGTGAGATGCTCGTGAGCGCCCACTCCGTATCGATATGGATCATGTGGCCGTGCAGCATCGGGACGTCCTGACGCAGGTAGAACTGCACGCCGTTCATCCATTCGACGTTGGGGAGGAGGGTCGCCAGCGACTCCAGGGAAGGGTCAGCGGTGAGGATCTCCGGATTGATCAGCGAAGCGGCACGCTCCAAAGGGAGGGCGCACACGTAATAGTCGCCTTGGACCAGCTCCGGCCGTCCGTTGTGCTCGGCCACGACGCCCGTGATCCGGCCGCGGTCGCAGCGAATCTGCGTCACCTCGACGCACGTGCGGTAATCGACTCCCAACGAGTCGAGCCACCGCCTCCAGGGATCGATCCACACAATGCTGGTCGGCCCGTCCAACACCCGGTCTGTCGTCCCGGCTACGGCCCCCGGGTCCAAGACGGTTAGCACGAGCTGAATGAAGATGTCGCCGATCGTCCGGGTACTCGCCATCCTGGCTTTGGCGGCGACGAGAGACCGAGTGATGCCCGTAGCGAGGAACTTCTGATACGCCTGTGAGCGTGGCTCGGCGCCGGTGAACTCCCACCACGAGATCTGCTCGTACTCGGCCAGGCGCCGTTCCGGACATGACGTGAGAATCTGCCAGAGGCGGGCTCCGAAGTGAGCCAGGTCGTCGGGGCGCAGGCCGGTCGTCGGGGTGAAAGCGAGCAGCACGTCCCGCAGAATGGTCAACGCGTCGGTCGGCGTGCGCGGGAACCGGGCGGGAACCTCGAACATTGGCTGCATGTACTGGGTAATGCCGAGTCGAGTCGTGTTGACGAGCGCATCGGCGACCGAGCGTCCCTCCCCGGTCGGCGTCCGCCGCATCGAGTCGACGACGTGCTTGTAGAAGCCGGGGAAGAAACGGAAGCCGTGCTCGCCCGGAACCCAGGGGACAAAGGCTCCGGGAGGAGCATCGGGAATCGCGCCCGGGGCCCGCTCGCCCAGTCTTCCGGGAGGCACCTCGATGCTGCGCGCCTTGCCGCCGGCGGCGTCGCGCCGTTCGAGTACGACGACCTCGAAGCCGCGTTCCGCCAACTCGTGGGCGGCGGTCATGCCCGCCATGCCGCCGCCGAGCACCACGACTTTAGCCATCGCTGCGCCGGTCTCCCACCTCGGGGATGTAGATGTCGCACTGGACTTGCAACTTCTCCAACACGACCCGGCCGATCCCGAAACCCTGGCAACGGTTCAGCCACTTCCAGTTCGGGTGCGCGGTGCTCCAGGTGGGAGTGGCATAGAAGGGGGGTGATCCAGTCAACTGACCGGCCACCACCTTGGCGTACCCGCCAGGTCCGAGGTCGAAGACGCCGCCGGCCCGCTCGAGGATGAGCGCTTTGTCAGCCGTCTCGTAGGTGATCAGAATATTGACCATGCCAATGCCATCGGGACGAATGGCCATCCAATCACCCCCCTCCGACCGGACTACAGCATCGATGCCCGGCCCGACGACGCGACCGTCTCTCACGTAGAAGTTGATTCGGTACCCCTCAGCGGTCTCGCCGAGAACTTCGGCCTGAAGATTCACGATCAGTGTGGCAAAGAACGACAGGCCGTACGCCCAGAGCGGGGTGCCCGACGACAGTGCGGGAGCGGACTGGGCCGGGATCTGTTCGGCCGAGGCGGGAACCAGCACGGGCTGCCCGGTTACCGTCAACCACGAACCATCGGCGGGAAGGGTGGCGAGACGCTGTCCAGCCCTGATGAGCTCGATCCGGTAGTCAACGCGTCGCCCCTCGTCCACAGCGGGAAGGGGCGCCTGGTACCACTGCTGTCCTTCTTGCGACAGCGCGCCTTCGGGCATGGCTCGTAGGAAGGTCGCGGGCCCGCCGTCACGTCGCATCTGGACCAGGACGGCGTTGCTCGGATGCTGCGGCGCAGCGCGAACGGTGACGACCGGCGCGGTCCCGGCTGGCACCGCCCCCTCCGGCAGGGCCAGATCGGCTATCTGCGACAACGAAGGAACCTCTTGGAACACGCTGCGTGTCACCGCTTAGCCCTGGTTTTCGCGGGCGCATCGTTCTTGTTTTGCGTAACGTTCGGCGCCAGGTCCGTCTCCAAGCGGCACACGGCAAAAGGTTGTTTGATGCGGAGCACGAAGCGCTCCGAGACGCGCAAGACGTAACGTGGCTCGACCGAGAGCTGAAGGAATTTCACGTGCACGTCGCTGGCCACCACAAGGTCGATTGGCGCACCCGCCAGCGCGACGACCACGCCCTGGTGATTCGGCATCACACTTAAGCGCCGCAGAGGACCACCGTCGAGGAAGGGGACGATGCGGTCGCTGGGAAGGACCAGTGAGTCAGGACTAGGCGTGTTGGCGGCCAGGTACAGATCGTTTCCCAACACGCAGGCAAAGGGTCCGTAGTGACCCTTTGCTTCGACGGCCTGGATGGCGTCGACGATGTTGCGGACCAGACTTTCACCATCGACCCTCCCATCCGTGTCCCGATCCACATACCTCGACGTGATGGCATTGAGCAGCCCGTCGTACTCACCACCACCTTGTACGGTGTAAACCTCTGGTGTCACAACAGGATCACCGCCGGGCGAGCCATCCTCGGTTGGGCGCGTGTCCGGTCCTGGCTGACCCCTGAACACGATGGCGTCTTCGAGTCGTGCGATGAGGTCGGCGGCCCGACCCAGCATCTGCTTTGCCGACGCCAGGTCGGGATCTTCGGCTTGCTGGGTCCGCAGGTACACCTTGCAGGCGATCGTCGTGAGCTTTCGCGTTTCCCCGTCATCGATGTCGAACCGTTGCGGTGCCTCGCCACGCAGCCGGTCGTCGAGCTGCGGTTCGCTCATACCGAGCACCGGAACCGAGGCTTGACCGTCCGAGAGTGGGCCGATCAGGGGCAGGAACGAACTGGCGACCCGTGCCTTGCGGGCGCTGTCCTGGACGATGCGCTGCATGGTGGCCCACTGCTCGTCGGTCCAGGAAAGGTGGGGATCCTCCGGCATTGGGGTCTCGCTTTCCATTGATGGTGGTTCAAGTCAGAGTGAGGCTTGGACGATGGCGGTGGCTCGGGCGAGTTCGGGTCGATCGAAACCCTGGGTGAAGCGCGCGAGCAGACCCGCCAGTACAGCACGGCCGTTCTCGGCTCGTCCCTCCTCGGCGAGCAGGTCGTAGAGGTCCAGCACAGCCCGCAACTCGAGCGAGTCTGCGCGCTGTGCCCGAGCCCGCTCTATCGCCAGGCAGTACGCGGCCTCGGCCGCCCGACACTCGCCCTGACGAGCCAGCAACCGACCTCGGACTCGCCAGGTGTCCGGGCCTAACAGGCCCTCCTGGCGCGCGATCATTTCAGCTTCGGCCGCATCAAGCCGCCGGAATGCCTCGCCGTCGTCTCCCAGCCGGTAGAAGGCCTCCGCGCAGAGAATGTTCATCATGACGAGGGTGAGCCGCGATCCCGTCTGCGCGAAGAGGTCCAAGCCCTCCAGCATCTGCTTCCGCGCCTGCTCGCCGTCGCCCATCGCCTCCGCGATGACACCCCTGTAGGTATAGGCGACGGCGTACCACAGAAAGAAGTCCACCTCGCGGGAACGCACGAGCAACTCGTCGGCGACGTCGACGAGGCGATCCATCTCGCCGATGTAGCCGTAACGGAAGCCTCCCCCGTGGAGGGTAAACGCGAGCGCGGCGGCGTAGCTCGGTGGATGCTGGAGGTCGCGCGCGAGTTGGAGCATCCTGTCCCATTCGTCTTCTGCCTCGACTACCCGCCCCAACATCCAGAGTGCGTGACCTCTTGAGGCGCGCAGACACACCGAGGAAGACAGGAAAAACGTCGTGGCCAGCACCTTCTCTTGCTCGAACTCGTACAGCGCCAGACCAGCCTCGGCCTCCTCGAGGGCCCGTTCGACCTCTCCCTGGTAGACCAGGGAATAAGCGGTGGCGTGGCGCCCCGTGATCTCGATCATCGGGACACCCGAGGCCTGTGCGATCCGCAGGATGGGCCCAGCGGACTCAAGCGCGTCCGCCATCTCTCCACGCAGGAAACGAACGGTCCACAGTCCCCACAGGGGCGGGTAACTCCGGTCGTGGCGCTGCAGCTCCTGTGCAAGCCTGAGGGCTCGCTCACAGGCTCTTTCGACTTCCACTGCCCCCCACCCGTAGACGGTCATCAAGAGCGGAGCGAGGAGGATCTGAAGCTCGAGCTCGCGCTCCTCCCGTTCGAGTGTGGCGGGCAGGCGCCCCAAGCAAGCGATGGCACGCTGTAAGTGTTCGGCTGCCTCGTGGACGGCAGTTCGGGCCAGCGCTTGCTGGCCGGCGGTC
>DASYMC010000323.1:0-7592 GCA_036009255.1 Pseudonocardiaceae bacterium
GCCACGGCACAGACAGCCCACCGCGGCCGCCCGGGTCCCACCGACGGTAGATCGCCGTCGGTGACTTACCAGCTACCTGGACTACGTGGGGGTGCTGCAGCATCGTGGGACCGTCGGAGCCGGACACACCGTGAATGCGGAACTCCGTGGGCTCACCGCCGCCGAATCGTCGATCCGCCAACGCCCCAGCTGCCACAGCTTGCGCTGGACTGACCAGGTCAGCACCCGAAAAGCCCCCTGGCGCCTCAAGGCCCAGCGAGACCTTATCCGGAGAAGCGTCAATGTCGGCGTTGTCGGCAAGCTCGTCCAAAGTACCCCCCAAGATCCCAAGGCCTGGTGTCCAACCCCGCCACGCCTGGTCGTTCCCAGGCTCTTTCAGCCGGCGCTGAGGGCATCGGCGCGCCGCGACGCCTGGCGCACTAACTGCAGGATGCTGCCGGGGACGTCAGACTGGGGCGCGTGCCCCGCCCCGAACAGGGGGCGGAAGGCGGCGCCCGGGACGGCCAGCAGATAGCGAGGGGTCTGCCCACTGGCGACGACGTCGGCGGTGCCTTGGGCCAGGATCACGGGACAGCGCACGTCGTCGAGTCCGGTGGGGACATCAGCCAGTATTCCCCAGAACAGCAGACGCCAGAAATCTTCACACTCGCCGAACCCCTCCCGCAGTGCGAGCACCTCCACCTCCGAAGCCAACCACGGCTGAGACCGCAGACCCGTGAGCAACGCGGCACGGCCGGCGGGCAACCGAGCCAGAGGTCCGATCGCCGGGTACAGCATGCACATAAGCAGCCGGAAGGTACTCATCATGGCGCCCTGATAAATCCGCTCGGGGAGCATATTAAGGCCGGACGGCGCAATCGACACAACCGAGAGCGCCCGGTCGCGTCGCGCGAGCTCCAACGCGATGCGGGCACCGATCGAGTTGCCCAGGACGTGCACGCGACCCGTGCCCAGGGCGTCTAAATCCGCCTCGATCGCATCGGTGATGGCATGAATCGTCGGCCGTTCTGACAGCGCAGGTGAGTCACCGTGCCCCGGCAGGTCAACGGCGAACACCTCATACTCGGCCTCCAGCGCGGGCCGCAGCGCCGAGAAGTCATCGCGGGTCGTGCCGATGCCGTGCAGCAGCAGCAACGGCTCACCGGATCCAGCGCAGTCCCAGGACAGTCGAGTGGTCACTTCTCATTGTTACTCACGTGGGTTGAGGAAAGGGAACGGCGTCGGCGGGTGGCCACCCGGATCGATCTTCAACGCGGAGCGTCGGTTAGCCTGGCAGCACCTACTCCCAAGGAGCCGCGATGGCCTCGATCGTCAGCAAGATCCGGCAATTCTTGAACAGCCCCCAGGGACGGCGAATGATCGATCAGGGACGGCAGTACGCGAGCGACCCGCAGAACCGCGCGAAGCTGCGTGACCTGCTCTCTCGCCGCCGTAGGCCCTGACTTTTCAGACCTTCTGTCGAGGGGTGGACGGCCGGCAATGCCGTCAGCGTGACCATCCAGTGAGCTGATGAGTCGGCTTCGCGGTGCCTCGGGCGCTGGTGGTCGCGGAGCGTACGGCTATCGGCTGTTGTTGAGAGCGTGATCAGGGGAATCGATCAGCGCCAGTTTGCGGTGCAGCACGGTTATGGTGATCGTCCGGTGGAGTGTTAGGGCTGTTGGCGCATGGCCTGCACGGTCTTCCAGGCCCGCGTGGCGAGCTGAAGGTTAAACCGGGTGTTGGGGTCGTTGAGGTCGTGGCCGGACATATCGCGAATCCGTTGGAGCCGGTAGCGCAGGGTGCTGCGATGCAGCGACAACGCCTTGGCGGTGAGGTCATAATTGCCGCCGCACTCCAGATAGTAGTAAAGGGTCTCAGCCAGCTGTGCGCTTTTGGCGGTGTCGTAGTCGAGCAGGGGGCCCAACCACCGGTGGATGAAAATTTCCACCGAGCCGATGTTGGCGATCTCGGAAAGCAGTTGGCAGACGCCGAGGTCGTCAAAGACGGTGACCTGCTCGGGGCAGTTGGTGGCAACCTGCATCTTGAGGGCCAGCTGCGCCTGCCCGTGCGAGCGCGGGAACTCGGGTGCCTCGATACAGGGTGCGCCCACACCGATTCTGCAGCTACCCGGCGAGCCCATCTGGGCGATCACCGCGGCCCGGAACTGCTCCCAGTCACGGTCGGCATCACCGAGCACTACCACTCCGCCCGGGCGGGCGGCCAGCAACGATCCGACCCCGGTAGCGCGCATCGCCCGGCGCGCAGCCTGAAAGAACTCACCGTGATCGACGCGCTGGTTCCCGTGGGAGACGACCACCACGCGGTGCGGGCGGAGCAGGTCATAGCCCAGTGCCCCGGCCCGGTCTCGGGCGCTGCGGGTGTCCGTGCCGGCTAGCAACTCCTCGGCAAGGTCACGCCGCAGCCGCAGCTCGACCTCCGCCACGGCTCGCAGGTGCGCCAGCTCCAGGGTGAGCACGGTGTTCGCGTGTTCCAGGGCGACCCTGTCACTGTCCCCGGCGGTTCGATCTGGATCGACCAACGCGATCACGCCCAGAACCTCGCTACCCGGTTGAGCCAGGACGACCAGCCGGCCCTTGTCACGCACCGGACCCGGGGCATCCAGGGCACGCCGCAGAGTCTGCTCCCGACGAGCCCGGGTCGGCTTCGGGTAGGGGTCGGGCTGCCCAGGTCCGGCCCAGGCGATGAGGTTGCCATGGCGGTCTTCGATGGCGACCGGCAGCCCGGTCAACCCGTGCAACGCGCGGGCGATGCCCTGTTGGCCTTCTCCGGCGCTGGCCACCGCGGTAAACCGGTTGTGGATAGCCAGGCTGCGCTGCACGGCCGCCGAGGAACGGGCCAGATCTGTCATCGCTCGTTCCAGGGCGAGATTCGTGGCGCGCAACTCATCAGCGGTCGCCCGTTCGCGGGCAGCGGTGGCCCGTTCGCGAGCGGTGCTGGCATGCTCTCGGATGTGCAATTGGGCGTTAACCAGCGCAACGCCCGTTTGCTGCACCAACACGCTGAGCAGCAACTGGTAGTAGGGCTCGGGTTCGGCGTCGCAGCTGACCACGAGATGGCCGACCATGGCGTTGAGGCTGACCAGCGGGTACGCCCATGCCCACCCGACACCGTCAATGTTCATCACTCCGCCGGAGCGACCGACGGCTGCAAGTTGGGCATACAAGCCCTCGGCGTTGGCCGGTTGACCAACCGGCCCACCGACGTACCAGCCCGCATGAAGATAGACGGCCTCGACCCGACAACCGCCCAACGATGGAACAGCCGTCGTGGCGATGCACAAAATCTCCGTCTCATCGCGGCTGCTGGTCATTACTGCCGACAGGGCCAGCAGCGGGCGAAACGACGCCAGCTGTGCCCGCAGGATTGCCACTTGCCCAACCGAGCCCTCGACCAGGTGGGTCATGACTGGGCAGCCGCCAATCCATCACCTGAAAAGAAACCGCGCAGATAGGCCTCCCGGACAACCGACAGCTCGGGAAAGCGGAACCTGACCGACTCTGCCATCGCGGCCTCCTGACGTGCCGCCGCCGGGGCACTGCCCCATCTCCGGTGCGCAACCGTTAGCCGAGCCTCACCGTACTCGCAACTGAAGGCACGTGGACCGATTTGGGCCTATCAGGGCTAACACCCACGTTTCCCAAGCGTCGAACGAGACCCGGCCGTGACCCATCAGCTGAGCGGACGAGCCGCCGCTGGGAGCTATTCCTTATCCCGCTGGATAACCGGCGCCAGTGGTACTGCTACCACCACCTCTTCGCGACGTTCTGCAGAACGATCTGCACGGCCTCGAGCCCGCACGCGTTCCCGAGTTGCACCGCCGCGCGGCCCAGTGGCACGCTCACCACGACTTTCCGCTGGAGGCGGTGCCGCACGCCCTCGCCAGCGAAGACACTCGCTCGCAGCCGACCTCGTCGCGGCTCACGCCGTGCCGGTGGCTTTCCAAGGCTACGGCCAGACAGCGCAAGGATGGTTCGACGCACTTGGCGAGGAATTGTGTCGTGCCGACCCCCGGTTGTGTCTGGCACGGGCCTTGGTGGGTCCTCCAGCTCCTCGCTGACGACCCGGCGCCCTGGCACGCCACCGCGCAGCTCGCCCTCGGCTTCTGCCTCTACCGCAAACGCCGGTTCCCGAGGCAGAGACTGCCCTCAGCCAAGCATCCGCGCTGGCTGTAGAAGGCCGCGATGACCTGGCGGCCACGGCTGCCTATGGCAGTCAAGCCCTCGTCGCAGCCGCCGGCGATCGCCACCGCGACGCCGAGCGCCTCGCGCGCAGGCAGAGCATTATGGCCACCAGCACGCGGCCGGCGAGCACTTTTACGCGTGGAGTTGCTACTACGCCCGAGGATGGGTGGCGCTGTGTACGGGGAGCATGAGGCGGCCGCACGGCACTTCACCGGGAACCGGCGGCCCGTTCCACCGCGTGGCCAGGGCACCATCGACCGGCTGGTCCCGGTACTGGGTGAGCACCATCCAATGCCGTCCGTCGAGGTCATATCCGAGCTCCCGGGCGCGGGCGGACGCGCCCTCGTTATCCGCGCCCGCCACCAAGTCATTGACCAGATCGCTGCGCCGCCGCCGATCACCAAAGTCCTCGTCCACGAGACCCCACCGATGCCA
This sequence comes from Pseudonocardiaceae bacterium, assembly GCA_036009255.1. Taxonomy (GTDB): domain Bacteria; phylum Actinomycetota; class Actinomycetes; order Mycobacteriales; family Pseudonocardiaceae. The sequence goes on from DASYMC010000323.1 coordinate 4,617, forward strand.
GAGAAAACGGTACCGCGCGAGATGGCGAGCAAGGCCTCCAGAGGGCTCACGTGCCGCGCGCAGCCTCCAGCTGCGGCTTGCACTCGTACTGCCGCACCAAGATCATGCCGTCTTCGGTTCACGGCCACCCACCGCTCGCGAACTGTTGAACGGCTCTCGAAGTCATGCTTTCAGGAACGCCAGTAGATCGGCGTTGATCGTCGCCGCTTGTGTGGTGGGCATGCCGTGCGGGAAACCTTCGTAGGTCTTCAATGTCGCATTCTGCAGAAGCTTCGCCGATAAGGGAGCGGAGTCTGGATACGGCACGATCTGGTCGTCGTCGCCGTGCATCACCAGGACTGGCACGGTGATCTTCTTCAGGTCTTCGGTGAAGTCGGTTTGGGAGAAGGCGACGATGCTGTCGTAGTGCGCCTTTGCGCCGCCCATCATGCCTTGGCGCCACCAGTTTTGGATGATGGGCTCCGAGGATTCCACGCCCGGCCGGTTGAAACCGTAGAAGGGCCCCGCCGGCAGGTCGCGATAGAACACTGAGCGATTGGCCGCGAGTTGCGCCTGGAGCCCGTCGAAGACGTCTTTGGGAAGGCCGCCCGGATTCGTCTCGGTCTGGACCATCAGCGGCGGTACTGCGCTGATGATCGCGGCCTTGGCCACTCGGCTTTCGCCATGTCGGGCTAGGTAGTGGACCACTTCGCCGCCGCCGGTGGAATGACCCACATGAATGGCGTCCGTCAGATCCAGATGCGCTGTCAACGCCGCGAGGTCGTCGGCGTAGTGATCCATGTCGTGGCCGTCACCGGTCTGGCTGGACCGTCCGTGGCCGCGCCGGTCGTGGGCGATGACCCGGTAGCCGTGTTGCAGGAAGAACAGCATCTGGGTGTCCCAGTCGTCAGCTGAGAGTGGCCAGCCGTGACTGAACACGATCGGCTGACCCGAGCCCCAGTCCTTGTAGTAGATCTCCGTACCGTCGGTCGTGGTGATGGTGCCCATGCGATGCCTTCCTTCAAAATTTTGCGGGATGACGCGGAGGGAGAGCTGCCAGCTGCGTACTGATTACACCGCAATACCTTCTGTCTGCGCCCGATATTCGCCTGACTGCCGTTTGAGAGCTGGATTCTCATTGCGGCCTTCTTGTCTTGGCGGTGGCTGCGGTCGGTGGCGGTCATGGAACACCGTAGGGAGCCCCTGTTGCCCCGCCCAGCGAGGTAGCGGCCTCAGAAACGTCCACCGTTGGAAGGCGCGTCCCTCAGACCAAGTTGGTCAGGGCCTCGGGCACAGTGTCGGCGAAGGTGAGGTGCTTCCGCAGTCCGGTCATCTCTAGTGCCCGATTGGCGATCCAGGAGTTGCACACTAACCGTAAGTCGCGGCCATCTTGGGTTGCGAGTTCGTTCGCCTCGACCAGCATGTTCAGTCCAGCCGATGCCAGGAACCGCACACCATCAAGGTCGACCACGAGGACCTGGACATCGGCCAGCTGCGCGGTCAGACAGGCCGCTACTTCCGGCGCGGTCAGCGTGTCCACCTCACCGGTCACGGTGACGACGCGTGCACCGGAACCATGCTCGTCCACCTGTAAATCCACAACATCTGCTGGGAAGGCACTCTCCGCACGATAGAGCGGCAGGCCACAGAGAGGCACCACACGAGCGGAGTTAGGGTCGCTGAGCGGTGCTATCTCGTCGATGAGCGGCAGCGCGGACGGCCAACACCACCAGATCGGCGTGGACACTTTCGGCCAAGGGAACGTCGCGACCAGTCATCTGATCTGCTAGTTTGCGTTGCCGGCGCTCCGGGGGGGATATGGTGCCGGGGTGCAGGAGCCAGGTGTTGGCGGCGCCGATTCTGAGCTGGGTGGTGGTCGCGGGCCGGCGAGCGAGCAACTGGTGAGGATCGAGACCGGCCGAGTGGTGCACGCTCAGGGCGAGGCGCTGGTGGTAGCGGTGGCCGGAGAGATCGATTTGTTCACCGTGGATCGGTTCCGCGCCGCGGTCACCGCCGGGTTCGACCAACTCCGCGACGGGGAAATCCTGGTCATTGACCTGACCGAGGTGACGTTTTTGAGCTCGCAGGGATTGCAAGCCCTGGTCGATGCCACCGTAGCTGCTCAGCGGCGGCGGGAGCCACTGCGGATCGTGGTCGATCACACTCGGCCGGTGATCCGCCCGATCGAGCTGACAGGGCTCGACGACGTTCTCTCGCTGTTTGACACGGTCGATGACGCCCTGCACTCACCGTCCGGATAACGCCGCGTGCGCCAGCAGCGGTGGTGATGGGCTGATGGTGCGGGATGGGTTGATCCACGTTGCGGATTGCCGGGATGAGCGCGACAATATCGCGCGCGATGCCACCGACTGGTAACCCCGAAGACACCTTGCCTCCGGCCATGTCGCCGTTTAAGCGGCGGCTGGCCGAGCGTCCTGGCTACCGAGCCACCCCGAGTGAGTCGCGTCGGCCGCTGCGGATGGAGCTGCCGGCGGATCCGATTGCGATCTCGGTGGCCCGGCGGCAGGTGCGACGCTGGCTTGGTGGGTTGTCGTGGCCGGCGGGTCAGCTCGACGACATCGTGCTGGCCGCCAGCGAAGCCGTCAGCAACGCCGTCGAACACGCCTATCTCGACCAACCGCCCGGTGTGGTGGAGATCCGCGGTGGAATCGAGGCAACACCGGGTGGTCAGCGCCGGGTCACGGTGATCGTGCGGGACCACGGGCGCTGGCGCCTGGCACCGATCGACAACGAGCACCGTCGCCGCGGGATCCCGCTCATGAGGGCCTGCATGGAAACCGTGACCATCGGGCAGCCCGACGACGACCGGGTAGGCACCTGGGTGGTCCTGCGTAGCAGAGCCGTCCCACCGCGGGCGCTTGGCGCACCCGATCATGAGGGCGACGACAACCCCTGCTGAGTCGCTAGCCTGCCGACCGTGTCCACCGGTCATGGCCCGGATTTCGAACCCACGGCCAAGCCCCCTGTCCAGGTAAG
>DASYMC010000324.1:0-2600 GCA_036009255.1 Pseudonocardiaceae bacterium
TGCCGGTTGGTCAGCCCTTCGCCAATCAGATCCAGCAGCGTGCGTTCCCGCTCAGTGAGTCCAGCGAGCGGGCCGGGCTTTTCGACGCTCTCCCGCAGCCGGGTCATCAACGCGGCGGCGGCGCGGTTGTCCAGCATGGAGCGCCCCGAGCCGACCGTGCGGATAGCGGACACCAGCTCCATGCCCTTGATGTCCTTGATCACGTAGCCGCCCGCGCCGGCCAGAATCGCGTCCATCATCGCCTGCTCGTCGGTGAACGACGTCAGCATCAGGCAATTCAGCTTGGGCAGCTTGGAGCGCAGGTCGCGGCACAGCTCGACGCCGTTGCCGTCCGGTAGCCGGACGTCCAGCAGTACCAGGTCGGGTTGCAGGGCCGGAATTCGCGCCATCGCCTCGGCGACGGAGGATGCCTGTCCGATCACGGTCAGGTCGTCCTCCTCCTCGAGCATCTCGGCGACACCGCGCCGTACCACCTCGTGGTCGTCGACCAGGAACACGGTGAGCACGAGAACTCCTCAGCGGTTGCGGCGTCGCCGGGCAGCGGGCCTTCCGAGTGAGCGTAGGACCCGCTGATCTGGGCGGACGCTGCCAAATGGATGTTCACGGTGAGGACCAAGGTCACTTGACACTCGGGACATCAGCCGCTGCTGCCACTACTCCCGCTGCGGCCAGCCTGGTATGACATCAACAACACCGGGAGTAGTGATGATGCAGCGGCCGACACCCTCGGCAACTATCTCGGTCGAACTCCCAGTCATGAGAACTGCGCCGGTGGTGGACGTCGTCTGTGGAGCGTGGGTCGACCCGCAAAGCGCAGGCTTGTACAGTTTTATTACGTTACAGTTTTGCCACCGCGATACCAGTGGCTGATCAACGGCCGACCAGTTTTAAAACTGGCATATACTTCGGCCAGAAGGGGCGCCCAGAAGTTCTCGCGGCCCTTGATGGCGAGGTGCGGCCGCGCGAATGGTTTCCTCAGCCGCTGACCACACCCAACGATTGGATAAGTGGCCCCATGACGCTCCGGGCCCGGAGGCGCCGGCTCATCTCAGGAGCCCTGTTCGCGAAAACGGTCTCGGATCTCGATGTAGAACTCGTACGAGTACGACTCGTGCGGGTCAATTCCCAGCGTCCACGCCAACAGGTCAGCTTGTTCCTTTTTGTAGCCGAGAAACCGCTCCGCGCCCTCGTAGAACGAGATCAGCGGCAGCGGGTTCAACGACTCACGATCCGACTGACCCTGAGTACTCGCGCCGAGAATCGTGGCCACTCCACCGACCACGATCAGGTACAGGCCGATACCGATCGTGGGCCTCACCTGACCAGTGCCGATGTACTGCTGATATTGGACGGAGAGGTTGCCGATTTGGTTCTGCGCGTACTGGAAGTGCCACCAGCCGATATACCCGGCCCCCAGAGCAGCCACCGACGGGACGACCTGTTCCCACGACTTCGCACCGTGCCGGGTGAGTCGTTGCAGCCCGGAGGCGGCGATAACGCCACCGATGAGCAGCACCCACTGTCCGTCCGGGCTTTCCATGCCGGTGAAGATTTGCGTGCCATACACGGTGGACACGTCCACCCAGGGCAGGAGCGCGGCGAGTGCTACGAGGCTGCCGGCGCCGAGGACAACGCCAGCACCTGCTCGAGAGCTGCGGTCGATGTCGTCGGTAGCCATGGTTGGACCTCGTGAAACTTGGGGCTGGTGTTACGAATCGAGCCAGATGTGACTAAGCAACCGACCCGTCTACCGCAACACCAGGACTCCCCGAGCCTCGCAGGTGCAGTGCGAGCATCACGAGGAACGTCAGCGCGGTCCAGATGATCCCCAACGGGGAAGGGGCGGGGCGCCCGCCGGCGGCGAAGGTGTAGCTGGCCTGCGCGATCAGGTAGATCACCAGCAAAATGAAACCAGCGCCGATCAGCCGCATGGCTTGGTGTTCCCGGCCGGCTCTCGGGTGCTGCCAGCGAGTTGCCAGAGCACGACGGTGGAGGCGCCGATCTCAATCAGGGAGTCCAGGCCGAACGCGGCTAACGCGACCGATCGCGGGGTGCTCGCGGCGACCGCGAGGATGACCACGCCGATGACGTTCCAGGCCAGCGTGGCGTATTCCAGCCGGCGGTCACGGCGCAGCAGGAGGTCAGGCCGACCACTGACGGTAGCCGGTAGCGATTCAGGCGACCAGCCGCTTCCGCAGCCGATGGCCCCCTGCCCGCAGAGCGTCCTCGCCCCTGCGCACGCTCTGCTCCAGCCGTGAGCTGCCGGTCAGGAGCTGGGCGGCCTGCCTGTACAGCTTCAGGGCGAGCGCCCCGAGCGGCATTCCCAGCGGCAGTAGCAGAATGGTGACACAAAGCAGCGCGGATACGATCAACAGAACGGTCGCCACGAGGGACAGGACCAGTGCCAGAACCCCGCGCAGAAGGCCGGAAACCACCCCCACCACCGCGCCGAGCAGCCCCGAAACCAGACCCGTGAGACCCGTAATCAGCCCCATCCCCAGCACCTCATCCCGGCAAGGAAGCCCCGCGTACGCGGGTTGCCCGGGACGAAATGTCGGTAAACCCCCGGGTTGTTCGGCCGGATTGATTGGAGCCGTTCG
>DASYMC010000325.1:0-3234 GCA_036009255.1 Pseudonocardiaceae bacterium
TAGATGCCGATCAAACCGGAGCCAGTGGAGATCCACTCGGAGCCTCGGGCGGTAAGAAGCGCAGCGAGGTAGCAATACCCGAGGAAGAACAGCAGCTGCAGCGTTCCGCAGAGGACGTACCGCAGCGTGCCGGTCGGGACCAGTCGGAGCCGCCTACCGCGCGCAACGTGGGTCGCCACCTCGAGCGACGGCGAAAGCGACGACTCGATGGGGGTGGGCGCGGGCTCCGCGAGCGCTGTCGCCAGGCTTCTGATCGTTGGGTGCTGGTAGATGTCTTTCATCGACACCGTCGGCAGATCCGCCCGCTTTCTGACCCGTGCACAGAATCGGGCCATCACCATCGAGTCAGCACCGAGGTCATCGAAGAAGTGGCTATCGACCGACACCCGCTCGATGCGCACGATGTCAGCCAGCACCTCGGCGAGGTTGTTCTCGATCGGGGTGGGCACGGGCTCCGCGAGCGCCGTCGCGAGGTCCCTCTCGGTGCCGGTCGTCAGCTCGATCAGCGCGCGGTAGGGATCCGTGACGGTGGCTTCGGCCGGCCCGTAGACGTTGAGGAACCGGCGGCCGGCTTTGTGCCAGCGGGCTACCAGGTCCTGCGGGCAGGCCTCCCCGGAAACCAGCAGGAACCGCAGGTTGGGCAGATCGTCCTCGATGGTGGCCAGCAGGGCCGGAACGCAGCACATCGCCGTGACGTGGCGCTCGCTGAGGAATTCGTGCAGGTCCTGGCCCAGCAAGCCCACGCCGGGCGGTTTGGGAACCAGTGTCGCGCCAGCTACCCATGGCACCCAGATCTCCACGACCGAGAAGTCGAACGCGACCGTTAGGCCCTGGTAAACTCGGTCGCTGAGGCGGATGCCGTAGGTCTCGGCGGCGACCCGGACGAAGTTGCAGATGCTCGGGTGATCGATCGCAACGCGTTCCGGGCGGTCGGTCGAGCCGGAGGTGTAGATGATATAAGCCAGCTGATCCTGGTGGCTACCGCGCTCCACAGGCAGCAATCGGCACTCGTTCAACTCGGCGATCAGCGGGGCCGCATCATCGATGAAGAGCAGCTCGATGTCTGGGGCGGTCAGCGCCTTAATGTGCTCGACCCGCTCACGCACGTCGGAATGGGTCAGCACCATCGTCACTTGCGCGTCCGCAACGATGTAGGCCAGCCGGTCGGCGGGGGAACCCACATCCAGTGGCACGTACGCTGCGCCGATCTTCAGCACCGCCAGCATGCCGAGGTAGGCATCGACGGGCCGGTCGAACAGCAGCGCGATCCGATCACCCGCGCTGGCGCCGGACAGACGCAGGTACCGGGCCAGCTGATTGGTACGCGCGTCCAGCTCGTGGTAGGTCAGCCGCAGGTCGTGGGAGTCGACCGCGAGCTGATCGGGCCGGCCGTATTCGTCGATCCAGTCACAACGCTCCTCGAACACATGATCCAGCCGCTCATCACGGCGAGCCCGCCGACCCTTTGCGTGCTCCGCGACCAACACAAGCTCCGGGAGGACCTCGGCGGCAGATCGCTCGGAAGGCAGCAATGTGACGGTCATGATGTCTCCTTGGGGCCGCCAAGGGTCGTTTTCCCTGGTCGGATACTGGTGGAAAGCATGTCAACGGAGTCCCCGACCGGCGATGGTGCGGGCCCCCGAGGCCGCAGAGCTGGCCCCCGAATCGAAGTAGGGCTAGCCCTACCGGTCCGTGGGGTTACGCCGGGCCGCTGGCATGGGTCAGGCGGCCCGGGAACCGGCCGTCAGCTGGTCGGAGCTGAACACGTCCTCGCCGTAAAGATCCTGCAGCCAGTTGGTTTGATAGATGGTGTCGAGGTAGCGCTCGCCGAGATCGGGGGCGATGGCCACCGCGGTGAGTTCCGGCGTGTCATGCTGGGCCAGCCAGTCCATCGCGCCGCTGACCACCGTGCCGGTGGAGCCGCCGAACAGGAATCCTCTTCGGGCCAGACGATGGCAGGCACGGATAGTGTCCGCCTCCTCGACGCATACCACCTCGTCCACATAGGACTCGTCGAGCAGCTCCGGGCGGACGCTCGTGCCCACGCCGGGAATCATCCGGCGTCCCGGGGCACCACCGAAGGTCACCGAGCCGACGCTGTCTACTGCGACGACCCACACTGGCCGGTGCCACTCCCGGAAGTAGCGCGCGCAGCCCATCAGGGTCCCGGTGGTACCGGTCCCGATGAACAGCACGTCCAGCCGCGGGAATTCGTCAGCGATCGCCGGGGCCGTCGTGCGGTAATGCGCCTTCCAACTGTTCGGATTGGTGTACTGGTTGAGCCACACGTACCGATCGCTGGAGGCACACAGCGCGCGGACGTAGGCGAGGCGTGCGCCGAGGAAGCCGCCGATGGCTGCCGGCTCGACGATGATGTGCACCTGGCTGCCCAACGCCTCCATCAGCCGCCTGGACGCCAGGTTGCAGCGGGAGTCGGTCACGCATACGAACCGGTAGCCCTTGCTCGCCGCGATCATGCTCAGTGCCACGCCCAGGTTCCCGGACGAGGACTCGATCAGCACCGACCCCGGCGTCAAGAATCCGTCCCGCTCGGCGGCCTCAACCATCTCGGTTGCGGCCTTCAGCTTGATCGAGCCGGCGAAGTTGAAGCCCTCACACTTCAGGAAGAGCGAGCGTCCGAAGATCGAGCGAAGGTCGACGTAGAGCTTCTCCTCGTTGAAGTCCTGCGGAACCGATATCACCGACACGATGACCTCGCCTCATCCGCAGCAGTCACGCTGCCGCACCAGGTTTCTCATTTGGGCTGATAAGACAGCCCTTCCGGGTGCTAAGAATGCGGTAGGACGCGACGCCGAACGATGGGGCACGCACCCGGACTGCGAGGGGTCCTCCCTTCGGAATTCCTGGGGTTATCCCCATGTATACAGAGCGAATTGCATCCACTGTGAGCACTCGACGGTAAGGTCGCACTCGGCCAGCTGCCGCGGGAGTTCCGGTTGGCCGGTGGACGGCACGCGAACGGCTCGTGGCAGGAGATCGGGAACAGCATCGCCGCCGCTGCTCGATTGGTGTCGTCAAGCTGCCGGTCGAGGGGCAGACGACATGTCATGCTCCGGCTCTCAACGCCGCTGACGAGTCCGGCCGTAGGCTGCCCCCGTGACAGCTGCCGCCCGCGCCGAGCGTCTGGTCAACCTGGTGCTGTGCCTGCTGTCCAGCCGCCAGTATCTGCCTGCTGAGCGGATCCGGCGGACTGTGCCCGGCTACGCCGACGCG
>DASYMC010000326.1:0-8544 GCA_036009255.1 Pseudonocardiaceae bacterium
GCTGGCGGCGAAGCGCTGCAGGTCCCAGGTGAAATGACCGAGATAGGCCTCGTCGAAGTCGTTGACGTCGAAAATCAGCACGCCCTGGGCGTTGAGGTAGGTGCTGAAGTTCTCCGCGTGCAGGTCACCCTGGATCCATACCCGGCGAGTCCGCTCGTCGGCCCAAGGATCCTCCAGCTCGGCGACGTCGGCGTAGAACAGGCAGGCGCTGCCGCGGTAGAAGGCGAACGGGTCGGCGGCCATCTTGCGGAACTTGGTGCGGAAGGCCACCGGATCGGCGGCCATCAGATCCACGAAAGCATCGGTCAGCGTGTCGACGATCGGTGCCGCCGGGCCGTGGCGTCCGTGTGGTGGCGAAGCATCACAGGTGCTGCACGTCGGCCTGCTTGGTCCGGACGGCGTCGGCGGCTTTGTGCAGCTCGGCGAGCTCGATGTCGGTCAGCGCGGTCTCGACCACCCGGCGTACCCCTGCTCGACCCAGCTCGGCGGTGACACCCAGATAGATACCCGAGATCCCGTACTCGCCGTCCACCCAGGCGCAGACCGGCAACACGGCACCAGAATCCTCGTGCACGGCACGCACCATGCGGGCCGCCGCGGCGGACGGCGCATAGTACGCCGACCCGGTTTTGAGCAGCGCGATCACCTCGGCGCCGCCGTTGCGGGTACGGGCGATCAGCTCGTCGATCTTCTCGGCGGGTACCAATTCGGTCAGGGGCTTCCCGTCCACCGTGCAGGCGCTGGGCACCGGAACCATGGTGTCGCCGTGTGAGCCCAAGGTCAGCGTGCGCACCGAGGACACCGGGACAGCGAGTTCCTCGGCGACGAAGTTACTGAACCGCGCGGTGTCGAGCATCCCGGCCTGACCTATCACCCGCTGCCTCGGGAATCCGGTGGCGATCTGCGCCAGCGCGGTCATCTCATCCAGCGGATTGGACACCACGATGACAACCGCGTCCGGGGCGTGCCGGGCGACGTTCTCCGCGACCTGCCGGACGATGCGGGCGTTGGTCTCGATCAGGTCCATCCGGCTCATCCCGGGCTTACGGGGGAGACCGGCGGTGATCACCACGATGTCGCTGTCGGCGATCACCTCGTATCCCGTGCCATCGCGGCCGGTGGTCTGGCCGACAATCCTGGTCTCGAAGCCCTCCACCGGCCGGGACTGGTTCATGTCCAGCGCAAGGCCTTCCGGCCTGCCCTCGATGATGTCGGTGAGCACGACGGTGTCGAACAGGTCGTACTCGGCCAGCCGCTGCGCGGTGGTGGAACCGTAGAAGCCGGCCCCGATGACCGCGACCTTGCCCGAACGTGCCATTCCGGGAGGCTATCAACCGCGCCGGACTCAACCAGCGGCCAGCGGTCCCCCGGTGATCGTCAGCGCCACAGCCAGCATCAGCAGACCGAAGACGCCGTAGGTGAGCACGTCCAGGGCCCGGCGGCGGATCCCGAGCAACCCGGTCCGTTCGGGCGGCAACACCGCTCGCAACCCGGCGGCCAGCAGCAGCGCACCACCGATGATCACGGTGCCCTCCCGCCAGTGGTACTGGGTGATGCGCACCATGGCCACCGCCACCACCGCGAGGATCACCCCGAAGGCCAGCTGTGGCCGCAGGCTCGTCCGCGCGGTCACGACTGGTAGTGCCGCTCGGCGGCCTCGACGACGTTGGCCAGCAACATCGCCCTGGTCATCGGCCCTACCCCGCCGGGAACCGGCGACAGGTACCCGGCGACCTTGGCCACCGCCGGGTCGACGTCCCCGGTCAGCCCGGCCGCGGTGCGGGTGATCCCCACGTCGACCACCGCTGCCCCCGGCTTGACCATGTCGGCGGTGAGCAGCCCAGGTCTCCCCGCTGCGACGACGACGATGTCGGCTCGGGACGTTTCGGCCGCGAGGTCACGGGTCCCGGTGTGGCACAGCGTGACGGTGGCGTTCTCGCTGCGCCGGGTGAGCAGCAGTCCCAGCGCGCGGCCCACGGTGATGCCGCGGCCCACGATGGTCACGTCGGCGCCGGCGATCGGCACGTCGAAGTGCCGGAGCAGCTCCACGATCCCCCGCGGGGTGCATGGCAGCGGTGCCGGCACGCCGAGCACGAGACGGCCAAGGTTCACCGGGTGCAGTCCGTCGGCGTCCTTGTCGGGATCCACCCGCTCCAGCACGGCGCCGGTATCAATCTCTGGAGGCAGCGGCAGCTGCACGATGTAGCCGGTGCAGGCCGGGTCGGCGTTCAGCTCGTCGATCACCGCGAACAGCTCGTCCTGGCTGGTGGTCGCGGGTAGGTCGCGGCGGATCGAGGTGATGCCGACCTTCGCGCAGTCGCTGTGCTTGCCCCGGACATAGGCATGCGACCCAGGATCGTCGCCGACGATGACGGTACCTAGCCCCGGAGTCACTCCCCTGCTGCGTAATGCCGCCACCCGGACTTGGAGATCCGCGAAGATCTGGTCCCTGGTCGCCTTGCCATCCAGCATGATCGCGCTCACGCCAAACATCCTTGCATCCGGTCGCACGCTCTGCCGTCGCGTCCCGTCACCTGCCTTCATTCGGGTCCACCCGCAGGCCGTTCGCCGCGGCGTAGCGAATGGCGGTGTCCACGTCGATTCGGGCGCCGGACAGGCGGGCTTGTACCAAGGCGTCAGCGTCCAGCCGGGCTCCGCGCAGGTCGGCGTTCTCCAGCCGGGCGCCCAGCATCCGGGCCCCGGTCAGGTCGGCTCCGGAGAGGTCGGCGCCCCGCAGGTCGGCCTGCACCAGGTTCGCCTCGGTCAATCTCAAGCCGGCGAGCACCACTTCTCGCAGATCGGCGTGGCCCAGCGCGGTGAAACGCAGGTCGACCTCGCGCAGCGTCCACGGCCGTAGCCGGCAGCCGTTGATCGTGCTGCCCATTAACGAGCAGCTCTCCAGTACCGACTCGGCCAGCATGGTGCGCTGGAAGGTGCAGGTGAGGAAGGCGCTCGCGCGGTGCTGCGAGGCGCCGAGGTCGGCGTGGGTGAAGTCGCAGTTGGTAAACCGGCAGCTACGGGTTCGCAGGCCACGCAGATCGGCGTCGGTGAAGCGGCAGTCGACGAAGCTGCGCCCCTCCCACTCCTCATCGGCGAACACCGCATCGGTGAAATCCTCGCCGGTGGCGCACTCCTCGACGGTCTCGCCCATGCCCCCACCCTGCCAGCTCGCCCACCCAGATCAGGCCGCGCCCCATCGACGTCTGGCGGCGAGTTGAGCTGGCGGAAAAGTTAGGCGGGCTCACGGGACGATTCGATCTTGATGAATCGCCCCCATTAGCGGAGCTTCGTTGGGTGGTCAACCTGATGCGCGCTACTGGCGGATTCGGATCAGGTCGGGGACGGTGTGGAGGGGATTGGTGCGTGATGGGCCGCCGAGCCAGGGTGGGGGATGGAATTCTGGGATACCGTCGGTCATCTGGATTCGCCACTGGGAATGGTGGAGGAGTCGGTGGTGTCGACCGCAAAGTGCCACGCAGTTCTCCAGGCTGGTAGGCCCGTTGTCAACCCAATGGACAATGTGGTGAATGTCGCACCAGCGGGCCGGTACTGAACACCCCGGATACGCACATCCGCCATCTCGGAGAATGACCGCGCGGCGGATCGCGGCGGGGACGGTGCGGCTGGCGCGCCCCACATCCAGTGGTTCACCCCGGGAGCCCAGCACCACCGGGATGACGCTCGCGTCACAGGCGAGTCGGCGGGCGACGTCCGCGTTGATCGGACCACCCAGCGCCAGCGATGCCGAGCCGATCCGACCTTGCAGCACGGGCAGGCTCACGGTGACCACGACTTGCGGGCGCTCCGCACCTTCGGTGGGCAGCTCACCGTCTCTGAGGGCTCGTTGCGCGAGTTCGACGAGGGCGTCGGCGTCGCGTTGCGCCGCGGTGCGCAGGTCGATTTCGGTGTCGGTGGTCGGGCGGGGCGCGGCGAGCGGGCTCAGCGCGGAGCGGAGGATCTCGGCGGCTTCCCGATCCAGCCATCCGGCCAGTTCATAGCCTCCGTCCCGCTCGTGGAAGCGCAGTGACCGGCGGGTCTCAGGAGTGTCGTTGGGGCGGCGACCGTCCTGATCGAAATAGGCGAGGATCCGCTTGCCCAAGATCCCCAACTGGCCAGCGTCCAGTGTGCGGGCGTGATGGGCCAGCTCGGCCTCGATCTCGGCGCGGGTGTCCGCGCGCAGGTGTGGGGGGATGCGCGCGAGGACCGAGCGGATCACCGCGACGTCCGCGGCGCCGATCGCCGCGTCGGCCACCGCGGCCGCCGTGGTCGGGAGCTTCGGCTCCACCGGCGCGCCACCGATCCCGCGGCTGGGCAGCACGTCGGCGGCGGCATTCACCCGGGCTCGGGCCTCGCTGCGGGGTATCCGGGCGATCGCTCGCACCAATTCCACTGTGCTGCCATACCCCAGTCCGGGTGCCATACTGCGGGACTCGATTTCGGCGACGACAGAGAGCATCTGCGCCCAGGTGGAATGCATTTGCGTTTCCAACGCGCCCAGCTCGGCAAGCAAGTCAGCGTCGCTGCGCTGCCACACCGGTGCCGTCGACATGGCCCAATTCTACGATGGGGTACCGACGATTCCGGGCGCATCGGCCGGACTCAAGGTAAAAATTAGAGAAAATATCAGACAGGATAATGCCAACGAAGCCGGTAACGGAACGCGGATCTCGCGGCTAACGGAAATCACGCGAGCTCGAGCGCACCCGCATGTCCAGCGGTGCGGCATGTTCGGCCAGCACGTTGATCACTCCCTCGGCGGCCTGCAGCCGGCCACGCAGCAGCAGCGCCGGGCAGGCCCGCACCACAGTGCGGTACCGCACCCAGAAACCGGGCGAGCAGATCACGTTCACCATGCCGGTCTCGTCCTCCAGGTTGAGGAAGGTGACCCCGCCCGCGGTGGCCGGGCGCTGCCGGTGGGTCACCGCGCCGGCGACCAGCACCCGCTGGCCGTCCTCTCGCTCGGTCAGCTCAGCGGCGGGCACCACACCCAGTGCGGCCAGGTCGGCGCGGAGGAACTGGGTGGGGAAACTGCCTGGCGAGACCCCGGTGGCCCAGACGTCGGCAGCGGCAAGCTCCAGCGCGCTCATCCCGGGCAGCGGTGGGGCCTGGGTTCCGACCGCGGTGCCGGGGAGCCGGTCCGGTCGCTGCGCGGCCACTGCTCCGGCCGACCACAGTGCCTGCCGGCGTTGCGGGGTCAGCTCGTCGAAGGCGCCGCCGGTGGCCAGCGCCTCGGCTGCAGCGGTGCTCAGGCCCACCCGGTGCGCGACGTCGGCGATGCTGCGATAGCGGCCGTGTGCATTCCGCTCCTGCACCAGCTTGGTGGCCAGCGGCTGGCCCACCGTGCGCACCATGGCCAACCCCAGGCGCACCGCTTGTTCTGGCGCACCCTCCGCGGCCGGTTCCAGCCCGGCGTGTACCCCGCTGGCGTTGATGTCCGGGCCACGAACCGTGACGCCGTGGCGTCGGGCGTCGGCGATCAGCGACTGCGGGGAGTAGAAGCCCATCGGCTGGGCCTGTAGCAGGGCGGCGCAGAACGCTGCCGGGTAGTAGTGCTTGAACCAGGCGCTGTAGTAGACCAGCGAGGCGAAGCTGATCGAGTGGCTTTCCGGGAAGCCGAAATTGGCGAAGGCCAGCAGCTTGGCGTAGATCTTCTCGGCGAGCTCGTTAACGATGCCATGACTGGCCATTCCGCGAAACAGCCGCTCACGGAGGCGTTCCATCCGCTCGGTGGAGCGTTTGGCGCCCATCGCGCGGCGCAGCTCGTCGGCCTCGGCGGCGGAGAAGTCGGCGACGTCGATGGCCATCTGCATCAACTGCTCCTGGAACAGCGGCACCCCCAGTGTCTTACGCAGCGCGCCGGCCAACCGCGGGTGGTCGTAGTCCCATTCCTCCTGGCCGTTGCGGCGCCGGATGTAGGGGTGCACCGAGCCGCCCTGAATCGGGCCGGGGCGGATCAACGCCACCTCGACGACCAGGTCGTAGAAACAGCGCGGTTTGAGCCGGGGCAAGGTGGCCATCTGCGCGCGGGACTCCACCTGGAACACCCCGACCGAATCGGCCCGGGCCAGCATCGCGTAGACGGCCGGGTCGGCGGGTTGCAGATCCGAGAGCCGGACTTTATGCCGGTAGTGGCGGGCCACCAGATCGACCGCGTAGTGCAGCGCGGAGAGCATCCCGAGCCCGAGCAGGTCGAACTTCACCAGACGCGCAGCAGCACAATCATCTTTGTCCCACTGCACCACCGAGCGGTGCTCCATCCGGGCCCACTCCACCGGGCAGACCTCAGCCACCGGACGGGAGCAGATCACCATGCCACCGGAGTGGATGCCCAGATGCCTCGGGAACCCCTCCAGCTCGGCGGCCAGCGCCAGCACCGGTTCGGGAATGTCGGTCTCTCCGCCAGCCCGCCCCAACGGCCCCCACCGGTCGATCTGCTTGCTCCAGGCGTCCTGGGTGCCAGTCGAGTAACCCAGCGCCTTGGCCACGTCCCGCACCGCCGAGCGGGCCCGGTAGGTGATCACGTTGGCGACCTGGGCAGCACAGTCCCGGCCGTATCGCCGGTAGACGTACTGGATGGCCTCCTCCCGGCGATCGGACTCGATGTCCAGGTCGATGTCGGGGTAGCCGTCCCGGTCCGGGGCGAGGAACCGTTCGAAGAGCAGGTCCATCGCCACCGCGTCGACACTCGTGATGCCCAGCGCGTAGCAGACCGCGGAGTTGGCCGCCGAGCCCCGACCCTGGCAGAAGATGTCCGCCTGCCGGCAGAACGCCACGATGTCGTGCACGATGAGGAAGTAGCCGGGGAAGTTCTTCTCCTCAATGACTGCCAGCTCGTGCTCGATCTGGTGGTAAGCGCCGGGACGCTCGTCGTAGCTGCCGTAGCGGATGGCCGCGCCGAGCCAGGTGAGCTCGCGCAGCCAGCTGGCCTCGGTGTGCGGGCTGGGGACGGTGAACGGCGGCAGGTCCGGCGCCACCAGGTGCAGGTCGAAGGCGCACTCCCGGCCCAGCGCGGCGGCCCGCTCAACAGCTCCGGGCCAGCGGGCGAACTTCTCGGCCATCTCGGTACCGCAGCGCAGATGTGCCGTCGCCGCAGCCGGAAGCCAGCCATCCATCTCGTCGAGGCTGCGCCGGGCCCGGACCGCGGCCAGTGCGGTGGCCAGCCGGTGCCGGGACGGGGTGGCGTAGTGCGCGGCGGTGGTGGCGACGGTGCCCAGCCCGTGCGCCCTAGCCAGCGTGGCGAGCGCATCGTTTCGCTCGGTGTCGTGGGGCAAGCCGTTGGCGGTGAGCTCGACGACGACGTTGCCCGCGCCGAACAGCTCGGTCAGCCGGTGTAGCTGCGCTGCCGCGGCGACCGGACCTTCGCGCTCCAGCGCCGCCCGCACCGCTGCCTTGCGGCAACCGGTGAGCACCAGCCAGTGCCCACCCGCGGCGGCGGCTACGGCGTCGAGGTCATAGACCGGCTTGCCCTTCTCCCGTCCGGCGATCTGGGCGTCGCTGATCACCCGGGACAGCCTGCGATAACCCTCGGGATCCCGGGCCAGCACGAGCAGGTGCTCACCCTCCGGATCGGCTGTCCCGTTCTGTGATGCGGTGAGACCGAGGGACAGCTCCGCCCCGAACACGGTCTTGACCCCCAACTCGCGGGCCGCCTCGGCGAAGCGCACCACTCCATACATCCCGTTGTGATCGGTGATCGCGATCGCCTCCAGACCCAGCCGGGCCGCCTCCTCGACCAGCTCTTCGGGGTGGCTGGCCCCGTCCAGGAAGCTGAAGTTGGAGTGGCAGTGCAGCTCGGCATAGGGAATGCGCGGCTGGATATCCGTGGGTGGGTGCTGAGCCGGCGGTGGCTCGTACCGGTCCCGATGACGTGTCCATGCCGGGCTGTCCCCGCCGTCACCGGGAGGCTCTTCGGCACGGTGTCCTGATCTGGACCGCCCGGACAGCGCACGCTCCAAATCAGCCCACCGCACCGGCGGGTTATTCCAGCCCATCGCTGCCCCCATCAGAAGGACGAGTCAGCTCCATTCTCGCACATAATCGAACATACATTCGATTGATGTGACCGAGAGGTGCGGTGCTACAGCGGTACCGGGCGGCTCACGGTGCCGTCGGCCATCGCGCGGACGGCGGCGGCGCGAGTGTCG
The DNA here is from genome assembly GCA_036009255.1 of Pseudonocardiaceae bacterium. Taxonomy (GTDB): domain Bacteria; phylum Actinomycetota; class Actinomycetes; order Mycobacteriales; family Pseudonocardiaceae. The sequence continues at coordinate 8,145 of DASYMC010000326.1, forward strand.
GCGACGTGCACGCGGACAAGGGCTTGGGCCAGGTCGCCGTCACGGCGCCGGACGGCGTTCACGATGCCCTGGTGTTCAGCCAGCGAGTTCGACCGTCGAAACGCCGCCGTCGGCAGGAAGTAGAACCGCACCCGCTTGCTGAGATCACGCAGATAATCGGTGAGCACCGTGTTCTGCGAGCAGGCGGCCAGGCAGACGTGGAACTCGGCGTTGATCCGGGCCTGCTCGCCGGGATCGTCGGTGCCGGCCTGCCGATCCAGGATCGCCTCGAGCTCGTCGAGCTGCGCCGCAGTCCTGCGATGAGCGGCTAGCACGGCGACGTTGCCCTCCAGGCACGTCCGCGCCTCGAATAGATCCGCCAACTCGCGGGGGTCACGGTCGCGGACGAAGGCCCCCTGGT
>DASYMC010000327.1:0-2302 GCA_036009255.1 Pseudonocardiaceae bacterium
GGACTCCTTTCGTGCCCTCGACCGCGCGGTTCATCAGGTGCTCGACGAGTCCCAGGTGTTCCGGATCGACCACTTCCTGGGCAAGGAGGCCACCCAGGACCTCTACGCGGTGCGTTTCGGCAACGGGCTGTTTAGCCCGAAGTTTCGTGATCTTGAGGTCGGTGTACTGCGCTGATCTGGGGTTTTGCTGGTGATGGTGGTTTTGCTCTGTCTACTTCAGGTTGAGCGGGATCGGGGTGCCGATGAGGTCGAAGGCTCGTTGCTGGGTGGGTGTGGGGGTGGTGATTTTGTCGAAGGTGGCCTGGGCGAGGGTGATGGTGTTGCGGGTGAGGGTGGCCATGTGCTCGAGCAGGCCGCGGAAGCTGTGCAGGGGTGTGCCGGTGTCGCCGGTGTGGCGGGCGGCTTTGCGTTCGGCGCTGTGCGATCTGGTGGCCGGGGCGACGGGGTTGTCGTGGGTGGGTGGTGTTTGGTCGGTGTAGGTCAGTTCGGCGAGTTGGCGGCGGAGGTGCCAGACCAGGTAGGCGGCGAGCATGTAGATCAGCACGTGGGCGCGGACCCGGTCGCTGAGGTAGTGGTGGATGGGGCGCAGGTCCAGATCGTCGGCCTTGATTGAGCGGAAGTCGCGTTCGAGGTGAGCGAGGTTTTTGTAGGCGAGGACGGTGGCGGGGGCGTCGAGTTCGCTGGCGGGCACGGGGGTGCGGATGACGTAGATGCCATCGAGTGCGGCTTCGGCGGCGATCTGGGTGGTCTTGCGGGTGAGGGTGAGGCTGGTATCGGTGATCGCCAGGTCGAAGTGTTTGGCCATCTTGAACTTGTTGATCAGTTTGCCGGTCTTGATCCCGATCTGATCGGCCCCGCTCAGCCGGCCCTCGGTCACGGCGGCCACCAAGGGGGCGAGCAGGGTCTCGGTCGCGGTGAGCAGCTCCTCGCGCTTGCGGGCGCGCTCGGTGGCCAGGGCCGGGTTGCGGCAGGCGATGAGCCGCTCTCCTGGGTAGTCGGGATGGCTGATCTCGGCCAGGTCTTGCTGGTCGAACAGAGTGAGTTGCAGCGGCCCGTCGTCGGCGGCGAGTTTGGCGATGGCGGGGGCGCGCAGGCAGGTGATCCAGCTCAGCCCGCCGAGGTCTTTGAGCGCCTCGATCCGCGCCGAGGTGATCATCCCCCGGTCCCCGATGAGGGTCAGCTCCCGCAGCCCGAACTTCTCGCGGACCAGCGTGACGGCCTCGGTGAACGTGGCAGGGTCGGCGGTGTTGCCGGGAAAGACCCGGATCGCGACCGGCCGGCCCTCGGGGTCGGTGAGCAGCCCGTACTCGATCTGCGGCTTGCCCTTGCGGCCGTCCCGGGAGTAGCCCCGGGCGGCCAGCTCGCAGTGGCTGCCTTCCACCCACGAGGACGACAGGTCGAACATCGCCATCCCGCCCTCACGCAGATGCCGCCCCGCCAGCCTGGCCTCGATAGCGTCCTGGCGTTCCAGCAGCCAATCCATCGCCGCGTAAACCTCATCCCGGCCCGCGGCGGCGACTCCGAGGTCGGTGCCCAGCGTGGTGTCCTTCCACCAGGCCAGCGTCGCCAGCTTCGGGCGCGGGCGCAGCACCCGGGAGACGATCAGCGCATAGGCCAGGTCCCGTTCCCGGCACGCCGGGCCCAGCAGCGCCGGGAACCCCAGCTTCCCCGCGGCGGCGTGCACCAGCGCGGCATGCCCGTGCGGGCGCGACGCGGCCACCGACAACGCCGCCCCGGCCTCGATGAGCGTCTTACCCTTGAGCACCGCATCGACCGCGTCCACCGCCGCGGCCGGCAGCATCGACAAATTCGCCACCGTCTGCTTGCCCACCGTCCCATCGGGGCGGCGGAACGAGCGCCGCAGCAACGCCGACTCATACGCCCGGGTCTCCCCGGAAGCCACCGTGTGCCGACTCCGAACCCTGACCACATGAACACTGCCTGTAGCACATCGGCCCATGCGCGGCATCCTGCCACAATCCACCCGGATCACCCAGCAGACACACCGTCTATTCTGCCTACAATCTTGGACCGTCTCAGCGCATCCGGGCAGGTCAGCACACGAACCCCCGCACGAAGATCACGAAACTTCGGTCTAACCGGCGGTGAGATCGAGCTCGGTCCGGCCAGCGATTGGCGCCAGGCGCGGGCTCAGCTTGCGGCCCTGCCCGGGCTCGGTCCCTGGACCATCGAAACGATCGCGATGCGCGCGCTGGGCGATCCGGACGCCTTCGTGCCGACGGATCTGGGAGTCCGGCGCGCTGCCCGCGAGGTGGGCCTGCCCGCTACTGTCACGGGTCTG
>DASYMC010000328.1:0-42612 GCA_036009255.1 Pseudonocardiaceae bacterium
CATGATCGCGTGAGCGTTCGCGTATGCCTCCAGCGCCCGCTGCGGGATGTCCGTGACGCGGGCCATCTTGGTAGCCCAATCAGCGAATGCCACTTGCGGTCCGTTGGCCGGGTTCGCCTTCTCGGGTTCAGGAATCTGCACCGGGAGATTGACGGTCTGGCGCCCCGCTTGATCGGCAGGCTGGGCAGGCGCGAGCCCAGCAACAGGCTGGGCGGCGGGCTCCGCCACATCCGGCAACGCGGCGGGCGCGGCCAACGCCGCAGGCGCCGGAGCGGCCAGTCCGCGGTCGGGCAGCGGAGCGGCTACCGAGCTCAGACCAGCGAGCACCAGGCCAGCACAGGCCAACGCGCCACCGGACAACACTCCGCGCACCAGATAGTGCGACACTCGAGGCATTCCTCGGCGAAACCACTCCTTGCCTGACTGCCCGATTCGCCCGGTTCGCGCACCGGCTCGCTCGTCACCACTCATCGACAGATCAACGAGGTCCACGCTGCGGAGATACGCCCAGCATGCACAGCCCGTGAGTGGCGATGCGAGTTGCGGCTCGTCGCCAACTAGCAGGATCACTCACGGGTCCGGCGCTGCTGGCCAATACTCTCGCCACTGTTGGGTGGTGAGCCGGTCGGAGTCCAACCCGGCAGCTCTGGCGGAGCGCTCGGCGGTCCGCACGTCGTCGGCGAACTGCAGCGCGGCGCTGCGCAGCGCCGCTTCGGGATCCTCCCCGGCTAGCTTCGCCGCCGCGGACAGCGCGAACAACGACGCGCCGGTGCCAACATCGGCCCGGGGCAAGCCGTCGATACTGGGCAGCAGGTCATCCGGAAGACCCGCCTTCATCGTCCGGGAGACCAGCTTGGCCACCAGCGCGACGGCGGGCTGGCCCAGCGCGATCCCGTCGATGCTGGACTCGCGGCGCTTTTCGGTGCGCTTGAGTTGTTCCCATCGGAGTTCCTGATCAGCGGCGGTACTCACCTCCTCGCTGCCCGCGAAGACGTGCGGGTGCCTCGTGACGAGCTTGGTCACCAGGTCGCCGGCCACGCTGTCGATGTCGAAGCCTCCGGGCATATCCTGCGCAATCCGGGCGTGGAAGAGCACCTGTAGCAGGACATCACCGAGCTCCTCGCGGACCGCATCGGTGTCGCTGTCCTCGAGCGCTTGGTAGAGCTCGTAGGCCTCCTCGATGAGGTAGGGCATCAGCGAGCGGTGGGTTTGTTCAGCGTCCCAGGGGCAGCCACCGGGGGAACGCAACCGGTCCATCACCGCGGCGGCGTCCAGCAACGCGATGCCTACCGGTTCAGGTGTGTGCAGCACGACCGCACCGGAGGCCACCCAGCGAGCCGCCGCGCCGTTGCCCGAGTCCATCGTGAGTAGGAGCCCTTGCATGTCCTCACCGACGGGTTGCGCTCCGCACAGCTGCGCCAGCTCTGCCGGCACGTCGGTGTCGGCGTGTAGGGGTCTCCCGTCCCGCAGCAGGCGAGCTGCCGCCGCCGGTAGCACCGCGCCGAGCCGGTGGGACAACGTGATCACAACCGGCCCGGCGGCAACAGCGCTCACACTCGAGGGGCGACGCGTAACGGCGCCACGAAGCCGCCGGTCTCGTTCTCATCAGAGACGACCTGGAGAGTCACCGGATCCCACAAGCCGTACCGGGGATTGAGTCGTACTCCCACCTCATCGGCCACCCGGGCCAGCTGGCGCAGACCCACCGCCTCCAGCACCGCGGGTTGGATCTGATCGATCGCAGGCGCGTGTTCGGATGGCTGGGCACCACGATCGGCACGATTCTTGACCACCATGACCACCCAGGGCTTGGTGTCCGCAACCTGGAAGGCGACCACCGTGCCCTCTGCGACACCAAACGCCGGGGTGGTGGCGAAGATCGGGTCGTCCGCGGCCACGATTCGCTTGCCCAGCTCCGCGTCCTTACCGGCCCGAACGTCAGCGTCGATCAACTGCCGGGCCCGCTTGGACCCGGCCTGGGAGAACTCCTCAACCCGCTGTTTGGCCGCGGTTCGGGTGTCTGCGGTGGTGTAATCCACGGTCACCGCGCTGTTGAGCAAGGCGGCGCGACCCAGCGCGGCCATGAGCACCTTGTCTTTGGCCCGCTCCCGGTAGGAGCTGGCATCAAAGATCGTGCCCTTGGACGCGGCCTCGGCCCCCCCGACCTCTTTGATCAAGCGATCGACCTGCCCCTGGTCGACGGCCAGGCCGGCTCGCCGCGCGGCGATGTCGAGCAGCTGGTGCCTGATCCGCACGGTGAGAATCTTGCGCGATACGTCATCGAGCTGGCGGCCCGCCGCCAGCTGGTTGCGAGCCTGCGGACCTTCCTTGTTCAGCACTGTCACCAGCTGGTCGTGTACCTGGTACAGCGGGATCTCGGTGCCGCCGATGAACGCCGCGGCGCTGAGCTGACTCGAACCGCAACCACCGATCAGCACCGCAACGGCGGCTATCCCGGCGAATCCGAGAGCGACGCGGCGGGTTGCGCCGCCGGCACGCAGGACATGTCGCACGGGCGCTACCTTCTCACGCTGCGCGGGCTGATCTCCAGCTACCCGGATGGATCGCTGCACTGAGTGTCGGCAGCACGGCTGCCGGTGGAGGTAAAGCAGCTGCCGCAGATCAGTCTAAAGCGGTGAGGAGGCCCTGGATGGCCTCGCCCAGGCGGTGGGGGTCGCAGGGCGCGACGGTGAGGGATCTGGACTCGTCCGGGCACGAAGCGACGGTGACCTGGTATCGGCCGTCCCGGTTATCACACCAGCGCAACACGGATGATCGACGTACCCGGCCCGAGGAATCCCGTAGGTTTGCGGCGATCTGCCCAGCCCGCGCGTGGGGTTGGTCCAGGATCGCAGAAACGGCGGCGCTGTCGCGCTCAACGTTGGTCCGCACCGGAGACGCCGACACCAGCACACCACCACTGCGCTGCGTCAGCCGATCGGGACTTGGTGGCAGGGCGAGCGTCACAGCGGGGCTGCGGCCCGCTGGGTGCGCAGGCAGCCTGCTCACTACCGCCGCCGCTAGCCCTGCCGCGGGAATCACATCCAACACTGTGGCGCCGGGGTTCGAGGGGTGCTGCAGCGCGCAGACTCCCATGGCGCCACCCCGTGCTGCGAGCACCCGAATCGGCTGACCAGCCGCAGCGTCGGGAAGCCACACCGAGTCCAGCCAACTCGCCGGCCGGCGTAGCAGGCACAGCGCAGCCTCCAGATCGGCGTCTACCCGGCCGGCGCGCATCAGGCCGAGCCGGCTGAGCTCCTCGCTGGTCTGCGCCTGGATGCGACTGCGCTCGAGGGCAGTCGTCCCGTGCGAACGGACCTGGATCGGCGCCGGGTAGCGCTCCAGCCGCAGCGCCTCGGCGAGGAAGTCCCATTGCGTGGCGGAGAGCCGCCATCCCAACGGCATCATGACGAGCCGCCCTGTCCGGCCGGGTCCTCACCGATCACCGCTGGGGCGACCTTGCGGCCGTCGGCGAAGATGTCGTCCATCTCGATGAGGTAGGAGGGGCGCCGGTGCTCGGAGTCCTCGCCGCCCTTGCCACGTCCGGCGCCCACCGGCGCCATCATCTCGCCGGACCCGGCGCGACCAGCCGCCGCCACGCCGGTGCCGCGACCCAGGCTGCCTGCCCGGCTCTCAGCGGCCTCGGCGGCGGCACCCGAGGGGCGCGGGCCGAATGCGGCGGGGTGTTCCGGGCCGCGCCCGACCCCGCTCGGATACCCGATACCGCTCAGATGCCCACCAGTACTCGCAGATGATCTACCGGTGCCCCCACCGCCGAGCGGCGTTCAGTTACCCGGCGCCCGAGTTCGCCCGGCGGTACTGCCTCCCACGGCCTGCGCCATGATCGGAGCATCCGCCGCGGCTGGCATCTGGCCGCCTCCGTTCTGGGGTCGGGTGATGGGCTGGTCGGGCGCTACATGGCCGCCACCATGGGGCGCCGGAATGCTCCCCCCGCTGGTCACACCCTGCAACGAAGCGGCAGTGGGCGGGGCGCCGGCAACGTGACCGCCGCCGTGCGTGGCGGCCCCGGCCCCGGAGTAGAGGGTGGCGGGTGCCGGACCGGCGGTCGGGGCTTGATCAGGTGGCTGCAGCGTCGGATCAATCAGCTGTGGGTAGGTCGGTACGGCGGCGCTGTGGTCGGTGATCGGCGCGGAGTACAGGTTGTCCATGATCCGCACCGCCTCAGCGTGTGCGTCGGACTGCTCCTGCTCCTGCACCACTGCATCGACCATCGCGCCGGCCGGACCGGCGATGGCGAAACTGCGCAGTGATTCCCCCCAGTCGTGGGATCTCGGCGGGGGCACGCTGGCCTTGGCCTGCGCGACAGACGCCCCGGACACGTCCATCAGTTGGGTGGTGCGGTCCGCGGTGTCGGTCACGCTGGTCGACCACTGATCGATTGGCGGAAGGGAGGCGGACGCCGCGTCGGCGGCTACGCCACGCCAACCACCGGTCACGATCCCGCTCAGGTCGCGAGTGAACCCAGTCAGGACATCCGCTGTGTTCCGGCCTTGATCGCGCCACGCCCCCGCAGCATCACCGATATCGCCTGGCTCGACCGAGTCATGCAGCATCGAGTAGATCTCCGGATGCCCCCAGGCGGCCCAGTTACTGGACCCGTGATCATTACCGCTGGTCCCACCGAATCCCAGCAGGCCCGCCACGACTCCGATCGGCCCATCCATGTCAACTCCCTGCCTTCGGCAGACGAGACTCCATCATCTGGGCGATCCGCAACGCCTCCGCACACGAGTCGATCTTCGGTCCGGCGTATAGGCCCGCCGGCGCCACATTCACCACGAGCGACACCTGCCCGCCATCCATCAATTGTGTGCAGTCCGCTTGGTCTCGATCTACCGAGAGATAGGCCGCGGTCCGGCCGTTCACCGTGTTGTCGGCGAAGCTGGTGAACGCTGGATCATGCCGGCGGGCTTTATACGATGCGATGGTTTCTTTATCCCGCTCTAGACCCAACAGAAAGGGCGTGCCCTGCCACTTGCAGCCGACTAAGCCCAGCCTGTTCACCTGCTTGCGGCTGTTCACATCGATACCCAGTCCGGTGAGCTCGACATCGGTCAGGATGGTGCACATATCTACCTCGCTGGCGTCAGCCACCACCCTCAGTGGAGCGGGACCCGACGCCTGGGAGCCGCATCCAGCTGCGACGAGCGTCAGCATGACCACGAGAACTCGTTTCATACGGACCCACCCCGGAACATCTGCTCATTTGTTGCATCGGCCTCGTTGACCGTGCGGGCGGCCGCCCGGTAGGTGGCCGCCATGTTCCGAAACACCTGTTGTGAGTTCCTCATCGTGTCGATGTAGTCCTGGCCAGCCTGAGCAAATCGCTCAGCGGCAGCTTGCCCGTCCTCGTTGTCACCGAACTTGCGCTTCCGGGCGAGATCCCGAGCGTCGTAGACGAGGTCGTCGATGTCCCGGACTGCCTGTTCGCAGCGGGCGGCGGCGCGTTCGGCGACGCCGGCCTCCATCCACAGCTCGCCGGCGGCCACGGCGGCCGCCAGCGAGTTCTGCTGCGCGGCGACACCCGCCAGCTGCGCGCTGGCGTGCTGGAAGCCGACTGCCATCGCCCTGCCCTCCTCACTGCGCCGTGGGTGACCGTACTATCACCGCCGGCCAGCCCGTCAGCGGTTCCTCAGGAGGTCGCATGTTCGACACCGACTCCGACCAGATGGAGCAGCGGCTGTCGCAGTGGACGCAGGGGTTCGCCAGCAAGGCCGCGCAGTTCCACACCATGCGGGCGCAAATTGAGCAGATCCAGGCGACCGAGGTCTCGGCGGACGGCGCGGTCCGGGTCACCGTGGACTCCACCGGAGCGCTTACCGACCTGGCGCTCAATGAGAAGATCCGAGACCTGTCGCCACCGGAGGTGGCGGCCCAGGTGATGGCCTGCCTGCGACGCGCCCAGCAGCAGCTCGCGCCCCGGGTGCACGATGCCATGCAGGCCACGATCGGCAGCGAAGATGGCCTTGTCGAGCGCGTGATGTCGGGCTATCGGGAGCGCTTCGGCGAGGATCCGCTTCAGTGCAGAACGGAAACCGATCCTGGGGTGCTGGGACTCGGTGTGATCGAGGATGACGCCGTGATCGAGAACAGCAATGGACTGCGGCATCACCCGGAGGAGAACCCAGAACCACCGAGGCGACATCGCCACGCGGTGCCACCTGATGATGAGGAGTACTTCGCCGACCGAGGTTACCTGCGCTAAGGAACAGAAGATGGCCGACCATTACGAGGTGCTCACCGAGGCGCTGCGAGCGCATGCGAGGAAAGTTGACGGCTTGGCCGGTCGGCTCGCCCAGGCAGTGGACGCTGCGCGGGAAGTGAGCCTGCCCTCCGACGCCTACGGGATCTGCTGCTTGGACCTACCACTGATGCTGAACCCATTGCAATACCTGGGGGTGACCGCGCTGGACAGCAGTGAGAAATGGCTGGGCACCGCCGTGGCCAATGTCGAGCACACCGCACATGACTACGCGGAAATTGAGGGCCGCAACGCGCTGGCTTTGCACCGGGCGATGGAAGTTCGATAGATGTCGAATCCGCTGGTCGCCCAGGAGGATCACGACACCACCGGCTACGCCGGAATCGGGATCCTCGATTCGACCACCCAATGCGTTGATGCCATTGCCAGCGGGGACTGGATCGGGGCCGGGATCGGCGTGGCCTCGACCATCGTGGACGAGTTCAGCCTCTACGAGGACCCGGCCGCCGCGCTGGCCTCCTACGGCGTCGGCTGGCTGATCGAGCATGTCCACGCCCTGTCCGAGCCGCTTGATTGGCTGGCCGGTAACCCCGGTGCAATCCAAGCCCATGCCCAGACTTGGGGCAACGTCGCGGATGCCGTGTCCGTGGTACGGCAGGACTACGCCCACGCCGTGATAGGCGACCTCACCACGTGGCAGGGCTCGGCTGCTGATGCCTACCGGAGCAGGGCAACCAACACCGGCCACCTCCTCGAAGCCCTCGCCGTCGCCGCTGACGGCATCCGGGTCGCCATCACGCTAAGCGGGAAGGTCGTTTCCGATGTGCGCGGCAAGATCCAGGAGATAATCAGCAACGTCGTCGGTGCTCTGATCTCCTGGGTGGCCGAACTGGTCTGCACCGGCGGCCTCGCGGCGCCCGTGGTCGCCGAACAGGCCACCACGTTCATCGCCAAGTGGGCAGTCAAGATCGCCGAGCTGGTCGCGAAGTTGCTCAAGGCCATTAAGACCCTGATGCCACTGCTGCGTCACCTGGACGAGATCTTCAGCACCCTCAAGGAAGCCCTGGAGGCCCAGCCCGGCCGATCCGCTCTGTCCCGCGCACTGGATGGATCACGCTGATCCGCGACATGGATGCTGACTTATCGCTGTCAGCCCCCGGAGGTCAAGATCGAGGTGACCAGACGGGTGCACCAGTCGAGGAGCTCGCGGTCGCGAAGTGGGGGGGCACCGATGCCGCTGGAGCCCTCGCTGGGGCGGGGCACGGACAGCGTCTTCACCGTGGACTTGTACGCCGCTTGCGGGTAGAGCCGGTCTAGCCGGACAAGCTGGGAGTCCCGCAGCGTGACCGGGGCGAAGCGCAGCCGGGAGCCTTGCACGGTCACCTCCGCCACCCCGTGCGTGCGGCACACCTGACGGAACCGGGCGACGTCCAGCAGAGTCACCACCGGGGGTGGCAGAGCGCCATAGCGGTCGCGCAGCTCGTCGGTGATGGCAGTGAGCGCGTTGACGTCCAGCGCTTCGGCGATCTTGCGGTAAGCCTCCAAGCGCAACCGCTCGCCGGGGATGTAGTCGTGCGGCAAGTGGGCATCCACCGGTAGCTCGACCCGCACCGGCGTGGCCTCGATCAGGCCATCGGATGGGGCCGCGCCAGCAGCGCTGCGGAAGGCCTCGACAGCCTCCCCGACCAGCCGGATGTAGAGGTCGAACCCAACCCCGGCGATGTGCCCGGACTGCTCCCCGCCCAGGATGTTGCCCGCGCCGCGGATCTCCAGGTCCTTCATCGCGACGGCCATGCCGGCGCCGAGCTCGGTGTGCTGGGCAATGGTGGAGAGTCGATCATGCGCCGTCTCGGTCAGCGGCGTCTCGGGCGGGTAGAGGAAGTAGGCGTAGCCACGTTCCCGGCCGCGCCCGACCCGCCCGCGCAGCTGGTGCAGCTGGGCCAGGCCGAGCAGGTCCCCGCGTTCCACGATCAGCGTGTTGGCATTGGAGATGTCCAGCCCGGTCTCGACGATCGTGGTGCACACCAGCACGTCGAACTCGCGGTGCCAGAATCCGGCGACGGTGCGTTCGAGCTGATCCTCGTTCATCTGCCCGTGCGCCACCGCGATGCGCGCCTCAGGCACCAACTCGCGGATCCGCCGGGCAGCCTTCTCGATCGAGGACACCCGGTTGTGGACGTAGAAAACCTGCCCGTCGCGCAGCAGCTCGCGGCGGATCGCGGCACCCACCTGCTTGTCGTCGTAGGCCCCGACGTAGGTCAGCACCGGATGGCGATCCTCGGGCGGCGTGAGGATGGTCGACATCTCGCGGATGCCCGCGAGCGACATCTCCAGGGTCCGCGGGATCGGGGTGGCAGACATGGTGAGCACATCGACGGCGGTGCGCAGAGCCTTGATGTGTTCTTTGTGCTCGACACCGAAGCGTTGCTCCTCATCGACCACCACGAGTCCAAGGTCCTTCCAGCGCACCCCGGTCTGCAGCAGCCGGTGGGTGCCGATCACGATGTCTACCGACCCGTCGGCCAGCCCGCGCAACACCTCCGTGGCATCAGCGGGGCTGCTGAACCGGGACAGACCGCGCACGGTCACCGGGAAGGAATGCATCCGGTCGGCGAAGGTCTGCAGGTGTTGCTGGGCGAGCAGCGTGGTGGGGACCAGCACGGCCACCTGCTTGCCGTCCTGGACGGCCTTGAAGGCGGCCCGTACGGCGATCTCGGTCTTGCCGTAGCCGACATCCCCGCAGACCACCCGGTCCATCGGGACGCTGCGGCGCATGTCCGCCTTGACCTCGTTGATCGCGCCGAGCTGGTCGGGTGTCTCGATGTAGGCGAAGGCGTCCTCGAGTTCGGCCTGCCACGGGGTGTCCGGGCCGAAGGCGTGCCCCGGGGATGATTGCCGAGCCGCGTAGAGCTGCACCAGCTCGGCGGCGATCTCCTTGACCGCCTTGCGGGCCCGGCCTTTGGTCTTGGCCCAGTCCGAGCCGCCGAGTTTGTTCAGCGTCGGCAGCTCACCGCCGACGTAGCGGGTGACCTGGTCGAGCTGGTCGGTGGGGATGTAGAGCCGGTCTCCCGGGTGACCCCGCTTGCTGGGCGCGTATTCCACCAGCAGGTACTCGCGGGTGGAGCCCCCCACAGTGCGCTCGACCATTTCCAGGAACCGGCCGATGCCGTGCTGCTCGTGCACCACGTGATCACCGCTGCGCAGTGCCAGAGGGTCCACCGCGTTGCGGCGGCGGACCGGCATCTTCGCCATCTCCCGGCTGCCGGTGCCTCCCCGGGCGCCGGTGATGTCACTCTCGGTGAGCACCGCCAGGTCCAGTGCGGGGACCAGGAAGCCGTCCTCCAGGGTGCCACGGACGACCGTGACGGTGCCCGCTGCCGGCGGCTCAGCGAGGCCCTCGGCGGCATGCACCGCCGGCACGTCGGCGTCGCGTAGCTGCTCGCAGGCGCGCTGGGCGGTGCCGGTGCCGGGTACCACCAGCACCGCCGCGCCGCCGGCGGCGGTATGCGCGCGCAGGTCGGTGAAGGCGCGCGTCACGTCGCCGTGGTAGGACTGCGCGGGACTGATCCGCAGGCGCAGCGGTCCCTGAATGTCGGTGGTCAGTGGGCTCAGCGTCCACCAGGGCAGTCCCGTGCTACGGGCGTGCTCAGCGACCTCATTCAGGCCGCGGTAGGCCGAGGCGGACAGGTCCAGTGCCGCGACGTCCACTGGTGCCGCTCCCCCACCGGCGGCGACCATCCACGATGCCTCCAGGAACTCCTGCCCGGTGCGGACCAGGTCGGCGGCCCGGGTCCGGATCCGTTCCGGATCGGCGAGGAGCACATGGGTGCCCGCTGGCATCGCGTCGGTGAGCAGCGCCAGCTCAGCGCCCGCAAGAACCGGGATGAGCGACTCCATGCCGTCGGCTGGGATGCCTGCGGCGACCTTCTCGAGCAGTTGCGCGACCGGCCCCGGCGGCGCCTGACCGACCAACCGCGCCGCGGCGGCCCGCACCCCGCTTGTCAGCAGCAGCTCCCGGCACGGCGGGGCGTGCAACTCGTCGGCGGATGCCAGGGTGCGCTGATCGGCGACCGCGAATGAACGGATCTCGGAGACCTCGTCGCCCCAGAACTCCACCCGCAGCGGGTGGTCGGCAGTGGGTGGGAAGACGTCGATGATGCCGCCCCGGACCGCGAACTCGCCGCGCCGATCGACCATGTCGACGCGCGTGTAGGCGAGATCCGCCAGCCGGGCCAGCACATCGTCGAAGTCGTGCTCCTGTCCCACGCGCAGCCGCACCGGGGCGATCTCGCCCAATCCGGCGAGCATCGGCTGGATCAGTGAGCGCACGCCGGTGACCACCACCTGCACTGGTGCGCCCGCAGCGTCTTCTTCGGGATGGGCCAGCCTGCGCAGCACCGCCAGGCGGCGGCCCACCGTGTCGGCCCGGGGGGACAGCCGCTCGTGCGGCAGCGTCTCCCACGAGGGCAGCTCCGCGATCACCCCGGCGCCCAGTACGTCGGCTAGTTCGGCGGATAGCTCGCCGGCCTCCCGGTCGGTAGCGGTGACGGCCAGCACAGGGTGGCCTGCGCGAGCCAGCGCAGCCACGACCAGTGGGCGAGTCGCAGCCGGTCCCTGCAACTCCAGCTCGGGGGAGGCTGCCCGGGCGAGGAGTTCGCGCAGCGAGGGCTCAGGCAGGACGGCTTCGAGGAGGCCGGACAGGTGAGCTGATGTGGTTGGTAGCGCAGTCGCTACAGGCACCGTGGTGGACCTTTCGAGCGCAGACGTTCTTGACGCAGAACGAACCCCAGCCGGGGATGCGACCGGCGCACCGGGGTCGTGCTGTCCATGATACCGACCGGCCTCCTCCACGAGTCGTCCAGGGTTGGTAGCCCTCAGCGCCGCGAGCAGGCAGGTTGGTAGTCCTGGAACAGCATGTTACGTGCCGTGATCGGTGATCTCCGTAATTAATAGACAACGATGCGCTGTATGCTGAGCGTGGTCAATCGCTTATCTGCGGTTAATTCGTGACGACACATTATTCGGCCGAAATGGTAACCTTGGGGTGGGGATAATGGCGACCGCTGGGGCGTGGACAGATCCGGACAATCCGGTCGGTGTGACATGAAAAGCATTGTGCTGGGCGACGGTCACGCAGTTTTCATGGAATCGCTGGTCTCGGTGCTCGTCGGCCAGGGGTTCCGAGTACCGGCGATTGCCCGGAACCTGACCGGGACGGTTGAGGCGGTACGCCATCACCACCCCGATGTCTGCCTGCTGGCTCGACGTTTCTCCGATGGCGACGGAATCAGCGCGATCGGCCGGATTATCGAGGCGAGCCCGGCGACCCGGGTAATCATTCTCGCAGCCGATCGTGACGCTGAGGCCATGCGCCAGGCCATCCGTTCGGGCGCCGCCGGCTATGTGCACAAGACCTGCGGCATCCGCAAGCTGGTTCACGCGCTGGAGCGGGTGCTCGACGGAGCGGTCGTGCTGGACGCACCCCGACCCGCCAAAGCGCGATCCGATATCTCGGAAGCGCGTCGGCTGGCGGCTCACCTGACCGCCCGAGAGCGAGAGTGCCTCGCCCTGCTCGTCGAGGGGCTGGATACCCCGGCGATGACAGTCCGGCTCGGCGTCTCCACAACGACCGTACGCAGCCACGTGCAGGCGTTGCTGACCAAGCTTGGCGTGCACTCCCGACTGGAGGCGGCCACCTTTGCGGTGCGCTACGACCTCGTCGATCACGATCAGCATGGCCCGGAAGGCCGCACAAGAACGGGGTAGTTCGTGACTGCCGTAATCGGTGCTGGCCGTACTGCGACGATGCGCCCGAGCACGGATCGGGTGGCCCCGGTCCGGGTGCTGCTGGTCGATGACCAGCAGATGCTGGTCGAGGCGCTGGCGGCCCGGCTCTCGGCCACGCCCGACATCGTGGTGGTCGGGCACTGCACGACGAGGGATCCGCACCCGGAGAGGCTCGCCGCCCTGCTGCGCCCCCACGTCATCACCATCGAGGTCGCGCAGGCAGGCGAGGCAGCCGAGCTGCTCAGGCTGTTCCGCGCAGCATGGCCGCCCGCGCGATTCGTGGTTCTCACCGCGAGCCAGGATCCCGATCAGGCTGTTGAGGCTGCCCGGGCGGGAGCCGACGGGTGGGTGTCGAAGGAGTCCTCCCTCGACACCCTTATCGACGCGCTGAGTTGCGCCAGCAGAGGACATGCCTGCTTTCCTCCCGAACAGTTGGGCCGAGTCCTGGGGGAGCTCCGGGCCGACGTCGGGCGGGCACAGCGTCGCGAAGGGCCCTTGGAGGGCTTGACCCCCCGGCAGCGTGACGTGCTGATGCGCCTCTCGCAGGGTCGAAGCCCTGCGGAGATCGCCGGCGAGCTCGGGATGTCGGCGCACACCGTCCGCACCCACACGAATAAGATCTTCGCGAAGCTGGGTGTGCACAGCCGGCTCGAGGCGGTCACGGTGGCGCGGGCGGCGCTTCGCTGCAACCGTCCTCCCCTAACCGGCGTAGGAGTTGTCGTCTCGGCGCAGGAGCCCGTCGTAAGCGTCGGACCGTAGCGTCGGCTTCCACCATGAGCGAAGCGATCCACGACATCCGCCCGGATGAACACCCGGACCACCACGGGAACGGGCTGAGCTCCCCGGTGTTGATGTATCACTCGGTGGCACCGTATGAGCAGGACCCGTATCTCGTGACCGTACGTCCAGCACGGTTCGAGCAGCAGCTGCGCTGGCTGCACCGCCGGGGACTTCGGGGAACCTCGATGCGGGAACTGCTGGCGGCCCGGCGCGCAGGCACTGACCGGGGTCTGGTCGGGCTCACTTTCGACGATGGGTACGCCGATTTCTGCGAGTTCGCACTGCCCGCGCTGGCCCGATTCGGGTTCACCGCCACGGTGTTCGTCATCGCCGACCTGATCGGCGGCACCAACTCGTGGGACGTGGTAGGTCCCCGCAAAGCCTTGATGACGGCCCAGGAGATCCGCTACGTGGCCGAGCGGGGCGTCGAGATCGGCTCGCATTCCAGGCGGCATGTGTCGCTGCCCTCGGCCGGCGAGCTCGTCGCTGAGGTCGCCGAAAGCCGAACCATCCTGGAGGAGGTGACCGGAGGGGAGGTCACCGGCTTCTGTTACCCCTACGGGCATATCGACGCGATGGCCCTCGACGCGGTGCGTGCCGCCGGCTACCACTACGGGTGCGCCATCTGGCGCTCGCCGCTGACCGGTCTGCACGCGCTACCGCGCACCTACATCGGCGACCGTGACGGGCCGCTGCGGCTGCTCGCCAAGTGGCATCGGCACCGGTCCCGACACCGGTGAGCTCGCTGAGCGTGCTGCACGCCTGCCAGCCCACCGATGCCGGGGTCGCCCGCTACGTCGCAGCCGTGGCCGCCGACCAACTCGCCCGAGGCTGGCGGGTCACCGTCGCCTGCCCCGCCGGCGGGCAGCTCGCCGCCTCGTTGGCCGCGCACGGGGTACCGCGGCTGCATTGGCCTGCGACCCGCTCGCCTGGGATGGCCACGGTGCCCGAGACGCTGCGGATGCGCCAGTTGGTCAACGCGGTGCGGCCCGACGTGGTGCACCTGCACTCGGCGAAGGCGGGCCTGGCTGGGCGACTGGCCGTGCGCGGCGACCGCCCTACGCTGTTCCAACCGCACGGCTGGTCGTGGTTGGCCGCTCGCGGCGCGACCGCCCGCGCTGCGCTGGCCTGGGAACGTCTCGCGGCACGCTCGACGGACCTGCTGGTGTGTGTTGGTGAGGGCGAGCTCGCCCATGCCCGTCATCGGCGAGTGGGCGCCCGCCACGTCGTCATCCGCAACGGCATCGACTTGGCTGAGTTCCCCGCGGCTGACGTGCGGGTCCGCCTCACTGCCCGGAACCGGCTGGGAATCGACCGCGAAACACCGCTGGCGGTATGCCTTGGCCGGGTCACCCGGCAGAAGGGGCAGGAGGTCCTGCTCGCGGCATGGCCGGAGATACAACGCCAGTGTCCAGCAGCGCAGCTGGGCATCGTCGGCGACGGTGATCTGCTGCCCGCGTTGGCCGGCTGCCCACCGCCCGGCGTGCGGTTCGCAGGCTCGGTCACCGACCCGCGACCCTGGTATGCGGCGGCCGACGTGGTGGTGCTGCCATCACGCTGGGAGGGTCTCTCGCTGACCCTGCTCGAAGCGCTGGCCAGCGGTCGCTGCGTTGTGGTCTCCGATATCCCCGGGCTTGCCGAGGTGGTCACCGCCGGCGTGGGCGCCCGGGTTCCGGTGGGCGACCCGCTGGCTCTGGCCGGAGCTCTCGCGCGGCGCCTGAGGGAGCCCAACCTGTGCGCTGCTGAGGGACGGGCCGCTGCACGGGCCGCGCGCGCTTTCGACGTGCGGCATACCCACGAACAACTCGCCACCGTCACCGCCGAGCTTGCGGTACCCGTGAGTGGCGATGAGAGCCATGGCTTTCATCGCCACTCACGGATACCGGTCCACCGCATGGCGTAGGCGGCCTACTGCCGATGATGGAGGACCCGGCGCCCGCCTGATGCGACTGTCGCAGGACACAGATCCACAGGTCGGGGGGACGTTGTGGCTGGACAGCGGTTGTCGCTTGCAATCAACGGGCGGGAGCGCCTTCTGGAAAGGCGCCTGGTGCCCTTCTCCAGGCCGGATGAACAGCCCACCTCCGGTAACGGGCACGTCGGGTTGGGACCGGTCGCGATCGTGGGCTTGGGCTATGTCGGGCTGCCGACGGCGTTGGCGCTGTTGGGCCGCACATCGCAGATCATCGGCTATGACATCAGCGGCGACCGGCTGCGCGCCATCGAGTCCGGCGATGTCGATCTTTCCGACCTCGACCAGGTGCGGCTGGCGCGGGCACGCGAGGACGAGAGCTTCCGGCTGACCACCGATCCTGCGGTGCTGGCCGAATCCGACGCGGTGATCATCTGCGTGCCCACCCCGGTGGATGAGAACCACGTCCCGGACCTCGTCGCCTTGCGCAGCGCTTGCCAGACCGTTGTGGAACACGCCCATCCGGGACAGACGATCATTCTCACCTCGACCAGTTTCGTCGGCACCACTCGGCAGTTGCTCGTCGCGCCCCTGCACCAGCGCGGACTGGCCGTGGGCACCGACGTCTACGTCGCCTTCAGCCCGGAGCGCATCGACCCCGGGAACCCCGACCACGTCCAGCGCGAAACACCACGCGTGGTGGGTGGTGCCACCGCCAGCTGCAGCGCGCGCGCCGCGCGAGCGATCGGGCAGCTGACCGACTCGGTGTACCTGGTGAGCTCCCCTGAGGCGGCCGAGCTGACCAAGCTGTACGAGAACATCTTCCGCGCGGTCACCCTGGCGTTGGCCAACGAATTCGGCGACGTGTGCGGCACGCTGGGGTTGGACCCGATCGAGGTAACCCTGGCAGCGGCGACCAAGCCCTACGGCTTCCTCGCCGCGTTCCCCGGACCCGGAGTGGGCGGGCACTGCATCCCGTGCGATCCGCATTACCTGCTGTGGCAGCTGCGCGCACACAACCGGCCGACGCCGCTGATCCAGCAGGCGATGCAGTCCATCCACGCGCGCCCATCCCGCGTCGTCGAGCGGGCCGCAGAGGTCCTCGCCGGAGACGGTCGAGCGCTGGCCGGCGCGAAAGTGATCGTGGTCGGCGTCAGTTATAAGGCCGGAGTCAGCGACGTCCGGGAATCACCGGCGCTGCTGATCATCGACGGACTCGCCGAGCGCGGTGCCGACGTGGCCTATCACGACCCGCTGGTACCGGTCATCCACACGCCGCAGGGCCGGGTACTGAGCAATGCCGCAGCGCCCGGCGGGCTCGACTGCGAGCTGACGGTCATCCACGGGGTGCACCCCGGCATCGACTACAGCTGGGTATCCGGCTGCTCGCGGGTGCTTGACGCGACCTATCTGTTCGACGGCGCCGCTGATCGCAGCGTGGTGTGAGGACTGAACGTCGATGAACGACCCCATCACGACGGCCCAGACAGCCGCACAGCTGGACACCAGCACACCGGCGGTGATCCTCAAGCTCGATCCCAACGTGATGCATCACGGCGGGCTCGGTGCGATCCGTAGCCTGGGACGTCTGGGCGTGCCGGTCTACGGCGTGCACGAGGACCCGCTAGCACCCGCGGCGCGCTCGCGTTACCTGCACGGCCGGTGGATCTGGCGGCCCTCCGCTGACGATGCCGGGCGGATCCACGCCGGGCTGATGGCGCTCGCCGAGCGGATCGGTCGCCCGGCCGTGCTCATCCCCACCGACGACGCCGGCGCGATCTTCCTCGCCGAGCACGGCGCTGAGCTCCGGCGCCATTTCCTGTTCCCCGACCCGCCCCGTGACCTGCCACGCCGGCTCGCGGGCAAGTACACGATGTACCAGCTGTGCCGCGAGCTGGGTCTGCCCTGCGCGGCAGCCGCGCTACCCCAAGCACTCGGCGACGCGAAGCGGTTCGCCGAGCAGGTGGGGTTCCCGCTGGTGGCCAAACTCGCCAACCCATGGCGGTCGAGCAGCGCACCGGGGCTGCGGAGTACGTCGATCATCCGCACCAGTGACGATCTTGCGCGAACCTGGGGCGCCTGCACCGAGTCCGGTGGTGGCGCGCTGATGCTGCAGGAGTACGTCAAAGGGTGGGACTACTTCTTTCACGGCTACTGCGACGCCCACTCGCGCTGCCGGCCCGCCTTCGTCGGTAGCAAGGAACGCTCCTATCCAGCGCAGGCCGGGCTGACCAGCCTCGGGCGGTGGGTGGACAACCCGGAGCTGCACCACCAAGCCACCGAACTGGTGGCCCGCCTGGGGTTCCGGGGCATCGTCGACCTCGACTTCCGCTTCGACCCCCGAACGGGCACCTACAAGCTGCTGGACTTCAACCCGCGGTTGGGGGCGCAGTTCCGGCTGTTCTGCGACAGCGCGGGCATCGACGTCGTGATCGCGGCGCACCTGGATCTCACCGGCCGGACAATCCCGCTGGGTTCGCCTCAGCTGGGCCGCAGCTTCCTGGTGGAGAACTACGACCCCCTCGCCGCACTGGGTTACCGCCGCAACGGGCTGGATCTGAAGTCCTGGGTGGCGTCGATACGCAACGCCGACGAGCTGGCCTGGTTCGCCCGGGATGACCTCGCACCATTCGGGCTGATGTGCCTGCGCATGGGATGGCGGGCGATCACCCGTCCCCTGAGCCGGCGCGCCGCAACCCAACCCACCACCACACCGCTACCCACTGGGAGGGCCCAGGCATGAAGACCGAGATGGAAAACCTGGTTGACGTTGCGATCGTGGGCGCCGGCCCCTATGGCCTGTCGCTCGGTGCGCACCTCAGCGCCGCCGGGGTGCCCTTCCGCCAATTCGGGCTGCCGATGCAGCTATGGCGGGAGGCGATGCCGGCCGGCATGTTCCTCAAGTCACAGGGCTTCGCCTCCAACCTGTCTGATCCGCTCGGCCGGCACACGCTGCGCGCGTTCTGCGCCTCGACCGGCCGGGATTACGCCGACTACGGGCTGCCGGTACCCCTGGAAACCTTCCTCGCCTACGGGACCTGGTTCCAGCGCGCCGAGGTGCCGCACTTGGAAGAGTTGATGGTCAGCAACGTGACCCGGGTGGGCGGCCACTACGAACTGAGCCTGTCCGACGGGAGCCTCGCACGGGCACGCACGGTCGTCGTGGCCACCGGGGTGCAGCATTTCTCGCATGTACCGGGCACCCTGGCCGCGCTGCCGACCCAGGTGTGTACGCACCCCAGCGCTCACGATGATCTCTCAGTGTTCGCCGGCCAGGAGGTCGCGGTCCTCGGCGCCGGCCAGTCCGCGCTGGAATCAGCGGCCCTGCTGCATGAGTCCGGGGCGCTGGTCACGGTGGTCGCCCGGGCAGCACAACTGGTGTGGAACGGCGAACCGCTGGCTAGCCAACGATCGATTCGCCAGCGGCTGCGCGAACCCGAGGCGACCCTGGGCTCGGGCTGGGCCACCTGGTTCTACGCAACCCAGCCGCACCTGTATCGCCGGCTGCCGACGGCCCGGCGGGTCCGGACCGCGCGGACCGCGTTGGGGCCGGCCGGTGCGGCGTGGCTGCGCGCTCGGGTGGAAGGCAAGATCCGCACGCTGGTCGGGCACTCGGTGCGGTGGGCGGAACCTTGGGTCGGCGGCGTGCGGCTCGGGCTGCGGGCGGGCGATGGGGGCACCAAGGAGATCGCGGCCGATCACGTGCTCGCCGCCACCGGCTACCGCGCCGATCTGGACCGGCTGTCTTTCTTAGATCAAGGGCTGCGCGCCACGGTGCGGACCCTGGCCAGCAGTCCCGACGTGGGGTCGGACTTCCAGTCCTCGGTACCGGGCCTGTATTTCATCGGACCTGCCGTGGCGCCGACCTTCGGACCGGTCATGCGGTTCGTCTGCGGTGCCGACTTCGCAGCGCGGACCCTTGCCCGTGCACTCACCACCGCCATTCCCGCGCCACGTCCGACCGTGGGAGCCCGCGGATGACCACCTCACTGCTCGCGCCCAACCTGAGCGGGCAGCTGCGGCGGCCTCCACCGCTGGTCCTGTTCCCGATGGTCCTTCCCTTGGCTGATGTCGCCGGCCTCGCCACGGCGTGCCTGCTCGTCACGGTGTTCGGGGGGCCAGCTTTCGGGGGCCCAGCGTCCGGGCGGCCCGTGTCGGGGTGGGCCGCGGGCGCGTATGCCTGCGCGGTGCTGGTGCTGCTGGTGGCCGATGGGCAGCACCGGCTGAGGATCTGCCGGCGGGTCGCTGATCAGCTACCGCGGACCGTGGCGGTGGCGACGATGCCGCTGCTCGTGGTGCTGCCATGGGTGGGCCTGCCCGACGGGCTGGTGCTGGCGCTGAGCTCCGTCGCGTCGCTGGTCGTAGCCCGCGTCGGGACGTGCACTGTGCTGAAAGCCGCACACCGGCGCGGGTGGTGGCACGAACCAACGCTGATGATCGGGGCCGGCGCCACCGCAGTGCGAGCCGTGCGCCTGCTGCGCAGCCAACCGGAACTCGGGCTGGCACCCCAGGGCTTCCTCGATAGCCGGCCACCGCAGGACCCGGTCGATCTGCCGCTGCTCGGCGAGCTGGTGGAGCTGGCCGGCGTGGTCGCGCGGCACGGCATCCAGCGAGTCATCGTCTGCTTCCCGGACGCCCCGGATGCCGAGCTGGTGCCGCTGTTGCGTGCCTGCCGGGCGCTCCCGGTCGACGTCTGCATGGTGCCGCGGTGCTACGAGCTGGGAGCCGCGCTGCCCCGCGGCTACCTCGACGAGCTCGGTGACATCCCGCTGATCCCGCTGCGCCGCCTCGGACACGGCCGGCTCGGCGCCGCTACCAAGGCCGCGTTCGATGTCGTGGGCGCCGCGGCGCTGCTCGCCCTCCTCGCGCCCGTGCTGCTCGCGCTCGCGGTCGCGGTCCGGTTCGACGGTGGCGGCCCCGCATTGTTCCGGCAAACCCGGGTGACCCGTTCCGGCGCGACGATGGAGCTGCTCAAGCTGCGCTCGATGATCCACCACGCCGACTCGGACACCCGCTGGGCCGTGCTCCCTGAGCAGACCACCCAGCTGGGTCGGTGGCAGCTGGGCCGATGGCTACGCAGCACCCACCTTGACGAGGTGCCCCAGCTCATCAACGTGCTGCGTGGCGAGATGTCCCTGGTCGGGCCCCGGCCGGAACGGCCGTATTTCGCGGCGCGGTTCGAGCAGCAGATACCGCGCTACGGCGACCGGCATCGGATGCGGACCGGGCTGACCGGATGGGCCCAGGTCAGCGGGCTGCACGGAGACACCTCCATCGCCGAACGCATCCGCTTCGACAACTTCTACATCGAGCACTGGTCACCATGGATGGACATGGTGATCTTGGCGCGGACGCTGTGCCCCCGAACCCGTGCCCCCGGACCCCGTGCCCCCGGACCCAGCGCACCGTGCCATCGGAAGGACGACCGTGAAAGTTCTGCACGTCATCACCGGCCTCGGCGTGGGAGGAGCGGAGCTGCAGCTGCGCTCGATCCTCCAGCACACTCGGCACCAGTCCGACGTCGTGACGCTCTACAACCCCGGTCCGGTCGCTGACATGATCACCGGGGACGGTGGGCGGGTCCGCGACCTGGGTATGACCGGCAACACCGAGCTGCCCGCATTAAGCCGCCTGACGAGACTGATTCGAGACGGTGGCTACCACGTGGTGCACACCCACCTGTACCGCTCGTGCATCTACGGCCGGATCGCGGCCCGGTTGGCCGGCACACCCGTGGTCGTGACCACCGAGCATTCGATCGGCGAGACGCACCTGGAACGCCGGCGGATGACTTTGGGGGTGCGCGCGCTGTATCTGGGCACGGACCTGTGCTCGGATGCCACGATCGCGGTGTCGCCGGCGGTGACGCAGCGGCTGATCAAGTGGGGCGTGCCCGCCCGCAAGATCGAGATCATTCCCAACGGCCTGGCCTTCGGCCGGGTCGCGTTCGACGCCGCCGCGCGGAGCAGGATCCGCGACGAGTTCGGTCTGCCCCGGGACGCCTATGTCATGGGCGTGCTGGGCCGGCTCGACCCGATCAAGCGTTTCGACCTGGTGATCAAGGCCGCTGCGCCGCTGCTGGACCATCAGCACCGATTGCTGATCGTGGGTGACGGGCAGATCCGGCCCGATCTGGAGGCCGAGGCGGCCCGAGCGGGCGTCGCGGATCTGGTGACCTTCGCCGGTGAGCGGCATGACGTGGCCGCCATGCTGTCGTCTCTGGACCTGTTCATCGCCGCCTCGGACCAGGAGACCTTCGGGCTGTCGGTGCTGGAGGCGCTCGCCAACGGCATACCCGCGCTCTACACGACCTGCCCGGCGCTGGAGGGCGTCCAAACCGAGCGCGCCCGTCAGGTTCCCGGCGAGGTAGCCGGGCTGCGCGACGAGATCACCGCCGAGGTGGCCAGGGGGCGTCGCCATCGCGAGGGCGTGCCCGCCATCGGGGAGCGGTACGGCATCGAGTCGGTCACCCGCCGGATCGATGATCTCTACGACCGGCTGATGGCCCGCCGCAATCCCGCCCGCCTCAATCGCCCAGCGCTGCCCAACCCAGTAGGAGGCAACCGATGAAGGCATTGATCACCGGTGGAGCCGGTTTCATCGGCTCCCACTTGGCCGAACACCTGCTGGCTGGGGGCCATGAGGTCGTCGTGCTGGACGACCTGTCCACTGGCTCGCTGGAGAACCTGACGACGATCAGCCATCACCCTCATCTGCGTTACGTACCGGGTTCGGTGCTCGACGAGGCACTGGTCGACGCGCTGGCCGGCCAAGTGGACACGATCTTCCACCTCGCCGCGGCCGTCGGATCCTTCGTCATCCGGGACCGGACGTTGCAGAGCCTGCGCACGAACATTCACGGGACGGAGCACGTCCTCGCCGCGGCGCACCGCCACCAAGCCCGGGTTCTGATCGCCTCCAGCAGCGAGATCTACGGGAAGAACACCAAAATCGGGTTGCAGGAAGACGACGACCGGGTGGTCGGCTCGCCGCTGCTGCACCGCTGGTCCTATTCCGAGGCCAAGGCCGTCGACGAGAGCCTCACCCGCGCCTACGTCACCGAGCTCGGCCTGCGCGCGGTGATCGTGCGGCTGTTCAACACGGTGGGCCCCCGTCAGAGCGGGCGCTACGGCATGGTCATTCCCCGGTTCGTGACCCAGGCCTTGGCGGGCGAGCCGCTGACGATTTTCGGCACGGGCGAACAGGTGCGGTGCTTCTGCCACGTGCACGACGTGGTGCCGGCGTTGCACGCGCTGGTGGAGCAGCCGGGGGCCTACGGCACTGCCGTCAACGTCGGTAGCTCCGAGCAGGTGTCCATCGCCGGTCTCGCGCACCGGGTGCTGGCGTTGACCGGCTCGGCCGGCGGCACCGTGCAGATGACTTACGAGCAGGGCATCGGCCCGGGTTATGAGGATCTGCAGCGACGCGTCCCGGACTGCTCCAGGGCACGGGAGCTGATCGGCTTCCGGCCGATCCGGACGCTGGACGACATCCTCGGGTCAGTGATCGCCGAGCGAAGCCGGCCGGTCCTGAGCGCGGCGGTACTCAGATGATCAACATCAGCAGCCTCGGCCGGCGTCCAACCGCCACCCCCAACGGAGGCGGGGACATCAGTGAGCGACGGTCGAGGAGACGGAACTTGTTGACCGGGTCAAGTTTTCTCATCCTGCTGTTCCTGGGCGCAATGGCGTTGCTGGTCACGGTGCCGCGAATGCTCGGATCGGGCGAGAAACCAGCGACCCTCGTGGTGGCATCCCTGCCGTTCTGGAACCTGACCGAAGGTTCGAACGTCTTGGCAGCGAACCGGGGCACCTTCAACGAGGTCTCCCCGTGGATTTACGGGATCGCGCGCAACGGTCAGATCGTCCCGCAGGCGCCCGAGGCGGCCACTCAGACCGCTGCAGGTATGGAGCAGCTGCGCAAGTCGGGAATTGCGCTGGTCCCGACGATCGCGAATCGGACCAACGGCCAGTGGGCCTACGAACCGCTCGCGAACATGCTGCATGATCCCGCCGCGATGACGCGGCACATCAACGACGTTGTCGCACTGGTGCAGCGGGAGGGCTACGCCGGGATCGACATCGACTACGAGGATCTGCCGGCCACCGACCGGCAGGTGTTCACCACGTTCGTGACCCGCCTGGCCGATGCATTACACGACAACGACAAGATTCTTTCGATTGCCGTGTTCGCCAAGACCACCGACGCCGGCGAGGACGGGCGCAACACCGGGCAGGACTATGCAGCCATCGGTGCGGCGGCCGATGAGGTCCGGGTGATGGCCTACGACTACCACTGGGCGGAATCGACGCCGGGACCGGTCGCGCCGATCTCCTGGGTCCGCGAGGTGCTGAACTACGCCAAGAGTCAGATGCCCGCGGAGAAGATCGTGCTCGGGGTTCCAGTCTCCGGCTACGACTGGGTGGACGGCCAAGGCGAGGTAGTCACCTGGATCCAGTGTTACGGACGCACCAGGGCGTTTAACGCCACCTTGCGGTACGACCGGCTCAGCGAGTCACCATCATTTAAGTACACCGACGCCCAGGGCCGGGAGCACGAGGTCTGGTTCGAGAACGCCGAAAGCACCGCGACCAAGCTCGATGCCGCGAAGACCGCCGGGATCCGCGGTGTCTACCTATGGATGATCAGCTCGGAAGACGACCGGACCTGGCCAACGCTGCACAACATCCTGCCCGTGAACGCACCTCCGGCTGCTGAAAGGTCGTCCCGTTGATGTCCTGGTGGCCGGTCGCGATCATCGTCTTCGGTGTGAATTTCACCGTGTGGGCGAGTATCGGCCTGGCGCGGCTGATTGAGGAAACCTGGGGTAGAAGAACACTTCGCGGCCGGCTGCGCCGCCGTGGGTGGGATACCACCGCCTCGATGACTGTGCATGACGTGGCCGTGCTCATTCCCGCGCATAATGAGGAACTGGTGATCGAGGCCAGCATCGAGGCGATCGCCGCTTTGGTTCCCCGGTGCAACGTCCACGTCGTCTCCGACGGCTCTACCG
Organism: Pseudonocardiaceae bacterium; assembly: GCA_036009255.1. Classification (GTDB taxonomy): domain Bacteria; phylum Actinomycetota; class Actinomycetes; order Mycobacteriales; family Pseudonocardiaceae. The sequence continues at coordinate 23,716 of DASYMC010000328.1, forward strand.
ATCGGACCGCGGAACTGGCTCGACGCTCCGGGGTGAACGTCATCGAGACCCGCACCAATGTCGGTAAAGCCGGCGCCCTTGAGGAGGCGATCGACCGATTCGGGTTGGTCGAACGGTTCGGCGCGGTGCTGCTGCTGGATGCCGACACCACCATCGAGCCAGGCTATTTCGACGCTGCCCTGCCGCATTTCGACGACCCCAAGGTCGTCGCAGTCGCCGGGGCGGTCCGGACCCACTGGCATGAACGCGGCCTATCGCTGATCGGCAAGGTGCTGGTGTGCCACCGGCAGCGCATTTACGCGATCAGCCAGCGGTTGCTGAAATTCGGCCAGACCTGGCGGTTCACCAACGCCACACACATCGTGCCCGGTTTCGCCAGCATGTATCGCACATCCGTGCTGCCATTGATCGAGATGAACCCGCCCGGTCTGGTGATCGAGGATTTCAACATGACCTTCGAGGTCTACCAGAAGCAGCTGGGCAAGGTGGCGTTCAGCCTGGGCGCTGTCGCGGTGACCCAGGATCCGGATAATCTCCGCGACTACGTCCGCCAGATCAAGCGATGGGGACTGGGCCTGTGGCAGACGGTTCGGCGCCACCCGCCGCGGTTGTCCCTGTTCAGCGCGATGCTCACGATGCTCCTGCTCGAGCTGCTGACCAGCAGCATGTTCTTCCTGGTGCTGCCACTGCTGGTGCTCATCCTCGCGGTGCCCGCGGTGTACCCGGACGCGCTGTCCTGGCCCGGGATCACGCCGGCCCACGACATGGTCGCAACGCACATGAGCCTGCAAGTGCTGCTGCTGGCGGTCACCGGTGCCGACCTCGCGCTGACCTGCCTCGTGGCACTGATCGAGCGCAAGCTTCGCTTCCTGGGACTGTGGATATTCTTCCCGTTCCTGCGAGTGCTCGACGCCGCCGTCGCGCTGTATGTGTTCCCCAAGGCGTGGCTCAGCTCGACCGGTAAGTGGATAAGTCCGGTCCGCCGGACGGTCATGGTTCAACCAACGGCAGTTCGAGCAACGGCGGCGCGGCCGGCTCTTGCCGAAAAGATGACCGCATCGGCGGCGGTGACCGTCTCGTCGGCGGAGTGGGTGGAGTGATCGCCGGATCGGGGAGCAACGTTACCGAGATCGGGTGTTGCCGCCCGGAATCGCCGCCGGGCACAGTTGAGCCCGTGACGTTCTTGCGGGTGCTCCTCATCGACACTCATGCGATGCTGACCGACGCCCTGGCCGTCCAGTTATCCACCGCCGATGATTTGTGGGTCGTCGGCAGCGCCACCCCTGACGATCCGCGGCTGATGGAGATCGTGCGCATGCAGCATCCGGACGTGATCACCACGGAGATCGGGCCCGTGACCGCCTTGACCAGCGGGATACTGCGCAAGCTCCACGCTGCCTATCCCCCGGCGCACCTCGTGGTCCTGACCGGCAGTCACGACAGCGACCACGCGGTCGCCGCGGCCCGGGCCGGCGCCGTCGCCTGGGTCTCCAAAGAGAGTTCGTTAGACCACCTGCTTGAGGTACTGCGGGGCGTACCGCTGGGTCATGCGTACTACCCGCCCCGGCAGCTCGGTGCGGTGCTTCGCGAGTTGCGCGACGACGTGTGCCGGGCCCGAGACTGCAGCGCCCGACTCGATGTGCTCAGCCACCGCGAACGCGAGGTGCTGCTGCGCATGGTGGACGGCAAGCGGGTGAGCCAGATCGCCGTCGAGTCGGTGGTCTCCATGAGCACGGTCCGGACGCATGTGCGCAGCATCCTCACCAAATTGGGAGTACGCAGCCGTCTCGAGGCGGTCAGCGTGGCCCGCGCCGCAGGATTGCGGCCCGCCGCCGACTGACCACTGCCCACACCACACTCCCGCTCGGACTTGCTTCGGAAGACGTACCAACCCCGCTCGGCGTACGGCTGCGCGAGGGCTAGTGGCGCAATTCGAACGGTGGAGGCGATGTAGTACGTCGCACCGAGATGTCCAGGGCCTCCATCATGTCGTCGATCGTGATGGCTTGCGCGTCGCGGTGCATGGCCAGACCGCGCCGGGCGAGTTCGGTGGCCAGCTGCTGCTGGTGGTCATCGACCTGCTCACCCCGGGCCGGATCCCGGGTGGCGAGGATCGGATAGCGGCCGGCATTGAGTGCAGCCAGCGCCGACCCGGTGCCGGCGTGGCTGATCACGATGTTGGCCTTGCTCAGCGCAGCGCCCAGCTCGGCCGCCGGCAGCGCTGACGTGGCGTGAATAGGTAGGTCATCCACGGGGGTGTCGGCGCTCTGCCACAGCACCTCCACCGGCAGTCCGGTCACATTCGACAGTGCGCCGTCAGGTGCCAGCAACGGCACCAAATGCTCGAACAACCGACGGAAGGGGTACTGGGTCGCCGCGCCTACCGTGACCACCACCCGCACCATCGCATCGGGCTCCCGCGACATGGCGGCGGATTCGTAACCGTCGAACACGCTGCCGGCGTAGCCCCACCGGTGGTCGGCCCAGCTCTGGTACTGGGTGTAGGTGTGCACTCGGGGCACCCACTTCAGGACCCGCCCGGTGAGGGAGGGCCCGGTCACTCTTGTCGCGCTCTCGATGTAATGGCACTCAACGCCGCGGGCAGCCAGATAGGGCAGGTATCCCAGCGCGATCCCCGACCCCGTCGACACGGCCCTGGTCACCTTCCGGCGGGCCATCAACCGGCGCGCATCGGGAATGCACCGGAGCACGTCGGGCACGTTGCGCACCCCGACATAGGGCACGAACTCCACGTCCCGATCTGCCAGCATCGACTGGCTCTGCTCGTTGGCATGGGTCACCCAGACAGCATCCCCGTTCGGAGGGATTCGGCTGGCCAGGCTGTCAAGCTGCGTGAGGTGCCCACCCGTCGTGGCAACAAACAGCGTGGTCATAGTGCGTTACCCCTGTTCAACTTCGAGCACTGACTGCGACGAGTCGAATCCACTCAGTCACATCAACACTACCGTAGGTAGAGCTGCGTTGCCGTGGGCACCGGAGCACGACACCGCGGCACGAGGACACGACACGACGTGCACGAGAGCGCGACACGCGGGGAGGGGGAGGTACCGTCGCCCCGTGAATGCGCCGCAGCCGGAAACCGTGCTCATTGATCCGTGCAGTGATCCTCGCTGGCGCCAGCTTGCGTTGGGGTTGCAGGGCAGTGTGTTCACCTCGCCGCCGTGGATCGACGCGGTGTGCGGCACGTACGGCTTCACCCCGGCCGCGAGTATCCGGCTCGATTGGGATGGCGCACCGCGGGCTGGGTTGGCGTGGGTGCCGATCAGCGATATTCGCGGCGATCGCCTGTCCAGTCTGCCGTTCTCCGACCGGGCGGAGCCGCTGACCGATGACCAGGTCGACTGGAAGGCGCTCGTCGACGGGGTGATCACCGATGCGGCTCCGCTGACGCTGCGGTGTTTCGACACCGCGGTGCCCGTCAGCGACCCTCGCTTCGATGAGGTCGCCGCGGCGGCCTGGCACGGTACGCCACTGGATGGCGGCCTCGAAGAGATCCGGAAGCGGCTGTCCCAGCACGCCCGCCGCAACATCACGATTTCCGAGCGCGAAGGGGTCCGGATCGAAGCACGCACCGATCAGGACGCGGTGCGCCGGTTTCACGAGCTGCACGTCTCGCTCCGCAAGCGCAAGTACCGGTTGCTCGCCCAGCCCGTCGAGCTGTTCGAGCGTATCTGGAGCAACTTCGCCCCCGATGATGCGATCGTGACGATGCTTGCTCACGCAGGTGACCAGCTGATCGCCGGTGCGGTCTTCCTCAGCTGGGACGACACGCTCTACTACAAGTTCGGGGCGTCATTACACGAGCACCTGGCCCTGCGCCCGAATGACGCCATCTTCTGGGCCGGCATCTGTTGGGGTGCGCGGCGAGGAGCCCAGCTGGTCGACTGGGGACTCTCCGATCTCGATCAGCCAGGTTTGATCGCATACAAGAGCAAGTGGGCGACCGAACAGCGGCGGATTGTGACCCTGCGGGCCGGCGGAGAGCAGGCACGGAGCAACACCGAAGCCGGCCCGATGCTGGGTGAGCTCACCCGGCTGCTCACTGGCGATTCGGTGCCCGACGAGGTGGCGAGGAAAGCCGGGGCGTTGCTGTACCGCTACTTCTGCTGAGCTGCCTTGCGCACTGCGCGCACCGACCGCCCGTGCGGCGTCTTCCCCCAGGGTTTGACTACCGACAGTCCAGTCGCCGCGAGCAACAGCGCCAGTGCGAGCGCTCTCCCGAGCAGCATCCGCATCCCGACCGGCTCAGCATCCCCGTCGATGATCTGATGCAATCGGGGAAGCATCATCAGCAGTCCAGTTGCGGTCAGCACAGCGGCGATACCGCACTTGATGAGCACCCACCAGTGCCGCACCAGACCCCATGAAGTGGACAACGCCAGCACCAACCCACTGACCAGCGAGCAGAACACCACGGGTACCAACACCCACACGACGATCGCGGCCATCGCGGCGGCGATCCCCGCCCGCCCACCGGGATCACGGGTGCCCAGTCCGGTCACCTCCAGCGCCACGAGTGCGCCGTCAAGGCCCAACCACCCCACCGACACCGCGACATGCATGGTGAGCAGGGCCGTCCGGGCCCGCCGCGGTAATCGAGGTATCGAGAAGCTCGACGTAGAAACTGCCGTCACGGCTGCTCCCCCCCAGCTACCAGAAGACGATCCTTTTCTCAGCGCGCGCCCTGCCCCTTCAGCAGCGCCGGGACGGTTCGAAGCAGGATTCCGAGATCACGCCAGAAGCTCCAACTACGCACATAGGCGAGATCCAGTTCGAGCATCTCCAGGGTGCCCATCGTGCTGCGCCCACTGACCTGCCAGAGCCCGGTGAGCCCGGGCGGCACATCAAATCGCTCGGCGAACTTGGCTGGGAACATCTCCGCTTCCCAGTCCAGACAGGGCCGGGGCCCCACCAACGACATCTGCCCCGCTAGCACGTTGAGCAGCTGGGGAAGCTCGTCGACGCTGGTGCGCCGCAGGAAGGAGCCGACCCGGGTCACCCGCGGATCGCAATCGATCTTCCAGCTGCCGTCGACCGAGGTGTCCTCACCCCGCAGCTCCCGAGCGATCAGCTCACGGTGCTGCGCGTCGGAACCACCCACTCTCATGGTGCGGAACTTGTACATCGTGAACGGTCGACCGCCCCGGCCTATCCGCTGCTGGCGATAGAACGCCGGGCCCGGGCTCCCCCATTTGATGGCCGTCGCGATGAGCAACATCGGGATGGCGAGCACAAGCAACGCGACCACCACCACCGCGAGATCAACCGCCCGCCGCGCGATCGGTTCCCATCGAGCGTGCGAGCGTGCCTGTTCAACGCCGCTGTACACTGAGCCTCCCCGCGGTGATTCCGATCAGCATGAACAGCACGTCCCCGGTGCCTCGTAGCGTCAGGTGTGGATCGAGCACGGTGAGGATGAGTACGAACCACCAGCACACCCACAGGGCCGACGCCGCCGCCCCCAGAGCGCTACTGTGTGCGCCTTCCTCCGTCATCAGCTCGCGGGTTCGGCGTAGCACCACGACCGAGAGCCAGATGAACGCGGCCAGCAGCGGGATCCCCCCGACCCAGAGCAGCTCCAGGTAGCCGCTTTCCAGGTAGATGACATCGCGCCATCTCTCGGGTGCTTCCAGCACCGAGTCGGGCGACACCCCGAACAGGACATTGATGACGCCGAATCTCGGTAGGTAGAAGTCGGACAGGTTGCTCCACCGGCCGAGCCAGCTGCGAGGCACGCCGAACTCGCCGAAGCCCTGCAGCCGACCGATCAACGCCGGCGCACCGATCGCGAGGGCGACCGGGGCCAGCCACAGGAACCGCAGCGAGCCGCGGCGCACAGTGGTGAAGCGCCACAGGATGAGTCCTGCCGCCACGACCGCGGAGATCCAGGTGGAAAATTGGCCGGTGGCGAGCACACCTGCACCGAGCACAAGCCCCAAACCCAGCCGCTCCCGGCGATCCAGCAACCCCCGAATCCCGCAGCAGATGATCAAAGTCAGGCAGATGATGATGTAGTCGCCGGTCGCGATCGGCGAGGCAAGTGTCGTGGTTCCCCGCTCCGCTAGCGCCGCCGCGTTGCTGTCCGGTGTCCAGATCGCCTGCAACATCGAGACGATCGGGCCGAAGTGCAGCGTCTGCAGGATCGCGATTATCGCGACCACCGCCCCCGGCCAGATGATCAGCCGGAAACACCGCACGAGCTGAGCGTCGGTGCTGACAGTGAAACGAACCAGCAGGTAGATGGCCACGAGCTTGCAGACCGGCAGCACAGCGGCCAGATCGGCGGTCACGGGCATGTGCCCGCGCATCATCATGGACAGCAGCGGCCATGCCGTCGAGGCCAGCAGGAAGACACCGAGTGGAATATCAAGCTGATGGAGCTGCAGAGGCGTGCGCTCGCCGCGGCACCATCGCAGGTAACCACCGACCAGCGCTCCGCCGAGTAGTACGACCAGTAGCGCCTCGTTGGGACGCACCAACGGGATGAGGTGCCCGCGATCGATACCGGCGATGATCGGCAGGGTGCCGAGGTAGGCATAGGTTGCGAAGACCGGACGGTAGGCCGCCGCGGCGAACAACCCGACCAGCACCAGCACCCCGATGGCGCCCAGCGCGATCAGCGGCCCGGCCGCCACCGCGAGGACCCCACCGACCACGGCGCAGCCAGCGGCACCCAGGCCTAGCCACCGGCTGATTACCGGAGTCAGCGGATCCTCTCCAGAGGCCGGAGTCACGCCAGCCGGGGGCGAGCTGAAGCTCGGCGGGAGGGTTTGAGTCATGACCCACCACCTATCCGTCGCACCGCGACACGGAGCACCAGGACATAAACCCCGAGCGCGACGACACCACCCAGGGACAGAAGTACGAGGTCGACGAGCTGATCGCCGTTATCGATCCGTTGGATCCACCACAGCGCGGCGGCCACCGGAACGAGCGCGAAGGTGGCTACCAGCGCGGCAGCCAGATCGCGGGTTTCGAGGAACCGCTCAGGCCAAATGGCCCAGCGCAGCCGGGTCACCACCGTCCCGGCGGCGGCAAGCTCACCGGCCAGGATGGCCACGACCAGCCAGACCAGCCGGGAGCCATCGGTAGGCAGCAACAGAGCCCCGGCTGCGGCCACGAGTACCACACCGAAAGCCACCTCGCTGGCCCGGCGGGGGATGCGATCGTCAAGCCGGGCGAACAGCGCCCGACGTCCGATGTCATGTACCCCGCCAACCAGCTGAGCGACCGCCACCACCGCAAGGCAGGCGGCGAGTGGTCCGATCAGGTCGGCGTGTCGCAGCTCGCCGTTAGCCAGGATGTTCGCGATGGGTACGGAGAGCACCGTGAGCAGCACCAGCAGCGGCAGACTGGCGGTGAGGGCGTAAGTCAAACCCTGCCGCCACTCCGAACCGAACGTGGCACCGTCCTCGGTCTGTGCGGCGTGGGCCAGCCCGGGAAGCGCGGCCGTCGACACCGCCCGGGCACTGATGTAGGACAGCGCGAAGAAGACGGAGTAGGACAGCTGCACCACGAAAGTGCCACCCGGCACTGTGCCGGCCAGCGCGAGCAGCACATACATCGCAGCGGTGGGCCAGGCCGCGACACCGACCGAGCGCAGCAGCCTGCGGGTGATCTCACGTGCCTCGGGGTCATGCCGCCAGCGCATCGATGGCCAGCTCAGCAAACCCACCCGGGCGGTGCCGAAAAGCTGCAGCGCTGCGTGCAGGGCGACGGCGACGGTGCTGCCCAGTCCGAGCACGATCACCAGCTCGACCGGCACCTGCCCGACGTCCAGACCGGTCCCGTAGTACCAACCGGCCAGTACCACCGTCAGGATCAGGATGCCGTTCTCCACTATCTGTGCGCCCGCCGCCAGCGCGAACCGGCCGCGGGCCTGCTGGGCGGCCATCCCGAGGTGCAACAGAACGTACAGCGGAACCTGCGGTGCGACGAGCAGGACCAGCAGCGTGGTAATCCACAGGCCTCGGGCGTGCGCACCGGCGTCCGGGATCCCGAAGGTCAACGTCCAGGCCACCACCGGGGAGAGGATCATCAGCAACGCGACCACTGCCGCCGAGAGGGCAAGCAGCCATCCACTCACCCGGCTGAGTACCTCCCTGGCCCGCTCCACGCCGCCGGCGCCGACGGCGTGGACCAGGCCGGGCACTACCACCATCGCCAGTACCGGCCCGGCAATCATCGTGAACACCATGTTGGGGACGACGTAGCCGGTCTGGAATGCGTTGGCGAAGTAGGTCGGGCCGAGGACCGCCCCGATTACCACGACTCGTAGCAGCCCAGTCACCCTGCTGACCAGCGTCCAGCCCGCGACAGTGGCCGAATTCCGAGCAGTAGTGGTCGGGGCGGGGTTCTCGAGTGCTGTCACCGTTGAGGTGGCCACGTCCGGAGCCTCACGGCCTTGACCGGCGCCGGGAATCCACCGCTACCACTACACCGGCCACGATCAAACCGACTAGGGCACCAGTGCCGGCCGCGATCAACGGCTGTGGGAACACCGCATCGGGCAGTGAGTAGGGCGGCGTCAGCAACTGGGCGTCCGGTCCGGTCTGGCCAGTGAGGTTCAGCTCATCGATCCGGGCCTGAACCGCCTTCTGGCGGTCCTGGGATGCGACCAGCTGCGCCCGAGCCTCGTTGAGGGCGACCTGGGTGGCGGTTCCGGCCACGACCGCAGGGGTGAGTTGCTGTATGCGCGTTTCGGCGGCGGCGGTGTTCGCCTTCGCATCTGCGAGCTGGGTGTCGAGGTTGCGGGACACACCGGTGGGCTGACCGATCAGCGTCAGGTAACCGTCCATCACCGATTGCAGCGTCTGCAGTGCGGCCAGCTTGGTAGCTCCGTGAGCCTCGACCTGGATCACGTTGCTGTTGTCCACGACCTGCACGCTGACGTCCTTGTCGAGGTCCTTGAACTGCCGGCCCTGCTTCGTCGCGACCGGTCCGAGGACGGCCCGGCTCTTCAGATACACCAGCTGAGTCGACATTTGCCGATCCTGCTTGAGCGGGTCGCCGCCCTGGTCCCGGCCGATGGAGTAGAGGATCTCCGCGCGCGCCCCGTAGGTTTTCGGCAAGACGAGCGCGCCGGCCAAGCCGGCAGCAGTGCCGAGCAGGATGATCGTCAACGTCAGCAATACCAGGCGTGTCGTCAACGGGCCGGCACCGCGGTCTTCGGTGGGGCTGTCGAAACTGCTCCCCGAGCGCTGCGGCGGTACTTCACCGGTCCCCGGGGAGGCCTCAAGTTTGTCGTCGTAGCCGCCCGAACGGCCATTCGACTCGCTGGCCCCGTACTGGAAGACATTGGATGGGTTCGTCACAGCGCACCTCCGAGCACATCGCAGACCCGCGCGACCTGCTCAACGCTCAGGGTCGGGGACATGGGAAGGGATAGGATCCGGCTGGCCGCTCGTTGGGCCACCGGCATTTTTTCAGCATTCGGAACCGACTCGTGGACAGCGGCCAGGGCCGGTTGTTCGTGGCACGGTATCGGGTAGTGCACGCCCCACCCGATACCGGCCGCAGTAAGCGCGTCACCAACCTTGCGGCGGTCATCGACCTGGACAACCGCCAGGTGGTACACGGGTTCGGCGCCAGGCTGTACCAGCACTGGTGTGCAACCCGGTGGCAGCATCTCGCGATATGCGGCCATCGCCGATGCGCGTAGCGAATTGTCGGCGTCCAGCCGGGGCAACTTGGCGGACAGCAGCGCTGCTTGCAGCGTATCCAGCCTGCTGTTTCGTCCGGCCAGATCATGCAGGTAGCGATCGGTGGAGGACCGCCCATGGTTGGCCATGCTGCGGATGGCTTCGCCTAGCGCGAGGTCACTGGTGACCACTGCACCGCCGTCGCCGAGGGCCCCGAGGTTCTTGCCGGGGTAGAAGCTGAACCCGGCCGCGATGCCCACGCTGCCCGCCCGGCTATCCCCATGGCGGGCGCCGTGGGCCTGCGCGGCGTCCTCGATGAGGGCCAGCCCATGCGCGGCGGCGATCGCCGAGATCGGTCCAGGGTCGACCATCTGGCCGTACAGGTGCACGGCGATGATCGCCGCCGTCGAGCCGTTGATGGCGGCCGCGGCCGCGTCCGGATCGATCAGCAGGGTGTCGGCGCAGACATCGACGAACCTAGGCCGCGCACCGGTCGCGCAGACCGCCTCGGCGGTGGCGATGAAAGTGTTCGTGGGAATGATGACCTCGTCGCCGGGTCCGATCCCCAAGCCGCGGAGAATGAGTTCCAGGGCGTCGGTTCCGTTGGCCACCCCGATGCACGCCTTGGCTCCGCAGTAGGTCGCGAACTCGCGCTCAAAGCGCTCGACCTCGGCGCCGCCGACGAAGTGACCGTGGTCCAGCACGGTCTTCCACGCCAGGTCGAACTCCTCACGCAAGTCGTTGTTAACGCTCTGCAGGTCGAGAAACGGGACCCTGCTGCTGCCGGTCATGAGGCCACCCCCCGCACGCGGTCCGATCCGGCCGAATCGATGCTGCCGGAGACGAAGGCGGGTCGCCCGGTGGCTTCTGCAACATCAGTGGCCGCCAGGACTCGCACGATGTCCAGCCCGCGCTCGCCGGATGTGTTGGGCTTGGCACCGGTACGAATGCATTCAATGAAATGGCTGTCCTGGACCAGGAGCGGCTCATTGAACTGAATAAATGGCGAGACGATGTCTCCGGTACGGTAGGAAACAGGCATCGCGTGCGATTCACCATGGTCATCGGGATCACCCGGATCTACACCGATATCGTATATCCGGATACGCTCATTGTCCGACATATCGTCATAGACGGCCATTTTGCGATCTCCGACTACGGTAACCCGCCGAACCTTGCACGGATCCAACCAACTCACGTGCACGAATGCGTGGGTGGCCGCCCGCTCGAAGTCCAGCCGCAAGTAGGCGACGTCGGCGTGGCGGTTTCCCACGTGCCGTTTGGCCCATACCCAGGTGGTCCTGGGAACCTCGTCGAGCAGGAAAGACGCGATCGAGATGTCGTGTGGAGCGAGATCCCAGATGACGTTGCAGTCGGTCTGGTACTTGCCCAGGCTCAACCGGGCGGCGTCGATATAGAGGACCCTGCCGAGCTCGCCGGAATCGATGATCTCCTTGAGCTTCCATACCGCCGCGTTGTATTCGAAGGTATGGCCTGCCATGAGGTGCACGCCGGTCGCCGCCGCCGCGTCGACCATCTGCTGCGCGTCCTCAACGGTTGTGGCCAGCGGCTTTTCCACCAGAGCGTGCCGCCCGCTTCTCAGCGCTCGCAACGCGACCGCGGCGTGCGCGGTCGGCGGGGTCGCGACGACCACCGCGTCAACCCGCTCCAACACGTCGTCGAGATCGTGTGCCGCTTCCGCCGACGGGTAGGCCCTCCTGGCCTCCGCGATCCGCTCGGGATCCTGGTCGACGATGGTCACCTGCACACCCGGCATGCTGCTGAGCACCCGCATATGCTTGGAACCCCAGTAGCCATAGCCCACCACTGCCACGCGAACATCCGGATCGAAGGTCGTAAGACCTCCGGATTCGCGAGCGAGGTTTGCTGTGGGTTGGGTGGTACCTGCAACGAACTTCATCGAGACGGGCCCCCTGCCGTGACTCGAGATGTCTGCCGATAACGGAATGTCGCGAAACACACACGGAGAGTGAGCAGAGCCGGACGACCTTGATCGGTCCGTCGCGAGCCGTACTCACCCTCTCGTACAGTGGGTTCGCCCCTCCCCACAGTGCGTATATCTACAGCCCACTGCCAGTCGTTACTCGGTTACGGTACCACCTACGTCTTTCACCCGAACAGCGTAATCAGGCACCCAGCGTGTTGGATACGTTTAGTTACCGAGCAAATACGCGACGAAGTAACCAGTGCTGGAAGGCTCCTTCGCCGATCCTGATCTATAGCAGTGATCGCGTTCGCGCCAGGCGTGTCAGGAGACCCGCAGTGACGACTCAGGATCGGATCGTGATCTTTGCCAGCCGCTGCGGCGTCGGCCAGCGGACGTTCCATACCCAACCCAGCTTCTCGAACAGCCAGATCACCCGGGCTGAGATGTCGATCTGGCCCCGGAGCACGCCGTGCCGGGCCGACGTCGGATCGGCGTGGTGCAGGTTGTGCCAGGACTCCCCCGCGGACAGGATCGCCATCGGCCAGAAGTTCGCAGCCCTGTCGCGCGAGGCGAACGGCCGGTTACCGATCATGTGACAAACCGAGTTCACCGCCCAGGTCACGTGGTGCAGGAACGAGACCCGCACCAGTCCAGCCCAGAACAGTCCGGTCAGCACGGCCCACCAAGACCAGGTCACCAGGCCACCGATGATTCCCGGCAGTACCAGCCAGATTGCGGTCCACAACCAGAACAGCTTGCTGACTCGCACCATGGTCTTGTCCGCTAGCAAGTCAGGGACGAACCGGCGCGGATTGGTCAAGTCTCGGTTGAACAACCAGCCCATATGGGCATGCCAGAAACCCCTGGCAACCGCGAGTGGGGAAGTACCGAACAGCCACGGCGAATGTGGGTCGCCTTCCTTATCGGAGTATGCGTGATGCCGCCGGTGGTCGGCCACCCAATGGAGCAGCGGCCCCTGCATGGCGGTGCTACCCAACACCGCCAGGCTCACCCGCAACCACCGCTTGGCCTTGAACGATCCGTGCGTGAAGTGGCGGTGGTACCCCACGGTCACCCCGAGGAGACTGACGAAGTACGTGACGACGAACAGCACGATGTCGACCCAGCCCAGCCCCCAGCCCCAGGCAACCGGCACTGCGACCATCAGAGCCAGCATGGGGGCGATGACGAACATGTACACCAAGATCTGCGGACCCAATGTCCGCTGACCTGAAAAAATCGGCTCGGGCTCCATGCGCTGCTGGTCGGCGTCGGCGGTCATCGTCATCGGCCGGTGCTCCTCAAAGTCGGCAGACGCGGACAGCCGCCACGCCGCAGCTAGATGCCAGCATGCTCCCAGCTGTGACGAAACCACAGGTGGCGCGCGTGGCACGATTAACTGAACCGTAGATTATTCATCCGATGCCGTCACGACCTACTACGCGTGCGGCGGCTACGTCGGGCGTGTCGTCACTGGCGCCGATTCCCGCGGCTGCGTTGTGATGAGGGGCTGCGCTGAGCCAAACAGACCACCCATGTCACCATGTGCCCGTGGGTCTCGGCCCGCTCATCCGCCGTAGTGTAAAGGCAGCACCTCGGATTTTGGTTCCGATGGTCCAGGTTCGAATCCTGGCGGCGGAGCAGTGGTTCGCCCGCGCTGGCGAAGATCGTTACAGCGTCCACCGGTCTCCCGCGTTGTTCCTCTGGGATGGCAGCGGGCTCCCGCCCGTCTTGCCGAACTTCCGCTCGGCCGTCAGCGCCGGAGACTTCTGGAGGAAGAAGTAACCGCGGTGTGTGATCGCGGCTCACTCATCCAACGATGATCAAGGCTGTTTCGGCGCATGTGCAGGTGCGGTGCTGGACCACCCTCAGTGCGGGCCCGGACAAACCTCAGGATGGCTACCAGGTGAACAACGAATGCGATGGCGCCACCCCACCACGTCGGCTACCCCGTAGGATCCCGCCTGTCAGAGCGAGATTCTGAGGCACGACGAACAGGAAAGGATTCCCCCGATGCTCCCAGACGGGAGCCTCACCACGGCGATCGTGCTGGCGGCCGGCGAAGGCACCCGGATGCACTCGGCGATCCCCAAGGTGCTGCACCCGCTGGCCGGCCGGACCCTGGTGGAGCACGCAATACGAGCTGCCGCCGGGCTGAACCCCGAGCACCTGGTCGTGGTAGTCGGTCACAGTCGAGAGGCCGTGGGTGCCCACCTGCGCACCATCGCCGCCGCATTGGGACGCAAGGTACGTACCGCGGTGCAGCTTCAGCAGCGCGGCACCGGTCATGCGGTCTGCACAGCGATGAACGTCCTGCCGCCCGAGTTGTCGGGAACGGTTCTGGTCAGCTACGGCGACGTGCCACTGCTGGACGCCAGCACGCTGGGCGAGCTGATCGCCGAACATCACCGCCTCGGGCACGCGGTGACCGTCCTGTCCGCGGTGGTCGAAGATCCCACCGGGTACGGCCGGATCACCCGGGAAGCCTCGGGCGCGGTCACCGGCATCATCGAGCACCGGGACGCCAGCACAGCGCAACGAGCCATCCACGAGATCAATTCGGGAGTGTTCGCTTTCGACGCCGCGGCGCTGCGCGATGCGCTGGTCCGGCTGTGTTCGGGCCAGGGCCCATCGAACAGTCAAGGCGAGCTGTATCTCACTGACGTGCTGGGCTTGGTCCGCTCCAGCGGGCTGCCGGTCGGTGCGCACCCGTGCGCGGACCCATGGCTGGTGGCCGGCGTGAACGACCGGGTGCAGTTGGCCGCGGTGGGCGCCGAGCTCAACCGGCGGCTGCTGGAGCGCTGGATGCGAGCCGGGGTCACCGTGGTCGACCCTGCCTCGGTGTGGCTGGATGCCGACGTCCAGCTTTCGCCCGACGTCGTGCTGCGTCCCGGGGTACAGCTGCATGCGGGCACCGTGGTGGGTCCAGGCGCCACGATCGGACCGGACTCGACGCTGTCGGGGTGCATCGTCGGTGCGGGAGCCGCCCTGGTGCGCACTCACGCCGTCGACGCGGTGGTCGCTGACGGAGCGCAGATCGGCCCGTTCGCGTACCTGCGGCCGGGTAGCAGGATCGGCGAGCGAGCCAAGGTCGGCACCTTTGTGGAGACCAAGAATGCCGAATTGGGACCGGGCGCGAAGGTACCGCACCTGAGCTACGTCGGAGACGCGACGATCGGCGAGGGCAGCAACATCGGGGCAGCCACCGTGTTCGTCAACTACGACGGGGTGGCCAAGCACCGGACCACCGTGGGCGCGCACGCCCGGACCGGCGCCGACAACATGTTCGTCGCCCCGGTCACTATCGGCGATGGTGCCTACACCGCAGCCGGCTCGGTCATCACGCAGGATGTGCCACCAGGCGCACTCGCGGTTGCCCGCGGTCGGCAACGAAACGTTGAGGGCTGGGTGAGCCGGCGCCGCCCGGGTACCCCGGCGGCGCAAGCCGCGAAGCAGGCCGGCGGCGAGACGATCCGGCAGGAGCGATCATGAGTTTTTCCACCATGTCAGCGATCCCCAAGAAGAGCCTGATGCTGCTCTCGGGGCGTTACCACCCAGAGTTGGTCGACGAGGTGGCCAAGCACCTTGACGTCGCAGTCACCCCGCAGTCGGCCTACTCCTTCGCCAACGGTGAGATCTTCGTCAGGTTCGAGGAGTCCGTCCGCGGCTGCGACGCCTTCGTCATGCAGGCTCACACCGCCCCGATCAACGACGCCATCATGGAGCAGCTGATCATGGTGGATGCGCTCAAGCGCGCGTCGGCCAAGCGGATCACTGCCGTGATGCCGTTTTGGGGATACAGCCGTCAGGACAAGAAGCACCGCGGCCGCGAGCCCATCTCCGCCCGGTTAATCGCAGACATGTTCAAGGTCGCCGGCGCCGACCGGATCATGACGGTGGACCTGCACACGTCACAGATTCAGGGCTTCTTCGACGGCCCCGTGGACCACCTGTTCGCGCTGCCCGTGCTGGCTGAGCACATCAAGCACACCTACGCCGGGCGTGAGCTCGCGGTGGTGTCGCCGGACTCCGGCCGGGTGCGGCTGGCGGAACGCTGGGCGGATGCTCTCGGCGGTACTCCGCTGGCGTTCATTCACAAGACCCGCGACCCCCGCAGGCCCAACCAGGCTCGGGCCAACCGGGTGGTCGGCGACATCGACGGCCGGCTCTGCGTGGTGATCGACGACATGATCGACACTGGCGGCACGGTGACCAGCGCCGTACGGGCGCTGCTCGAGGCCGGTGCCACTGACGTAGTCGTCGCGGCCACCCACGGGGTGCTCTCCGACCCGGCGACCACGCGGCTGTCCACCTGCGGAGCCCGTGAGGTCATTCTCACCAACACCCTGCCCATCCCAGACGAGAAGCGCTTCCCGGGCATGACCGTGCTGTCCATCGCGCCGCTGCTGGCCCGCGCAATCCACGAGGTCTTCGACGACGGCTCGGTCACCAGCCTCTTCGACGGCAACGCCTGACCCCACCCCCGGGCGTGTCGTACCCTCATGCCCGCTGTGTCGCGCCGCGGTGCCCCGCGTGTCGCGCCTCCGTGCCCCGCGCTCTCATGCCCGCTGTGTCGCCCCTCTGTGCCCAGGGTGCTCGGCGTGTCGCCGACGCGGTGCGATATGTCCGGCCCTCGTGCCCGGTCGGTGAACGCGACCTGCGTATACTCGATGAGGTTGCCTCGGCGAGGGAGAGCTTGACGCTCTTCGTGATCGGCGCGGCGGTGTCGCTCTGACGCGCCGTATCCGATCACGAGAGCGCGCGTCGCCACCGCTGCAGGCCAGTACGCCGATCCGGCGCTACGCCACCTGCGTCGCGCTCACACCCGCGAAGGAGCCCATCGTGTCCGAGGTCCGCCTGGCTGCCGAGCCACGCACCGAGTTCGGCAAGGGCGCTGCCCGCCGCATCCGGCGCGCAGGGAAGATCCCCGCGGTGCTCTATGGGCATGGCAGCGACCCACAGCACGTGGCACTGCCCGCTCTGGAGTTCGCCAGAGTAGCGCGTGACCAGGGCAGTAACGCCATTCTCAGCCTAGATGTGGGCGGTCAACCGCAGCTCGCCCTGACCAAGACCGTCACCGTGCACCCCATCCGGCGCTACATCGAGCACGTCGATCTGCTCATCGTGCGCCGTGGTGAGAAGGTCGTGGTGGACATCCGCATCGTCGTCAACGGAGATGCCGTCCCGGGCACGCTGATCACCCAGGAGCTGACGAACCTCCAGGTAGAGGCCGACGCAATGACGATCCCTGAGGAGATCGAGGTGTCCGTACAGGACGCTGAGATCGGCACCCGGATATTGGCCTCCGATGTGTCGCTGCCACCGGGCGTGGAGCTGCGGACCGACCCGGAGCAGCTCGTCGTCAACGTCCTGGCCGCGCCTACCGCCGAAGACATGGGCACTGAGACCAGCGACGAGGACGAGGCCGCACCCGCTGCGGGGACTCCGGACGAGCCGGCCTGAGGCGGATCTTCGATGAGGCCGTGACTGTTGACACCGACCGGGTCGCCGGTGATCTCGCACTGATCGTAGGTCTGGGCAACCCCGGGCCAAGCTATGCCGGCAACCGGCACAACGTCGGCTTCATGGTGCTTGACGAACTCGCACGCCGGGTGGGTGGGCGCTTCACCTCCCACAAAGCGGGAGCTGACCTTCTGGAGGGTCGGCTGGCGGGGCTGCGGGTGATCATGGCCCGCCCTCGCTCGTTCATGAACATCTCGGGTCCGGCTGTCGCCGGCACGGCGCGGTACTTCAAGATTCCAGCGACCGATGTGGTGGTCGTGCACGACGACCTGGATCTCGATTACGGCGTACTCAAGGTCAAGCGCGGTGGCGGCGAGGGTGGGCACAACGGGCTGCGCTCGATCTCGGCGTGCTTGGGAAGTAAGGACTACCTGCGGGTACGGTTCGGCATCGGCCGGCCGCCGGGCCGAATGGATCCGGCCGATTTCGTCTTGCGCGACTTCTCTCCGGTGCAGCGCCGCGAGCTGGATCTACTGGTGGACCGCTGCGCCGACGCCGTCGAGCAGCTCATTGCCCAAGGGCTCGCTGCTACCCAGAACCAGCTGCACTGACTCGTACCTCAGACGGCGACGGCCTGACCACCCGGCGGGCATGCACAGCCATCCACGAGGTCCGTTCGAGAGGGTCGAGTCTCGACTCAAGCCTGTTGCGAATTGACGCGGCTCACCTGGCGGGCATGCACAGCCAGCTCGTACGACGTCGAGTCAGGACGCGCCGCGAGCGCCTGGATCATCGGGGCGAGGCGATCACGGGCGCGCTGCGAGCCTACCTGCGTGACTAGAGTCAGCGCACGGCGAGCCTCCGGGATCCCGATGGAGGCCTCCCCCGCGTTGAGCGCCACCGTCGCCAGCACGATCGTGTCCAGCGCGTTGCATCGCACGTCATAACTGGGGCGAGTGCTCAAAGCGTCGACGATGTCGGTGCGGGCCGCGTCGTAGTTGGCGAGCTTGCTGCTTGACGCCGCCAGCAAGCCATGCCCGGGGCCGTAGAAAGAAAAGAAAGGCTGTGAGTCTGCAGGATTCGCGTCAGCGAACAGCTCCCGGGACCGAGCCACCTGGCGTCTCGCCACGTCAGCATGTCCCAAGCTGAGGTACGCGGACGCACTCAGCCCGGCCAACACGGCGGACGCTTGCGGATCCGCACCAGGATCGATGCCTGTCTCGGCGAGCTGGAAAAACTTCAACGCCGCGTTGGGGTCGCCCGCGTGCTTTTCCATGTCTGCAGCGCTCGCCAGTACAGCCGCCACCCGGGTGGTATCACCCTGGGCAAAGTCCAGAGCACGGTGCATGTGGTACCGGCAGTGGTCAACCAGCCCAACATCCCCGGACGCCCATCCGGCCAGCCGATGCGCCTCCGAGACCGCGTAGCGGAGCTGCTGATAAATGTCCGGACTGGCCTGGGCAGACAGCAGCGTCTCCCCCGTCTTGGCCGTCGCTGCCAATGCCTCGCGAGCAGCCATCCCGCCAGCCTCACGGTCCAGCACATTGAGTCTTGCCACAGTCTGCTCGAATGCGACGACATCAGCTGGGCCGACCCGGGCAGGGGGCTGCAAAGCCACATCCCGCAACGTCAGGGGGCGAGGGTCGCCGAAGATCGGCGTGCCGAAGATGATCGCTCCAGCGACAGCTAGGAAGTTACGCCTCTCCACGTCCTCATCCACCTCCTCTGCGGCAGGTTCGGTGGAGTCACCATCGTACGCAAGTCCCATCATCCCACGGGGGATGCCTAACCCATTCGCGATCCGCACCAGCACGTCGTAGCCCA
>DASYMC010000329.1:0-1765 GCA_036009255.1 Pseudonocardiaceae bacterium
CACTCACAGCATCGTTGCGATATCCGAGGCCGGTTGCCTGTGCCGACAACGTCGACACATTGGGCAGGGCAAGGACGCGGCTACGAATCCGGGACTCCAGGAAGGGTCGACTGCCCATGAGAATCTGCGCGTCGCCGCTACACACCTGCTGGTGGCCGTCCAGGTACACAGCTTGCTGGCCAGGACCCACAAGGACCCCGCCCAGGTCCTGGGCCTCACCTGTGAAGCCCGGCAGCCAACGCTCGATCTGCGCAAGCCCGCCCGGCAGCAGCCCATGCCCCTGACGATCCTGAGGGACACCCGCACGCGGGCGTCCCTCCATATCGACCTGGTCGCGCTCAATGATCAGGACCGTGCGGGCGTGGTCAGCGAGGACCCGCGCGGCCAACAGGCCGGCAATACTGCCGCCCAACACGCACGCCGTGTCGAACAGAACCGGCGTGCGCTCGGGAAGATCCACCCGGGTTAGTTTGTCGAACACTGCAATCGGCGACTCAGTCACGATCACTCCTGCGTTGCGGCAGTGACCGGATCGCTACCGGGCAGGTAGTACCATGATCGACTCTGTCAATAGGCCCACCATGCTGCGCACGTGGGTACGCGCTACCTGAGTCACCAATGGCCGACCCAATTGTGGGAGCGTGACCGGTAGGACACGTCAGTCCACGCTGTGCGACGGGAGAGTCCTGTGCACACGGGCGTATGAAGCTCACTTCCTGCTCCGCGTGGGTCGGGCGGACCGGCCTGGCTCTTAGCCCGTGCCGTTCGATCGCATGCGTCAGGTCGGCGCCCGTCGCGACGGCAACCCCGTAGCGGGTGTTCGCCGCCGTGAGCGCCAGCGAGACCAGGGTGTCGACGTGCTCGCTCATCGGGTTGGCGGTGAAGAGGATGGCGCCATCACGACGCCTCGGGCACGTGGTCGAGGTGGGGGGTAGACGTCGACCCCCGCGGCCTCGCCGATCTGGTCCCCTCGGTCGTGGGGGCGTGCTTCGCGTCCGGTGTCGGCGTCAGGCACGCCACGCACGAGGGCCAGCAGCAGGCGAAACTTCCGACGGAGCGCGCTGTGCAGCGTGATCATCGACCGTAGTGGTTCGGCGCCAAGTCGCACGCCCGAGAACGACTTAGAGTGGTCGGCTAGAGGTGGACCTAGTATGTTCGTCTCGTACTTATCGACCGCACTATTCAGAGATCAGCTTCCCCGATTCGTCCACCATGGAAACCATGACACCCTGTTCATGTCGGCGGTCAGCGGTTTCGCCGGACTGCATTGACGCAACATAGTCGTCGGCGGCGATAATGAGGTCTGCTTCCGCCTCGATCCGCTGCCAATGCCTCCTACGCGGCCCCTGTTGCCGACCCCGGACGGGTTCGCCGAGCTGGCGAAGGTGAGCGTCCGGGACTGCCACATCATCTCAGCTAGTTGCTCGGCCGGCCAAACTTGATGACGAAGCAGCTCGCTCCTCGGCTATCCATCGCCAGCGCCACTGTTGTAGCGTCAGGGATTAGCCGCAAGGCCTCTTCGCGCCACGGAAGAATGCAACCGAGAAGGATATCACTTTCCCAATGCGTCTGGTAGAAGGTTAGGATCTCGTCGTTGAGTTCTGCCAGTTCCGTGAGCTGCTCGATGCTGGAACATAGAACGACACCGGGCTTGTTCCGGTTGCGTTGCTTGGCAGCGAACTTGCGCTCGAGGCCTGGGCCATCGGTCGTCATGAGAATATAGCCGACCTTCGTCGCGCAGACGACTAGTCCACCGGGAGCCGCC
>DASYMC010000330.1:0-10167 GCA_036009255.1 Pseudonocardiaceae bacterium
CGGCATCGTGCACTTCTTGCTCGTGGTGCCCTCCTTCCTCATCCTGGCGCTGATCTCGCAGAAGGCCGGCGGTGACTGGAAGGTGCTGATCCTGGTGCTCACCGCATTCGGCTGGATGTACGGCGCGCGGGTGGTGTGGTCGCTGTCCACCTCGTTGCGCGAGCGGGAGTACATCCTGGCGGCCCGGTTCATGGGCGTCAGCTCGCTGCGGATCGTGCTGCGTCACCTGATCCCGAACATCGGTTCGTTGTTGATCGTCTCGTTCACCCTCGGCGTGGTCGCCACGGTGCAGGCGGAGACCGGGCTGTCGTTCATCGGGTTCGGTGTGAAGCAGCCCGACGTGTCACTGGGCTCCCTGCTCGGCGACGGCGCTAACACGATCACCAGCGCGCCGTGGTTGTTCTACTTTCCGGCCGCCATGCTGACCCTGCTCACCGTCTCGATGGCGCTGATCGGGGACGGGCTGCGGGACGCTCTGGACCCCACCTCACACTCTGCTGGACACCTTCGTCGGGCAGGCCGAGCATGACGGCGTCCCAGACTAGGTCCCAGACTGGGCCGCTGCTGTCGGTCCGCAGCCTGGCAGTGTCCTTTCCCTCGGAGGCCGGCCGGGTAGATGCAGTGCGCGGCGTCGACTTCGACCTGTGCCCCGGCCGGACGCTGGCCATCGTTGGCGAATCCGGCTCGGGCAAGTCGGTCACCTCGATGGCGGTCATGGGGCTGCTCCCGGAGTACGCCTCGGTCACCGGCTCGATCGCGCTGGGCGGGCGCCAGTTGCTCGGACTGGACGACCGGCAGATGTCCAAGATCCGTGGCCGGGAGCTGGGCATGATCTTCCAAGATCCGCTGTCCTCGTTGACGCCGATCTTCAGCGTCGGTCAGCAGATCGTCGAGGCGCTGGAGATCCACCAGAGCCTGGACCGCGACGTCGCCTGGAAACGCGCGGTGGGACTGCTCGACCTGGTGGGGATCCCCAACGCGGCGCAGCGGGCACGTTCGTTCCCGCATGAGTTCTCCGGCGGGATGCGGCAGCGGGTGGTGATCGCCATGGCGATGGCCAACGATCCGCAGATCATCATCGCCGACGAGCCGACCACGGCGCTGGACGTCACGGTGCAGGCGCAGATCCTCGACGTGTTGCGGCTGTCTCAGGCCGAGACCGGTGCGGCGCTGATCATGATCACTCATGACCTCGGCGTGGTGGCGGGAATCGCCGACGAGGTGCTGGTGATGTACGCGGGACGGCCGGTCGAGCAGGCACCGGTGGAGGAGCTGTTCGCCCGGCCCCGAATGCCGTACACAATCGGCCTGCTCGGCGCCGTCCCCCGGCTGGACGTTGCCGAACGCCGGCCGTTGGTGCCTATTGCGGGCAACCCCCCGTTGCTGGTGGACCTGCCCCCGGGCTGCCCGTTCCAACCGCGTTGCCCGGTCTCGGTGCCCGGGTGCGGCGACCGGGAGCCGGACCTGGCGGTGGTTCCTGAAGGGGGGGACGGGCACAGCGCCGCGTGCATCCGTGCCCATGAGATCCACTACGACGGCCGCAACAGCTGCATTGAGGACCGCCCGGTCTACCCGGTTGCGCCAGCGCCGGACGCGCCGACGGCGCACGTTCCGCGGCAGCAGCGTCCTGCTGTGCTGGAGCTCAATGGTCTCAGCAAGACGTTCCCGCTGCTCAAAGGTGCGCTGTTGAAGCGGCGGGTGGGCTGGGTCTACGCGGTATCGGGGGTCGACCTGGACATCCGGGAGGGCGAGACGCTCGGGCTGGTCGGCGAGTCGGGCTGCGGGAAGACCAGCACCCTGCTCGAGATCATGAATCTGCGTCCGCCGCAGAGCGGCAGCATCCGGGTCGGCGGGATCGACGTCGCCGAGCTGCGCGGGCGGGGCGCGGAACGCCAGCTACGGCGCAAGCTGCAAATGGTGTTCCAGGACCCGATCGGGGCGCTGGACCCGCGGATGACCGTGTTCGACATCCTCGCCGAACCGTTGCAGGCGCTCGGCGAGGCGGACCGGACGGCGATCGCTGCCCGGGTCGACGAGCTGATGGACCTGGTCGGGCTCAACCACGAGCACAGCGACCGGTTCCCGACTGCGTTCTCCGGCGGGCAGCGCCAGCGCATCGCGATCGCCCGGGCGCTGGCCACCAACCCGTCGCTGCTGGTGCTCGACGAGCCGGTCTCCGCGCTGGACGTCTCGATCCAGGCCGGTGTGATCAACCTGCTGAACGAGCTCAAGGCCAAACTCGGCCTGTCCTACCTGTTCGTGGCGCACGACCTGTCGGTGGTCCGGCATGTTTGCGACCGAGTGGCCGTGATGTACCTTGGCCGGATCGTGGAGATCGGCGCGGTAGACGAGGTATTCGACACACCGCAGCATCCGTACACCCAGGCGCTGCTCTCCGCGATCCCGGTACCCGATCCCGTGGTGGAACGAACCCGGCAGCGGATCATTCTGCGCGGCGACCTGCCCAGTCCCACCGCCTCCGCCCCCGGCTGCCGCTTCGTCAGCCGGTGCCCCCTGCACCCGACTCTGGACGTGGCCCAGCGGGCCCGCTGTACCGGCGAGACGCCGGAGCTGACCGGAAGGGGGGATACCGATCAGCGAAACGCCTGTCACTTCCGCTGACCCCCCAGTGGCGTTGGGTCATCGACGATCCAGCGCCGTGCCTGCCCTGACGAGAAAGAACACGCAATGTCTGTGGTGAAGAAGTTCGCCGCGCTGTCGGCCACCGCCGCGCTGTCGGTGACGTTGGTCGCCTGTGGCAGCAGCCCGGGATCGGGTACGAACGCGAACGGCGGCGCTGGCGACACCGCGAAGTCCCTTGCCGCGCAGGCCCAGTACAACCCCCAGCCCTATGAGAACGTCAAGGACGGCGGCACCCTCACCACCGCCCTCCCTGAAATCTCCACCCAGTGGAACCCCTTCCAGGGCGACATGACTGGGTATACCCGCACTTTGTGGGACTGGTACAACCCAGTTCTGACGACCTTTTCGGCCGACGGCAAGCCGGCGTTCAACCCGGACTACCTAACCGACGTCAAGGCCGACGCGGTCAACGGCAATACTCGCATCACCTACACGATCAACCCCAAGGCGACGTACAACGACGGCTCGCCGATCGACTGGACCGCGTTCCAAGCCACCTGGAAAGCCGACAACGCACAGAACAAGGACTACGTCGTCAACTCCAGCGATGGCTACGACCGCATCGCCTCGGTCGCCAAGGGCGTTGATGACCGGCAGGCAATCGTTACCTTCAACGGGGTCGACGTCTGGTGGCCGGGACTCTTCGGCAGCCTGCTCAATCCCAAGGCCCTTGATCCCCAGGTGTTCAACAAGGGTTACATCGACACTCCACATCCGGAGTGGGGCGCCGGGCCCTACACGGTGCAGAAGTTCGACAAGCAGAACGGCACCGTCATCTTCACTCGTAACCCCAAATGGTGGGGAAAGAAGGGCAAGCTCGACACCCGCATCTTCCTGGCCATGGAGCCCACGGCCAGCATCAACGCGTTCAAGAACGGCCAGATCGACGCCACCGGAGTCGGCACCAAGGACCGGCTGGCCCAAGTCCAGGGTATGACCGGGATTGACATCCGCAAGGGCATCTCCCTGCAGACTGACCTGTTCACCCTCAACAGTCGCTCGCCCATCCTGGCTGACCCGCAGGTCCGTAAGGCGGTCTTCGAGGGGATCGACCGTAAGCAGATCGCCGACATCACCTTCCAGGGCCTCAACTTCACCGAGACTCCGCCCGGGTCGCTGACCCTGTTTTCCTTCCAAGACGGATACCAGGACAACTTCGCCAAGGCGATCACCTTCAATGTGGACACGGCGAAGCGGGATCTGGAGGCGGCCGGCTGGACGGCCGGACCGGACGGGATGCGCAGCAAGGGCGGCCAGCCGCTGGAGTTCAGCTACGTCAACACCGGTGACGACCCAGTCGGCAAGGCGATCGCCGGCGCCGTGGCCGCGATGCTGAAGAACATCGGGGTCAAACTGGACATCCGACAGGTACCGACCGCCGAATTGTCCAGCATCTTCAGCGGGCGCAAGTTCGACATGTTCTATTCGGGCTTCGGCCAGACCGACCCGTTCGGCATGGCCTACATCTGCCAGGTCTACTGCTCGGACAGCCAGCTCAACCTGTCCGGGACCAACGACCCGGCGTTCGACCCGCAGGTCAAGTCAGTGAACACGCTGCCCACTGCCCAGGAGCAGTTCGCCAAGGGTGCCCAGGTCGAGACCCAGGCCTTCAAGACGTACGGCATCATGCCGACGCTGACCCTGCCAGCGATCACCGCGGTGAAGCGCGGCCTGGCCAACTACGGCAGCGGGCGCTTCTTCACCACCACCCCCGAGAACATCGGCTGGCAGAAGTAACGGCGGACTTCTATGGCGCTGCTTTCTAGACTGAGACCATGACCGAGATCGCTCAGCCCTTCTGGCGGGGTATCAACCACCTCGCTCTGATCACCAACGACATGGACGCCACCACGCGGTTCTGGCACGGCGTGCTCGGAGCGCGGCTCGTCGTGCACCTGGGCAACGAATCCTTTCGCCATTACTTCTTCGAGTTCGGTGACGAGCAGACCGTGGCGTTCTTCGAGTACCGAGGCGTTGCCCTGGAACAGTTCCAGGTGCCGGCCGGGGTGCCGGACCGGCGCAAGACGCAGTTTGATCATCTGTCGTTCAACCTTCCTGATGAGCACGCCTTGGAGGAGTTGCGGGCCCGGCTCAAGTCGCATGGCTGCGAGGTGACCGATGTCATCGACCACGGCTTCGTGCGCTCGATCTACTTCAACGACCCCAACGGGATCGCGCTTGAGGCATCCTGGTGGGTCGTTGACCCAACGGGGCGGATCGCCGACTACGACGACCCCACGCTGTTCTCCGACCCCGACCCGGTGCCGGCGGTGCGGGAGCTAGCCCGCGACGGGGTGCTCGCTTCGGTACCGCAGACGACGCTGGCCTCCGATGAGGTCGTCGACCCGGCTTAGATCGAGTGGTCGGTTCACGAGCTTGATCGGCGGGGACGGACCCGTCGGGCCGCAGCTGGACTTCAGCAAAGCGTTCACCTTCCCCCGTTTCACGCCGACGGGCGGACCGGGCGAGTACAGCCGGGTCATTCAGGTGGCCGAGGCTCTGGGCAAGGCCTGGACCGTGCTCCAGGAGACCTATACCGCAGCTGCCTGGACTGACGAGCCCTTCTCTGACACCTCCAAGACGGTGCAGGTGGACGTACCCTCGCGCTACGACCGGATCTACCTGAAGTAACTCCCGAAAGGGTCAGGATTGAGTCGCTGGCTTGACGAGGTGCAGCTTTTCGAGTGCGCGGAAAGTGTCGGAAACCCGCCAGGCGGGCGCTCCAGGTGCGAGCCGCCACTCGCTCAGAAGCGGTAGCAGCTGCCGCAGGGTCTCCTGGCCCTCTGCCCGTGACAGGGCGGCTCCGAGGCAGAAGTGCGGTCCCGCACCGAAAGCGAGGTGCGGAGCGGGACTTCGGGTGATGTCGAACCGCTCGGGGTCGCGGAATTGCTCCGGATCCCGGTTCACTGCGCCAAGCAGAACGAGCACGCGCTGGCCCGCGCGGATGGTGTGCCCGCCTAGCTGCCGGTCGATGAGGCTGGTCCGGCCGACGATCTTGGCGGGGCACTCGAACCGAAGTATCTCCTCGATCGCTGGCTTGATCAGAGCGGGATCACGCTCGAGCAGCTGGAGCTGGTCGGGGTGTTCCATCAGGGTGCGGACGCCGTTGCCGATCAGGTTGGCGGTGGTTTCGTGCCCGGCGGTGAGTAGCAGGATGCAGGTGGCGAGCACTTCGTCGAGTCCCAGTTCGCCGAGTCTCAGTGCATCGCCGTTGCCTCCGAAACCGTTGTCTTCAAGGCCGTTGTCTTCGAGGCACAGCAGCTGGCTGGCCAGATCCTTGCCGGGCCGGTGACGGCGGTCGCCGAGGATGGGCAGAAGATGAAGCGCGAGGCTGGCGGTGGCCTCCTCGGCCGCGAGGACCGCCTCCTCGTCGGGGTCGAATTCGAGTATTCCGACCAGCTTGGGGGTCTCGGTACGCAACAGCTCCGCGCCCTCGATGTCGACGTCGAGCAGCTCGCACATCACGGCGAGCGGGATTGGATAGCCGATGTCGGCGATGACGTCGACCTCATCCGCCTTGTCGAGATCGGCAAGTGCGGAACGGACCACTGCGGTGATCCGGGGGCGGAGCGCGTCGATGGCCCGGGGAGTGAATGCCGGGGCGAGGAGCCGCCGGAGCCGGGTGTGATCGGGTGGGTCCATTGTTAACAGCGTCGTGCGCAGCGCTTGAGTTCCGAGTTCGGCGCGATCGAACCGTGCGGCCAGTGCGGGGTTGCGGTTCGGGTCACTGCTCCATCCCGGACCGCGCAGCACCACGCTCGCCTCGGCGTAGGAGCTGACCAGGAACGCGTCCCGCTCGCCGTCCCAGCACACCGGGTGCTGTTCGCGCAGCGTGCGATAGGCCGGGTACGGATCAACGGTGGGGATCATCATCGCTCCACGGTCTGAGTCCCCGCCGCGCCCAATGTTCGACATCGAGCTTGCCGATCTCGGTGGCGGGGGGCCCGTCCTCGTCCCATTCGCTGCGGATCGCCGCCCACGGACCGGTGGCTTCCAGTTCAGCCAGCAAGGCAGTGAGGCCGAGGTCGATGCGGGTGAGGAACACGTACTCGCGGGGAAGCTCGACGCGGCGGATCACCGAGCCGGTCACGCCCCGGCGGGCGAAGTAGCCCTGCACCACGGAGGCGGCGAACTCCGGCGTGTAGGTGAAGGGCTGCTCGGCCACCAGCGGTTGCAGCTTGTCCCGATACCATTCGAGCAGTTCCGCCGGCGTGGGTGCATCGGAGGCGGTCAGGAAGCCGATCTCGACGAAGTTGTCCCACAAGGCTGCAGCGTCGTCGGCCATCGCGGCGGCGACGACCCGTTGCATCAGCGTGACCTGTTCGGTGGAGAACCGGTTGACGCAACCGAAATCCAAGAACGTCACCGCGCCGTCCTCGTGGAACAGATAGTTGCCCGGATGGGGGTCGGCGTGGAACATGCCCACCATCCGCAGGCTGCCCAGCGCGAACCGGTAGATCACCTCGCCCCACTGGTCCCGCAACTGTTGATCCGCCGCCACCGCCTGCGACCAGCGCATGCCGTCCACGAAATCCATGGTGAGCACCCGGCGGGTCGACAGCTCCGCCACGACCTCGGGGATGCGGATGAACGGATGGTCCCGGTATGCGTCAGCGAAGTCGGTCTGGTAGGCGGCCTCGATGCGGTAGTCGATCTCTTCACCGATCCGGGCCGCCACTTCCTGGGCGACCGCACGCACATCGAGTCGATTGGAGCCGGGCACGATCGCGCCGACCAGCTGCAGGAAGGTGGCCAGCAGCTCGGTGTTGTCCAGATCCGCTCGGATGGCCTGATCGACCCCGGGATACTGCACCTTGACCGCCACCCGCCGCCCGTCGGTCAGCCGCGCCGCGTGGACCTGCCCGATCGAGGCCGCCGCGAACGCATGCGGATCGAACTCCGCGAAGACCTCCTCCGGGGGCGCGCCCAGCTCGGCCTCCACCACCGCTGCCGCCAGTTCGGGGGCCATCGGCGGCGCGTCGGCCTGTAGCCGGGCCATCGCTGCCTGGTAGACGCGCTGCCGCTCTGGGGGAACCAGCTTCCCGAGGGCGACGAAGGACAGCACCTGGCCGGCCTTCATCAGCACACCCTTCGAGTGGCCGAGCATGGCCGCGTAACGCTCGCTCGTCCGCTCATGGAACTCGGCGCTGTCCTCGCCGGTCAACCGCTTGCGCAAGGCGGCGACCACCGCCTCACCGGCAGTCCGGCCAGCCAGCCCGGCCAGGGGAACCATGCGGCTCAGCCGACTTGCACCATGCTCGTTGAACACCGCCATCGCCGCTCCTCAGTTGACGCTTGACGTGCCTAAGTAAATACTTTGGTGCCATGGGCGATCTGTCAACCGTGGCGACCCGGGATCGCATCGTCGACGCGGCGATGGAGCTGTTCAGCGAGCACGGCTACCGCGGTACCAGCATCACCCGGATCGAACAAGCTGCCGGGCTCAGCCCCGGAGCGGGTGGCATCTACCACCACTTTCCGTCCAAGGAAGCACTCCTGAGCGCCGGAGTCGAACGGCAGCTGAGCCGGCTCGTTGCTCTACGTGACATCCGCCGGCTGTTCGCCGATCTCGGAGATCTGCACACCGAACTCACCATCGCCGCCCGATATGTCCTTGCCGAGCTCGATCAGGAAGCCCAGCTACTGCGGCTGCTCGCCAGCGAGGCTCGGCACGGACCGAGAATCCTCACCGACGCCGTCGTCCAGGTCGTCGAGGCGACCTACCGCGAGTTCGCCGAGTGGATCATCGATCGATCTGGATCGGTGGTATCCGCCCAACAGGCTGATGCCATCGCGACGATCGGGCTCGGCGCCCTGATCTCTGCACGACTACTTCCCAACCTGCTGGGCACCGCGCACAGCAGGATCGACGACAACGCCATCGTGGAAACCTGGGTATGCGCCCTCGAGCACCTACTTACAACGGCTAAACCCAACCTCAGTGCATGACCAGAATCAACGGAGCGGCGACCCCACGGCGAGGGCTCCGAACGCGGATGTGACCTGGCTCGACGGTACAGATGCCAAGGCAGTTCGCTGCCGATGACCAAGAACAGGTGTGTCGTGTAAGGTCCGCGGACACTTGACGAGAACAGCGTCACGACCCGGCGGGTGACCGAGCAGAAGGCCGCTATGGGTTACGTGCATGAGGGACCGCCTGCTGTGTAGCGGGCATGCTGCCCCGGTCAACTCCGGTTACGTGTCGGTGTGGCAACCAGCACGAGCCATTAGGGGCCAATATTGGACCATAAGCGTGGGCGACTGGCTCGCCTGGTTGCAAAGGGTGGCTGAAGCTGGGCGGGTGGTAGTCCAGTGAGGTAGCTCTCCCAGACTATGGTCGGTCGGATCCGATGGATTTCGCATCGCTCGTGCCTCATCCACAGGGACTCCACAGGCTGTCCACCACCGGTGCACAGCTTCATCCTCTGTCCACATGATGTGGATGCCACCCCCGCCGATGCGTCTCTACGGTGTCGCGCTATGAGCCAGACGCCGACTTATGACCAACTCCGTGGCGAGCGAATCAACGCCGATGTCCCGGCCAGCGAGGCTGACCCGCAACAGGTCGATCACTTGGGCAGGCACCGGCTCGTAGACGACCCGCTAGATGCGGCGGTGTGCGGCCAACCACCGGGATCAGGAGCTGATCTCGCCGACTGGTCCCGGTTCTGGACGGTGAACTCCGGTCACCCCGGCAAACACCGCCTCCACGACGACGTACCAGGTGCGCCGGCGATATGCGGCCCATCGCCAGGACTCCCCACCGGACTCGTGGGGGGCTGGTCCTGGTTCACCCCGACCGACCGCGCACGCCTGGCCAACGCCACGGGGCCGGCCCCCCCTACAGCGGGGACAGAACTTCGCGGGCAGACACACGTGGCGGATCAGCAGGCGTGCTGCGGCCAACGGGCAGCGTCGAAGCAGGTACTGCATGCAGATCTTTCACCACCAGCCCACAAGGGCGACACCCACCCGCACATGGCGGTGGAAGCCAGCCGCGACGCGAGAGCCGGCCCGCCGGAAGCGATGGCCGGTCCACGAACCTCCAAGGCCCCCGTTATTGTAGAAAGTCACTGGCTCAGCCGCCGACTGTACCGTTTCGAGTCACGGCAACATCGGTCGGTTCAGATAGTGACGGAAGAAACGACCAATATTTAGAAATAAGGAGGCCGCCGCCGCCAACGCCGCCGGATCGCCCGCTTCCGGGCCCTGTGATGTTAGTGCGTGACGTACCTCGATAGCTTTTCACGTCGAGACAGAAGCGCTTTATTAGCGGACCTACGAGACGGTGGCCGCAACGTCGAAGCAGAGCTTCCTATGGCAGGCCGAGCGCTACAACGAACAGTTTCTCGTCTCGTGTAACCCGCTTGAGTGCGCTGTCGTATCGACACCACAAGTCGTGATGAGATCCAGTTGCATCCGCGGGGAGAGCCCCGTGATGCTGTTGGACCCCGGACCCGGCGGCGTCGCTGGGCTTTCTCAGCGGCTTCTCGTGACGGAGGCCTACGGGTTACGGTTTCCGCA
>DASYMC010000331.1:0-35512 GCA_036009255.1 Pseudonocardiaceae bacterium
TTCGACGAGGCCTATCTCGGTCATTTCACCTGGGACCTGCAGCGCTTCGCCGCCAGCATGGCGTTGCTGGGATGGGGCAAGGCGCTCTCCGACGCCGACATTGATGGCCTGGTCGAGGCTTATCTGCGGGCTTACCTGGACCAGGTGCAGTTCCTCGATGTCGACGACGACAGCGACTTCTCGCTGCGCTGGGAACCGCACACGGCGCCGTGGAGATCCCCGGTGTGCGCTCCACCAGGCCGCTTCCTCCCGACATGGAGACATATCGGGGTGCGGCAGCCTGCTGAGAGCCCGTTATGTCTCCATGTCGGGGCGGCTGAAGGTCGTGGGTCACCCCGTGTAGAGGGTGCGGACGACGTCTTCGATGGACGGTTCGACCACGAACAGGTCCCGCACTCGCACTCGGCCGGCCACCGAGGTGATCAGCTCCGCTGCGCTGGTCAGCTCAGCGGAGAAGGCCAGATGCTGGCGCAACCCCTCCGCCTCGACCGTGACGTTGAGCACGCCGGGTAGCCCGGCGAGGCTCCCGTGCGGTTCCTCGAGGTCCACCACCAACCGGCGGGCGCCGCCGAAGCGGCGGCGCAGCTCCTCCAGCGAGCCGTCCACCAGCACCCGCCCCTGATCGATCACCACCAGCCGCCGGCACAGCCGCTCGACATCGGGCAGGTCGTGCGTGGTCAGCAGCAGCGTGACGCCGTCGACGGCGTTGGCCCGGGCCAGAAACCCCCGCAATCGCTCCTTGCTGATCAGATCGAGCCCGACCGTCGGCTCGTCGAGCACCAGCAGCTCAGGCGAATGCAGCAGCGCCGCGGTGACCTCACCGCGCATCCGCTGGCCCAGGGACAGCTGCCGCACTGGGGTAGCGAGGAACGGCGCCAGCTCCAGTAGCTCGACACATTCCTCAAGCCGGCGGGCATGGACGGTCTCGAGCACCCGGTGGATGGTCCGCAGCAGCGCGAAGCTCTCCGCCAGCGGCAGGTCCCACCACAGCTGACTGCGCTGCCCGAACACCACACCAATCCGCCGGGCCAGCTCACGGCGCCGCCGCACCGGGTCCAAGCCGCAGACCCGCACCCGACCGGCAGTGGGCACCAGGATCCCGGTCAACATTTTGATCATCGTCGACTTGCCGGCCCCGTTGGGTCCCAGCAGGCCGACCGCCTCGCCGCGCGCGACCGACAGCGTCACCCCGTCCACCGCGGCCAGCTGGACCCCGCGCTTGCGCCGGAACTCCCGGCGCAGCTCCTCGAGCTCGATCACGCTCATTCATGACCCCGTGCCGACGTAATGGCGCAAGCCGGCCCGCCAGATCAGGGCCGCGACGCCGGCCGTGAGCACCGCCACCAACGGCGCAGAGTACGGCAATAACGGGTGCAGCCCGAGTGGATCCGGCTTGCCGAGGATCGCCAGCGCCGGGTAGTAGGCGACGAACGCGCCGGGCACCACGAACGCCATCAGCCGCAGCAGCCATCCGGAGAACACCGACACCGGGTAAGAGGTGAACATCCCGGAGCCATAGGTTACCGCGTTGGGCAGTTCCTGGCCCTCCACCAGCCAAAACGTGGAGGCGGTCGCCGCCACCCAGATCGCGCCGAACAACACCAGCCCGGTCAGCGGCGTGATCAGCAGCACCATGATGCGCAGGGGAGTCCAGGAGATCTCAGCGGTGGCCAACACGTAGCTGAGCACAGCCAGCGAGGTACCGACCTTGCCGAGCCGCCGCAGCGCGAACTCGGACAGGCAAATTTGGATGATGGCGGGCAGCGGACGGAGTAGCAGGGCGTCGAGCGTCCCGGTGCGGACCAGCCGGGTGAGGTTGTCCAGCGAGCCGACCAGCAGGTCGGACAGTCCGAAAGCGATCCCCGCCAAGCTGTAGACCAGTAGTACCTCCCGCAGGGTGAACCCGCCCATCTCGCTGATCCGGGAGAACAGCACCACGACGACCACGACGTCCTCGAGCTGCACCAGCGCCTGCGCGAGGCACTGCAGCGCGAACGACGTCGGGTAGGCAAGCTGGCTGCGGACTGACGC
Source organism: Pseudonocardiaceae bacterium (assembly GCA_036009255.1). GTDB lineage: Bacteria > Actinomycetota > Actinomycetes > Mycobacteriales > Pseudonocardiaceae. The sequence continues at coordinate 2,032 of DASYMC010000331.1, forward strand.
GGCCACCAGGCTCCGGTAGACCACGAGGCGATCACCCACCCTGGATCACCAGCGTCCGCACGGCTCTGGCCAGCACGACACGCCCGGCCACGAGCAGCAGCCCCGCCCAGGCCAGCTGGCACGCCAGCAGTGGCAGCACCCCGCCCCGACCGATGGCGATCTCGATCGGCGCCTGCAGCATCGCCGGGAACGGCGTCGCCCAGATCGCCGCCCGGGCCCATCCGGGGAAGAACGCGATCGGGATCGCCAGTCCGGCCAGCACGGTGCCGACCACGGCGTACACCGACAGCAACCCACGCCAGTCCAGCAGCCAGAACGCCACCAGGTTCAGCAGGAACCGGATCGCGAAGCTGACCAGGACGGCCAGCAGCACGCTGAGGCCGAATGCCGCCCAGCGCAGCACCGAGTTGGGCAGCGTCAGATCGAAGAAGGCCAATCCGATCAGCAGCGGGACGGCGAACCGGGTCAGTAGTGCCAAGCCCGCCCGGCCTAGATCCTCAGCCAGCAACGCGGCTTGCAGGTCGACCGGGCGGAGCAGATCGATGGCCACGTCGCCGCTGCGCACCCGTTCTCCGAAGTCGGAGTTCCCCCAGATCAGTACCACTGCGATCAACCCCTGGCCGATCCAAACGAAGGTGACGGTGCGAGAGGGGTCGTAGCCGGCCACCCGGGCGTTGCTGGCGAACACTGTGAGCAGCACCGCGCAGCGCATGAAGCCGAACACCACGTTGGTGGCCAAGCCCGCGACAACCGCCTGCCGGTAGGTCGCGTACCGCTGGAAGCCGGCCCGGATCAGCCGCAGGTAGCAGGCGAGCACGCCGCACTACGTTAGCCGATCCCACTGGACGTCGAGCTGGTTTGTGTGCCGCCCATTACGTCGACATTGATTCTTCGTGTCCGCACGCACGGGGGCCTGCCGCAGAGCATAGGCTGGCATTGTCACGGTGTCAGTCGAGAGGAGTGCCCGACCGGTGGGCAAGATCAAGGTAGCGGGGACGGTTGTCGAGCTTGATGGCGACGAGATGACACGGATCATCTGGCAATTCATCAAGGACAAACTGATCCTGCCTTATCTGGATATTGACCTCGACTACTACGATCTCGCAATCCAGTGCCGCGACGCCACTGATGACCAGATCACCATCGATGCCGCACACGCGATCGCCAGGCACGGGGTAGGCGTCAAATGTGCCACCATCACCCCGGATGAAGCACGGGTCGAGGAGTTCGGCCTGAAGAAGATGTGGCGCTCACCGAACGGCACAATCCGCAACATTCTCGGTGGTGTGATCTTCCGTGAACCGATCGTCTGTTCCAACGTTCCTCGCCTGGTGCCGCACTGGAACGAACCGATCGTCATCGGCCGTCACGCTTTCGGTGACCAGTACAAGGCCGCTGACCTCGTCATCCCTGGACCCGGCACCGTGACGATCACCTACACTCCCGACAACGGTAGCGAGCCGATCGAGATGGAGGTCGCGCACTTCGGCGAGGGTGGCGGCGTCGCTCTCGGAATGTTCAACTACCGCAAATCCATCGAAGATTTCGCTCGGGCGTCGTTGCGTTATGGCTTGGCTCGTAAGTACCCGGTCTATCTCTCGACCAAGAACACGATCCTCAAGGCGTATGACGGCATGTTCAAAGACGTGTTCGCTGAGATCTACGAATCGGAGTTCAAGGCCGACTTCGAGACCAACGGCCTCACCTACGAGCACCGGTTGATCGACGACATGGTGGCGGCCGCCCTGAAGTGGTCGGGCGGCTACGTCTGGGCGTTGAAGAACTACGACGGTGACGTGCAGTCCGACACCATCGCGCAGGCTTTCGGCTCGCTGGGTTTGATGACCAGCGTGCTGATGACCCCGGACGGGCGGACCGTCGAGGCCGAGGCAGCGCACGGCACCGTCACCCGGCACTTCCGGCAGCATCAGCAGGGAAAACCCACCTCGACCAACCCGATCGCATCGATCTTCGCGTGGACCGGAGGCCTGCGCCACCGCGGCATGCTGGACGCCACCCCGGAGGTCACCCAGTTTGCCCAGATCTTGGAGTGGGTCTGCATCAACACCGTGGAGAGGGGCAAGGTCACCAAGGATCTGGCGTTGATGATTGGCCCGGATACGCCGTACCTGACCACTGAAGGCTTCCTCGCCGAGCTCGATCAGGGGTTGCGGCACGCCACCGGGCTGTGACAATGAGATGATCACAGCCTAGACGGCGGAGAGTGATCAGGTGGCGTGGACAAGGCAGCGGTATGTCATCGGCGGAGTCGTAGCGGTGGGCGTCCTGCTGCTGATCTCCGAACATGGCAACCAGCCCCTCAGCGGCTGGGACCCCGGCACCAGCGGGAACAGCAGTACCAGCGTCCCCAGCGTCCCCAGCGGCGCGGGACCGTGCACGGTGACGGTCACCGCGGATTCGCCCGTGCGGTCTAATGCTGGGGACAGCGGCCCCGTGTTGGGGACTCTCAACAAAGGAACGGAGGTGTTGGCCGAGCGCACGGTCATCAACGGCTACCGGCAGCTCGGGCTGAGCATCTGGGTCGCTGACGACTCGGTCCGGCCGAGTCCAGGCACCGACTGCGGTTGAGGCTAATCCCGATGAACTCGCCGCGTGGAGGCTGCAACAATCCCACCATGCCGTCTGCTGTCACTGAACGTCGTCCCCGGGTACTCTCCGGCATCCAGCCCACCGCCGACTCGTACCACCTTGGCAACTACCTCGGTGCCATCCGGCAATGGGTGGCGCTGCAGGCTGACCACGACGCGTTCTACTGCGTGGTTGACCTGCATGCGATCACCGTCGAGCAGGATCCCGGCAAGCTGCGGCGGCGCACCCGGTTGGCTGCGGCGCAGATGCTGGCCCTGGGCGTCGATCCGGATCGGTCCACGGTTTTCGTGCAGAGCCATGTTCCCGAACACACTCAACTGTCCTGGGTACTGGAATGCCTTACCGGCTTCGGTGAGGCGTCCCGTATGACGCAGTTCAAAGACAAGTCCGCCAAGCAGGGCGGTGACAGGGTCGGCGTCGGATTGTTCACCTACCCGATTCTGCAGGCTGCCGACATCCTCCTCTACCAGGCCGACCAGGTGCCGGTAGGCGAGGACCAACGCCAGCACATCGAACTCACCCGGGATCTAGCTACCCGGTTTAACAGCCGCTACGGCCCGACCTTCACGGTTCCCGCGCCGCATATCGTCAAAGGTGCCGAGAAGATCTACGACCTGGTTGACCCGACGGCGAAAATGAGCAAGTCGGCGTCCTCGCCGGCCGGTGTGATCGACCTACTGGATGAGCCGAAGGTGTCCGCTAAGAAGATCCGCTCAGCGGTCACCGACACCGGTCGCGAGATTCAGTACGACCCCGCGGCGAAGCCGGGCGTGTCGAACCTGCTAGTGATTTATTCGGCGCTGTCCGGGCGCAGCATCGACGACCTCGTGACTGCTTTTGCCGGCCAGGGATACGGTGCGCTGAAATCCGAGGTCGCGGAGGCGCTCGCCGATTTCGTCACCCCATTGCGCCAGGCGGTGGCCGGCTACACCGACGACCCGGCGGAACTGGACAAGCTGCTGGCTCGCGGTGCCGAACGGGCCCGCGAAGTCGCCGCCGAGACGGTACGTGCGGTGTACGACAGGATGGGTTTCCTGCCGCCAACGGGCTGAATCCGCGGTTGCCGACTAGCCTGGTAGGGCATGAGGGGGATCTTCGAGCGTTGGCGGCTGCGCTACCCGTGGCTGAATCATCTGGTGCGCGCCGGGCAGTCCTACACCGCCCACCACGGCGACCACTACGCAGCCGCGATCACCTTCTTCAGCGTTCTGTCGCTGGTGCCGATGTTGATGATCGCCTTCGCGACCGCGGGTTTTGTCTTGGCCGATAACCCGGAGCTGCTGCGTCGGTTGCAGGATCAGATCCAGGCGGCGGCGCCTGCGGGCTTGGGTGGAACTCTCAACGGGGTCATCGAAGGGGCGATCGCCTCTCGCCGAGGTGTCGGGATCGCGGGTCTGCTGGGTGCGCTCTATTCGGGGCTGGGCTGGATGAGAAATCTCCGCGAGGCGCTCACAGCTCAATGGCAATCAGGGGAGCAACCGCCGGAACCCGAGGGCTTCCTGCGCACCAAGGTGTTCGACCTGCTCGCGCTGCTCGGTTTGGGTGTGGCGCTGGTGACGTCTTTCGCGTTGACCGGCATAGGAACCGGGTTCGCTGCTGCCGTGCTGGAAGCGATCGGCCTGGGGCAGATGCCGGGTGCCCGGTTGGTGTTGACCGGCCTCGCCGTGGTGGCGTCGGTGACCGGCATGTGGCTGGTGTTCCTCTGGGTGATCGCCCGGCTGCCGCGCCAGCCTGTGCCGCTGCGCAGGGCGATGCGCGCCGCGTGGTTCGGGGCGATCGGTTTCGAGATCCTGAAGCAGGCATTCGCCATCTATCTGGACAGCGTGACCAGCAGTCCCACCGGACAGTTGTTCGGCCCGGTGATCGGGCTGATGGTGTTCGCTTACTTCGTCTCCCGGTTCCTGTTGTTCCTCACCGCCTGGGCCGCGGTGACTCAACAGGCCGCCTCGGCGCAGGCCCAACCGGCCCCACTGGCCTCACCCGAGGTGCCCTCGCAGCGCAGCTCGTCACGTGTGGAGATCCGACCAGGGGCCGTCGATTCCCGCCCCGAGCGCCCTCGCTGACGGACCCGACGCCAGCGTTGGCCCCAGCTCCGCGGTGTCCAGGGGAGGCTCGGGGTTTTCCCCGATATGTCCCGCCGGAGAGGGGTGTTAACTGGGATCAGCGGGGTCAGCTCCTCAAGGTTCGCCGACTGACCCCCCGATGGAGTGGCGAGGAGACCGTCGTGCAGACCGTGATCAAAGTGCTCGGAATCGCTGCGTTGATCTGGATCGGGTTCACGGTGCTGGGCTGGGTACTGGGAGTTGCGTTCAAGCTCCTGCTCTGGGCGCTGGTGATCGGTGTGGTGCTGGTGGTCGGTTCGGCCGCATACGCTGCGGTGAAGGGCCGCTCGGACCGTCGCGCCTTGCGCTGAGGCGGGAGAGCTCAGCCGGATTCTGGGTCGGCGAGCAGCCGCCGTAGCAGGTGCATCGCGACGGTGACCGACCGGTCGCGGATCTCGGCACGGTCGCCGGGCAGCACCGGGTCGCCGGCGCGAACCGCCCCCGCATCGGTGCTCACGCAGATGCAGACATAGCCGACCGGCTTGGCCTCGGTGCCCCCACCTGGACCGGCCACCCCGGTGATCCCCACGCCGACGTCGGCACCGAAACGATCCCGCGCCCCGTCCGCCATTGCCCGGGCCACCTCCGGGGACACCGCTCCGTGCTGCTCGATCAGCCCGGCAGGCACGCCCAGCAGCTCGGTCTTGGCGGCGTTGGAGTAAGCCACCACACCGCCGGCGACGTAGTCCGATGACCCCGGCCGCTCGGTGAGCCGGGCGGCCAGCAACCCGCCGGTGCACGACTCCGCCAGCGCGATCCGCCGGCCGTGCAATAGCACCGCGACCTGGTCGTCCAGCGACGTGCCGTCGGTGGAGAACACGTAGCGGGCGTGCCGTTCACAGATCGCCTCGATCAGTGCATCGCGGGTCCGCTCGGCACCGGGGCGGTGCCGGATGTCGATGACCAGCTCGGCCCGCCGCAGGCAGGTGGTGATCTCCAGCGGTGCCAGGTCCAGCGACTTGCCCACCTCCCGCAGGGTCGCCGCGATCTGTGACTCGGGCAGGCCGAACAGCTTCAACTGTGCGAACTCAAACGGCTGGGTACGGCCCAACACCTCGCGAACGGCCGGGGTGGCCAGGGCCGCGCCCCACATCTGCTGCAGTTCCCGGGGCGGTCCGGGCAGCACGATGACCGTCGGTCCGTCCTTGACCGGCACCACCAGCCCAGGCGCAGTTCCCACCGGGTCGAGTGCCACGGCGCCCCAGGGAACCATCGCCTGCTTGCGGTTCGCCGCCCGCAGCCCCTCCGGGTCAAAGTCTGAGAGGTGGCGAAACCGGGCCAGGATAGCGGCAATCTGGCGCTCCATGGCCTCGTCGAGCTCCAACTCCACCCCGGCGAACTGAGCGACCACCGCGGCGGTCACATCGTCCGCGGTGGGGCCCAGGCCACCGCTGGTGACGATCAACTCGACGCCCTGATAGGCGAGGAATCGCAGCGCTGCGGCCAGATCAGACGGCCGATCCCCAACGCAGGTCAGGTGCGCCACCTCCACGCCCAGCTCGCCGAGACGCTGCGCGAGCCATGGGCCGTTGCGGTCGCTGATCAGACCGGTGAGCAGCTCCGTCCCGGTGATCGCGATCCCCGCCCGGACGCCTGGACTCGTGCTCGGGCCGTCATTACTCACGAGACGGCACGCTAGCGCGGAAGGCATGCTTTGTCGTGGGAGGCCACGATGAGATTCCGCCGCACCCCTGGCGCGCTTCCAGCCGATCCGGGCACACCGATGCTGATCGGCGTCGAGGACCTCAAAACACCGGCCTGGGCGGAGACGATCGAGGCGGTAGGGGGCTCGAGCGCCGGCCGGATGCTGCGCTCAGCGCCGATCGCGCTCGGCGTGCTGGTGCGGATGGCGTGGCGCACCTCACCGCGGTTGGCGTTGCTGGCCGCCGCGGTCGAGCTGGCCTCGGGATGCGCCACCGCATTCGGGTTGCTGGCCACGGCGAACGTGCTGGCCCAGTTGCTGCAGCAGGGGCCGACCCCGCAGCGAGTGGTGGCCGCCCTCCCGGCGTTGCTGCTGGTGATGGCTTCCTACGCGGCCCGCGGAATGTTGGAAGCCGCGGTCGGTGCGGTGCACGCGGTGCTTGCGCCGCGCGTGGAGCTGCACGCGCAGGATGAGCTGCATGCCGCGGTGATCGGGGTAGAACTAGTTGCCTTTGACGACGCGGATTTCGTGGAGTTGGTGCGCCGCGCCGCGGGACAGGGGATCGCCAGCGTCGGGCAGGGAGTCACCGATGCCGGGAACCTGCTCAGCTCGACGATCTCGCTCGCCGCCGCGATCGTGACGGCCGGCCTGCTCAACCCCGTGCTGGCTCCGGTGGTGCTGCTGGCGGCAGTGCCCAACGGGTGGGCCAGCGTGCGGGCCGCGAGGCTGGCCTACGAGTCGTTCGTGCGGATGATCTCGCGCCGCCGCCGGCTGGGAATCACCAGCGACCTGATTACCGGTCGGCGGGAGTCGGCTGAAATCAGGGCCTTTACCACCCAGGACACGCTGCTCGCCGAGCATCGGCGGATCGGGGCGCAACTAGCCGCGGAGTCGGTCGAGGTCGAGCACCGCAAGACCGCGATCCGGCTGGTGGGGCGTGGCTTGGCCGGCATCGGTACGGCACTGGCCTACGGCGTGCTCGGGGTGCTGCTGTACCTCGGGGCGATGCCGCTGGCCCTGGCCGGCGCGGCGGCGGTCGCGATGCGCACCGCGAGTTCGGCGGTGTCCATCACGGTCTACACCGCCAACAACCTGTTCGAGAAGAGCTTCTATCTCGACATGCTGGCCAGCTGCCTGGCCCAGGCCCGTGGCCATCACCGGACCGAAGCCGCGTTGCCGCTGCCGCCTGATCCGCAGCTCATCGAGTTGCGCGAGGTGTCCTTCAGCTACCCCGGTAAGGACGAGCCCGCACTGCGGCAGGTGAGTCTCACGATCCGCCGCGGGCAGGTTGTCGCGCTGGTGGGCGAGAACGGCTCGGGCAAGTCCACCCTGGCCAAGGTGATCACGGGGCTCTACCTGCCCGATCAGGGTCGGGTGACCTGGGACGGAGTCGATATTGCCAAGGTCGACCAACGTGCATTGCACTCCCAGGTCACCGTGGTGCTTCAGGACCCCGTTGAGTGGCCGATGACCGCGGAGAACAACGTCCGCATCGGCCGGCTGGAACGGGCTGATCCCGATGGCAGTGCGCTCACCGCATCCGCGGTCGATTCCGGCGCCGACGCCGTGGTCGACGATCTACCTGAGGGCTGGAACAGCGTGCTGTCCCGGGAGTTCCAGAACGGCTGCGACCTCTCCGGTGGGCAGTGGCAGCGGATCAGCGTGGCTCGTGGCCTGTACCGGGATGCACCGCTGCTGGTCGCCGACGAGCCCACCGCCGCGATGGACGCGCGCGCCGAGCACGCCGTGTTCCAGTCCTTGCAGTCGCTCAGCCGGGCAGGCGCCGTATCCGGCAATGGTGACCGCTCCGGAAACAGCCGAATGACGGTACTGATCACCCACCGGTTGGCCAACGTCCGGCATGCCGACCAGATCATCGTACTCGACCACGGCCGCATCACCGAGCGGGGCAACCACGAGGAGCTTATGGCCCACGGCGGTGGGTACGCCGAGCTGTTCACTTTGCAAGCTCGTGCCTACCTCGACGGCACCGGCCAGCTCAGCTACGTGCAGAATGAGCCGCCGATGAACCGGTCCACCTCACTGGGTAACGGCGGTGGCAGCGTATCCGCATAGTGTTCGGCATCGTCGCAGGGTTCGTATCCTAATGCTCGCGCTTCGGCCAATGAAAATCGGCCCCGGGTGTTCGCGGAGATTCCCCACAGGATCCGGAATCCCGGGTCTGGTGCGGTCAATAACGCTTCCATCAGCCGTGCGCAGTCGTCTGGTGAAAGCCACGTCGACAACGTTCGGCGATCATGGGGGCGCTCGAAGCAGGATCCGATCCGTACACAGAGAACGTTGATGCCATACCGGTCGTGATACAGGCTGCCGAGTGCCTCATTCGTCGCCTTACTCACCCCGTAGAAGGTGTCAGGACGAGGCAAAACGTAGTCCGGAACGATTTTATCGGAGTATGGATGGAAGCCCACCGCATGGTTACTGCTGGCCAGGATCACCCTGGGCACACCAGCATTCTGGGCCGCTTCCAGCACTGAGTAGGTGCCGTGGATATTGGTGTGCAGGATGCTCTGCCAATCCGACTCCTGCGCGATGCCGCCGAGGTGAATGATGGCGTCGACGTCTTCTGCTGCATGCCGGACCGCGTCGAGATCGGTGATGTCCACTTGCGCTGTCTCGACTCGCTCGCCGGGCTCCGACCGCAATAATGGGGCGATATCGACCAGTCGAAGGGTGCGCTCTGGCCGCGCCATCCGGCGCCGTAACATTGTGCCGATTCTGCCGGCCGCCCCGGTGATGAGGATGCGTTCGCTCACCCGCCTAAGTATTCCGTTTCTTGGCGGCCTCGAGGGGCGCGCACCGTGTCACGTCAGTGGGAAGAGCATGGTTGAGGTAGGACAGTGCTCGGTCGGCGCACTCGCGCAGATGCTGAGCGGTGTCCAGGCGGAATTTAGGATCCGGGATCAGATCGGCGCCGGCTCGTAGCTGCCGGTACAACTGGATATCGCGGTTGGCGGCGGGGTGTGTGCCGTTCGCCTCGTCCGCGCGCAGCCGTTCTTCGATGATCGCGTCCGCGCAGATGCACTCGATCAGCCGCAGTGGTTCCCGGATTCGGGACGCGAACCGCTGCACCTGGGCGACCTGATACGCGCGGGAGCACGTGCGACCGTCGAGGATGATGACCGATCCGGGCGCGCGGTGAAGGTGCCACGCGGCGGTCCGCAACATCATGGTCACGCAGAAGTCGTCCTGCTCCCGGGTGTAGAGCGTGTGCACAACACCGAATAAAGCGCATCTAATGTGGTCTTTGTCCAGCAGCAACGCGCTGGCTCCCAGGCGGTGGACAAGCTCCGCGGCCAGCGCGCTCTTACCACTGCCGGGTAGGCCGGCCAGCTGAACAATCACTGTTCTTTCACCGGTGTCGTTGGCGCGCTACGAGGACACCGAGTATGGCCAAAATGGTCACTGCCAGGCCGGCCCACAGGATCACCGGCAGCAGCGGGACGGTTTCCTGGGAACTGCCGTTCCAGCCTCGGGTTGCGGCGTGCAGGCCCGCCTGGGGCGGCTCGGCTCCGGGAGCTGCTGCGGCCATCTCTGGGGGCTCAGCTCCGTTCACAAGCCTGCCTACCGGCGAGCCGGTAGGCAGGGCGAATCCGTAGGTCAGTAGCCTGGCCGCCTGCTCGGACATCGACACCGGCCGCTGCTCGCCCCGCATCAGCACCACCATCAGCCGCCGCCCACCGCGTTGGGCGGCGTCGAGTTGGGTGTGCCGGGCATCGTCGGTGAACCCGGTCTTGCCGCCCAGCGCGCCGGGATAGGTCCTCAGCAGCTTGTTGTCATTGCTGACGACGAACCCGGGCCGGTTACCGAAACCAGGGAAATCGGCCTGCCGGGTGCCCAGCAGTTCGACCAGCAGCGGACGGCTGAGCACCTGGCGGAAGGCCAACGCCAGGTCGTAGGCCGACGCGCTCATCCCCGGACCGTCCAATCCGGAGGGAGTGGCCGCGCGGGTATCCAGCGCACCGAGATTGGCGGCTAACTGGTTCATCTGCGTGACGGTCGCGCGGACGCCACCCAGCTGGTCGGCCAGCGCGTGCGCGGCGTCGTTACCGGAGGCCAGCAGCAAACCGGTGAGCAGCTGCCGGACCGTGTAGTGGCCACCAGGGCCAAGCCCGACCCGGCTGCCATCCTGGTCGGCGTCCGTTTGGGTGGCGGTCACCACCCGGTCGGCTGGAAGCTGATCGACGCTCAGCAGCGCGGTGAACAGTTTCAACGTTGATGCCGGGCGGTGGCGCGCGTGTGGGTCCTTGGCGGCGAGGACCTCGCCGGAGTCTGCGTCGGCGATCAGCCAGGACATCGCGCTGATCCCGGTGGGCGGGTCGGGGGCGCCGGCTGGCAGCACCAGCCCGCACTGGCCCATCCGCGGCCCACCGACCGGAGAGTCAGGAACCGATATCGGCGGCGGTGTAGGGCTGCCAGGCTTCGGGGCCTCGGAGGAGTCGATCGGTGGCGGGGGGGCGATCTGTTGCAGACATGCGGGCTGTGCGGCGGCGGGTGCCGTTCCGAGGACGATCACCGCAGCCGACGTAAGGGCAAGCAGCGCTGCATGCCACGGGTTAGCCTTCGCCACGGACGAAGGCTAACCCGTGGCACGTGAGTGGTATTCGGTGCTGCAGCACCGAATACCACTCACGAGGCGACGCCTTCAGGGGCATCGCCACTCTCCGGCTTTGCAGCCCGGGACCGAGCACGGCGCTGGGCCGGTCGTGGCGGCGGTGGCGGGGTGGGAGCTAGCTGAGCCGGTGCAGTGCCACCCATGATGATCTCGGCGAAGGTGGCCATCGCCTCGTCCAGCTGTGCGGTGTAGCGCGTCTCGGACTCCTCGTTGGCCCTCCGGATCAGGCCGAACAGGGAGTCGCCGTCGGGTCGGTGGGCCAGCGCGCCATCGAGTGCCCCCAGTCGCTCGGTGACTGAGCCGAACCGGCCACCGACGCCTTCCTCCATCGCATCCAGCCGGCTGGACAGCACGTCCAGCCGTTGGGTGAGGGACTCCAGAGCGCCCGCCAGCGATTCCTGCAGACCCTTGTCGACCTCGTCCAGCCGGCTCCGGAACCCGGTCTCGGTGGCGCCGAGCTGCTCGCGGACCGGCCCGTGTATGGCGGCGGGTAACCCGTCGACCCTGGTGTCCTGGCGATCCAGGTGGTGATCCACATCGTCGATCCGCTTGTGCAGTCCGGCGATCCGGTCCTCCAGACCGTCCATCCGGCCGGCGACGCCCTCGAAACGGCCCGCCATCCCGTCGAGGCGCCCACCGAGCTCGGCGAATGGCTTGGCCAGCTTGTCCACGATCGACTCGACTGTGCGGCCCAGCGCGGCGATTGCACCGTCTTGAGCTTCGAGTTTCGACAGCGCCTCATCGATCCGTTCGGCCAGCACGCTGACCTCGGTACGATCCGGCATCTCCGACAAGCGCTTGCGCACTGAGCCCAGCGACTCCAGGGGAGCCAGCCGGGCGTGAATCTCGTCCAGCGCGTCGAAGATCTGCTGCTGCTCGCTGTCGCGGATCTCGGCGGCACGTACGAGCATGCTGCGCATCCGATCGAAGGATTGCGTCGCTGCGATGTTGGTCACGGGCTTGGCCTTCGCTAGGGGGCGGAGGGATCCTGGTGCGGGCGGATCCTAGCTATCCCGGCAGGCGTGGCCACAACCGGGAGACCACGCTGTGCGGTGCAACCCAGATGGCTCAGTGGATGTTCAGCCGGTCTTCGAAGGCCCCGACGAGTAGCCGCCAGGCAGCCACCTCGGCGTCGAAGGGAGGACTGGGCGCCAGCCGGGTGGGATCCGGCCGTACCAGGAAGGAAACCAGCCAGCCCAGCGGTTCTGAACTGATCAGTGCCTTGTCCGCGGCGTCCGATCCGGCCCACTGCTCCGCATCGGTGATCAGTTCGACGGCCAGCTCGAGTTGCCCGGGATCCACCGTCTCGGGGCCCCCGGCGAGGTCGTCAGCCAGGCCGGCTAGTACATAGTTGTTGCCCTCGTCGACCGGCACCGTCAGCTCGCGATCGGCCGCCCGCTTCATGACCTGCGGCCAGGTCGATACCGCGTCGAGATCGTGTCCCTGGGGATGCTCGAGCAGGTGGCGGGTCAGCGAACGTGGCGAGGTGAAGGCGTCGATTCGGCCGTTACGACCCAGGAATACCGGTGCGTCGTCGAGGTAACAGCGCAGGGTGTAGTGCTCACCCAGATCACTGATGATCCGGATCGGGTCGATGCCGACCTCCGACCAGAACGCCAGCGCGGGATCATCGCCGGTCTTGGCGTTCTGGCCTGCGGCCGGACCCGCTTGCAGCTCCTCGTCGGCCGCCTGCGCCTCGGACAGTTCGGTCGTCGCGATCTGCAGCGCTTCGGCGTCGACGTCGGGAGTGCGGACCATGCTGTCCACCGCGTCGATCACGTCGTCCCACCGCCCCGCGATCACCTCGCACAATGCGTCCCAATGCCGACCGCCCTCCCGGCCGCCGAAGGCCAGGGCACCGCCCTCGAGCATGCTGAACCCGGGTGTGGACTTCAGCACCTCGTGCACCACGTCCAAGCCGCACACTTCAGCCAGCGAGCGCACGATCGACACCACATCAGCGAGCTCACCGATCACCCAGGTGTCCGGCGTCTGCGCGACCAACTCGGGCACGCCCACCAGGTCATAACGGTTGGCCTCCGCAGGCCGCAGGTCGGGCGCAGGTAACCGCCGCACCAGCGGCCAGGCGGGGTGGTCGAAGAGGTCGTGCCCGCCGGCGGTACGCACGAAGGCCACCAGCGCCGCCACGTCGGCGAAGGCGAACAGATTGTCGTCGTCCCCGAGGAATGCCTCCCATTCCTCGTCGGCTTCACGCCAGCGGGGCGCCCACATCGTCACCAGGTCACCGGCGGTCACCGACAGCTCGATCGGCACAATGTCCGCAGCCATGCGCGGCAGCCTACGCCGCCCGTGAGTGGGATTCAGTGCGATCGCACCGAATCCCACTCACGGGCGCCAACCTGCAAGGTTGGCGCGGATCGCGGTGTCGAACAACTCACCGGGAGGCACTGCCCCGGCGGGGGTCGCGCAGCGGAGCTCGAGCGACACCAGGCCGTGCACGTTGGCCCACAATGCAGTGGCAATCAGTCCAGGGTCGGCGTCGATCAGCAGTCCCGCCGCGATGGCCTTGCGCACCGTATCGAGCAGCGGGGCGAAGGTGGCCTGGGCATGCGCGTAATCGTCCGGGGCGGGCTCGAAGCCGGGTACCGGCGATCCGAACATCACCGCATACAGGTGGGGGTTGGCCAGCGCGCTGGCCCGATAGGCGTGGCCGAGCGCGAGGAGGTCGCTCAGCGGGTCATCCGAGGGTGTCACCGTGTCCAGATGGGCCGCGAATCTGGTGAATGCCTCGATGAACAGTTCTCGAAGGATCCCCGGCTTGCCGCCGAACAGGGCGTACACCGCGCTGGTCGAGGTGCCCGATTCGGCTGCCAACCTGCGTAGGCTCAATGAGTCCGGACCCTCGGAGGTGAGGAGGGCGCCCGCGGTGTCGAGCAGGCGGATCCGCAGCGCATCGTCGTGCAGTTTCGGTCGGGCCACTTGACAAGGGTATCCGCGAACAGCGTTCTATAACAATGTTTCAGATGCCGAGGAGGCCTTCATGAGCCGTTCGTCTGAACGTGGCGGGCCGTGGGCGATCCGTCATCCCGGTGACGGCGGCCACGCCGTGGTGATCGGCGGCGGAATGGCCGGCCTGCTGGCGGCGCGGGTTCTCGCCAGCCACTTCGAGCGGGTCACGGTTGTGGAGCGTGACCCGCTACCGGATGACCTGAATGCCCGCAAGGGTGTCCCCCAGGGGCGCATGCTGCACGTGATGCTGCCCCGAGGCCAGCGGATCATCGAGCGGCTGTTCCCCGGTTACGGCCGCGATCTCGAGGCAGCTGGTGCGGTGGCGCTGAGCATGCCCACCGACGTGCTGATCCTGACCCCGGTCGGTTGGCTGGACCGGCGGGCTACCGGGTGGCCGTTCGTCTCGGCCAGCCGACCGCTGTTCGAGGGGATGCTGCGCCGGCGGCTGCGCGAGCTGCCGGGCTTGACGATCCTCGAGCGCTACGACGTGACCTCGCTGCGCACCTCGGCCGACCGTCGGGAGGTCACCGGAACAGTGCTCCGCCCGCTCGATGACCCCGGTGACACCCGCGAGCTGGCCGCCGACCTGGTGGTCGACGCCAGTGGCCGCGGCTCCCGAGCGCCGGTATGGTTCTCCGAAGCCGGCTACCCGACGCCCACGACAGCACACGTGGACCCGGACATCGGGTACGCCTCCCGGATCTACCGCATCCCGAAGGATTTCAGCGCGGACTGGCAGATGGTGATGCTCACCTCGCAGCCGCCCGCCATGCCGCGCACCGGGTATCTCATGCCGATCGAGAACGGCCGATGGATGATTGGCCTGATGGGTGCTGCGGGCCAGCACCCACCGACCGACGAGGACGGCTTCGCCGCTTTCGCCCGCAGCCTGCGACACCCGATCATCGCCGACGCGCTAGCGGCCGCCGAACCGGTGAGCCCGATCCGCGCCTACCGCGGCACCGGGAACCGGCTGCGTCACTACGAGCGCATGACTCGGCGCCCGGAGCGGTTCGTCATCATGGGCGACGCGGTGTGTGCATTCAACCCGATCTACGGGCAGGGCATGAGCACCGCGGCCATCGCCGCCGAGACCCTGGACGCCTGCCTGCGGGCGCACCGAGGGCAGCGCCCTGCGGACCACCTCGACGGGCTGGCCGGACGTTTCCAGCGACGGCTAGCGCTGCGCAACGCTGAACCGTGGATCCTCTCGACCGGGGAAGATCTGCGTTTCCCGACCACCACCGGCATGAACGTGGGTCTTGCGATGCGGTTGATGCACCGTTACCTGGACTGGTTGTTACCCGTCGCCATCCGCGACCTGCGCATCGCCGAGACGTATATCCAGGTGTTCGGCATGCTGGAGCGTCCGGCAGCGCTGTTCGCTCCACGGATCCTGGCCAGCGCCGCCCGCGCCCGGCGCGATGAGCTGAGCTCGTCAGCGAGCTCCGCGCCGCCCGGCCGCCCGCTGGCGAGGGTCTCGTGAGCGGACCGGCCACCGTGACACCTACCGAGGGACTGGTCCCGGTCGTCGAGCAGTCGTCCGCGTCGGCGGGATCCGCAACCCGTACCTGCACGCCGGGTCCGCCGATGCCGAGGAGGCGATCGTGTTCGTGCACGGCAATCCGGGCCCGGCGGCCGACTGGCGGCGCCTGATCGCCTGCACCGGCGCGTTCGCCCGCCCCGTCCCCCTGACCTGCCCGGCATTCGGCGGCACCGACAAGCCCGATCGCTTCGATGACACCGTCGACGGGTACGCCCGCCATCTCGGCGGGATCCTGGACACGCTCGGCATCCACCGCGCCCCACTGGTGTTGCATGACTTCGGTGGCCCGTGGGGCGCGGTGGAACAGCCCGTGCTGCGGTTTCTCAGAGGAGTGATCACAGCCGGGTGATCAGCTTTCGTAGCAGCTCGCCCATCCGCGCCGCGGCATCGGTGGCGGCGGCGAGCATGTCAGCGACATTCAACGGAGCCGCCACCAACCCGGCGGCAAGATTGGTGACCAGGGAAATCCCCAACACCTCGACGCCTTCGACACGCGCGGCGATGGCTTCCAGCACGGTCGACATTCCCACCAGATCAGCGCCCATCGTGCGCAGCATGCGAATTTCCGCCGGTGTCTCGAAGTGCGGACCGGGTACGCCGGCATAGACGCCCTCCGCCAGCGTGGGGTCGATCTCCTTGGCCAGTGTGCGCAACCGGGGGGAGTAGGTGTCGGTGAGGTCGACGTACCGGGCCCCGACCAGCGGGGAGGTGGCGGTGAGGTTGAGGTGGTCGGAAATCAGCACTGGCTGGCCGACCTCGAGTCCCTCGGCGATACCGCCGGCGGCGTTGGTGAGTACGACGACCCGCACCCCCGCCGCGCACGCGGTGCGCACTCCGTGCACCACCTGGGCCACGCCATGACCTTCATAGCTGTGTGTGCGGCCGAGTAGCACCAGGATGCGCCGATCACCCAGCTGCACCGATCGCAGCGTCCCGGCGTGCCCGATCACCTGCGGTGTGGCGAATCCGGGCAGAGCGGTGAAGGGGATCTCGATACTCGGAGCGCCCAA
Organism: Pseudonocardiaceae bacterium; assembly: GCA_036009255.1. Taxonomy (GTDB): domain Bacteria; phylum Actinomycetota; class Actinomycetes; order Mycobacteriales; family Pseudonocardiaceae. The sequence continues at coordinate 18,548 of DASYMC010000331.1, forward strand.
TGCATCGGCTGCTGGACTCCAGCCGCTGCCCAGCACCACGGCGATGTCATGCGTGGGTGCCCCGCTGCGCTCGGCGAGTGCCGCAGCGGCGTCTCGGGCGATCTGCGCCGGGTCGGTCACGGCCGGCAGCCTAGAGTTTACGGGTTGGCCGCAAATGCCGCCACCACCGGTTCGAACAGCTTCGTGCGCCCGGCGCCCTCTCGTTCGGTGGGCACGGTGACCGAGACGACCCACAGATCCGGGCCAGCCGGCATCATCCGCAGGTAGGTGGTGCGACGCAGCTCGCCGCCCTCCTGCGTCCGGATGGTGGCCTCCAGCACGCCACCGGACATTCGCTGCCGCTGGGTCTCCACGAGTTGCGGCAGGCCCTGGGCCAGCTTGCGCAGGTAGGTGGTCAGGTATTGGTCGAGGCCCTGACCAGGGCTGCCAGGTAACGCACCGGTGACCCGCTCCACGGCGATGACCTCCGAGCCATCCGGAGAGACGAAACGCATCACGGTGCCGGCATTGTTGCCGAGTGTGCGCTGCTCGCGGAACTCCGGCCAGCCCTGCGGAATGCTGACGGTGAACTGGGCCAGCCGGGTGCCATCCGGCTCGCTGACCTTGAGCGCCCGGGGGGTGAGAAAGCGCTCGCCGGGGCTGGGACCCGGCGCGGCTGTGGTCCCCAGCTGGGGCAGCGCGGGCCGACCGGTGACGATCCGCGCAGCCCCGAAACCGGTCACCGAGGCGCCGAGGAACAGCAGCGCGGCCAGCGTCCACAGGACAGCTCTTCCTCCGGCGCCGGTGCGTTTGCTCCGGTGCGTCGTAGCGGGTGTGGCAGGGGCGAAGGGCAGCGGGCCTGGGTCCGCTGCGAGTTGCCCGCGCCGCTGGCCGGGCACCTCCAGAGGCCCAGTCGCTTCTGACGCGCTGGCGACCGGCACGGGACGCCCCGCGGGTCGGGGACTGGTTTGGGGATTGACCGACTGGGGATTGACCGACTGGGTCGGTTCGGAGGGCGCGCCCAGCAATTGGCGCACCCGCGACAGCGGCATCCGGCGGGCTGGATCCTTGACCATCAAGCTGCCGATTACCTCGGCAAGCGCTCCGGTACACGACGCCGTGGGCACTTCGTCCTGCACCACCGCAGCGACGGTCGCCATCGCGGTGCCCGCGTCGTAGGGGGGCCTGCCCTCCACCGCGGCGAACAGCGTCGCGCCCAGGCCCCACAGGTCTGAGGCCGGGTTGACCGGCCCACCGGAAGCGATCTCGGGAGCGATGTAAGCGGGCGAACCTAGCATCAGACCCGTCGCGGTCAACGTCCGGTCGGCCGGGTTGCGGGCAATCCCGAAGTCGGTGAGCTTGATCCGACCGTCATGGGCGACCAGCACGTTACCCGGCTTGACATCCCGATGGGTGATCCCCGCTGCGTGCGCAGCCTGCAACGCTGCCGCCACCGCGGCCCCGATGGCTACCACCTGCTGCGGCGGCAGAGGACCGTCGCGGGTCAGCTCGGCCAGGCTGCGGGAGGCCACCAGCTCCATCACCACAAACGGCGCGGAGCCTTCCCGGGCCACGTCGTAAAGGGTCACCACATTCGGGTGCGACAGTGCGGCGATCGCCCTGGCCTCCCGCATCGCGCGCTCGCGCAACGCGTCCGCCTCGGCATCCGGGATACCCAGGGGGAGCAGCACCTCCTTGATCGCGACCGGCCGCCCGAGCACCTCATCGTGTGCCGACCACACGGTGCCCATGGTGCCCCGACCCAGCACCGCGTCGAGCCGGTAGCGGCCCGCCACCAGCCGGGGCTCGGGGTTGGTCACGGCCCCCATGATGCCTGTTCCGGAGCTCGCCGCATCGCGGTGCCCGGCGGGGTATGAATACAACTGTGATGGCGGAGTCTGGGTTCGAGGTCAAGCCGGTGTACCGCGCTGATGACCTGGCAGCTGGTCTGGCGGCACGGGTGGGCGAGCCGGGAGAGTTTCCCTTCACCCGCGGGGTGTATCCCACCATGTACACCCAGCGACCCTGGACGATGCGGCAGTACGCCGGATACGGCACCGCCACCGAGTCCAACACCCGTTACCACCAGCTGCTGCGCGCCGGGCAGAGCGGCTTGTCGGTGGCCTTCGACCTGCCCACGCAGATGGGATACGACTCCGACGAGGCGATCGCACAGGGCGAGGTCGGCAAGGTTGGAGTGGCCATCGACTCGATCGAGGACATGCGGCAATTGTTCGACGGGATCCCGCTGGATCAGGTCTCCACCTCGATGACGATCAACGCGCCGGCCGCGGTGTTGCTCTTGTTGTACCAACTGGTGGGTGAAGAGCAGGGGGTGCCGGGCACGAAGCTGACCGGCACGGTCCAGAACGACGTGCTCAAAGAGTACATCGCGCGCGGCACCTACATTTACCCGCCGGCGCATTCCCTCCGGCTCACCGCAGACATCTTCGCTTATTGTAAGGCGGAGATCCCGCGCTGGAACACCATTTCCATCTCCGGATATCACATGGCCGAGGCCGGCGCGAATCCAGTGCAGGAGATCGCGTTCACCCTAACCAACGGGGTGCAGTATGTGCAGGCCGCGTTGGATGCCGGGATGGTCGTCGACGAGTTCGCGCCGCGGTTGTCGTTTTTCTTCGTCGCCCGCACCACGTTACTGGAGGAGGTGGCGAAATTCCGGGCTGCCCGGCGGATCTGGGCTCGGATGATGGTCGAGCGCTTTGATGCGCGGAATCCGAAGTCGCTGATGCTGCGATTCCACGCCCAGACTGCCGGAGTGCAGCTGACCGCCCAGCAGCCCGAAGTCAACCTGATCCGGGTCACTGCGCAGGCGATCGCCGCGATCTTCGGTGGGGCGCAATCGTTGCACACCAATGCCTACGACGAGGCGATCGCGCTGCCCACCGAGAAAGCCGCCCGGCTGGCCCTGCGAACCCAGCAGGTGCTGGCTCACGAGACCGACCTGACCGCCACAGTGGATCCCTTCGCCGGCTCGTATGCGATCGAGTCAATGACCGACGAGATCGAAGCCGCCGCGATCGGCTTGATCGAGAAGGTGGACGAGCTGGGCGGCGCGGCCCACGCCATCGAGGTGGGATTCCAGAAGTCCGAGATCGAGTGGAGCGCCTACCAGACTGCGGTGGAGATCGATTCCGGCGACCGGGTGGTGGTCGGGCTCAACCGCTACCGGCAGGACGTCGAGGATCCTTACCAGCCGCTGCGGGTGGATCCGGCGATCGAGCACAGCGCGCGGGAGCGCCTCGCCGCGCTGCGCTCATCGCGATCGGCTGCCGAGGTCGAACGTGCCCTGGATGAACTGCGACGCGCCGCCAAGGATGTCGGCAGCAACGTGCTCTATCCGATGAAGCGGGCACTGGCCGCCCGCGCCACCGTGGGCGAGGTGTGTCACGCGTTGCGCGACGTGTGGGGCACCTATGTGCCGTCAGAGACCTTCTGAAGCGAGCTGACGGGCGCCGCCGCGTTTGTTCAGGTTCCAGCGGATGACCTCTGGCGCATCTGCCAACAAGGCACAATTCGAGACCCCTCGGCAGCGCAGACCTCGGTCAGGAACAGTCATTGGCTGAGTACACCGGCAGCCGCGCCTGCCGCCGCCGTGCAGCGCGCGCGGAAGGGTTTGCGCAGCTGTCCTGCACCATCCACACTGAGCCGACCTCGCCTTCAATGAACATCGCGGTACCGCCAAGGTGGCGGATGGTGTCCCGGGGGTTCGAGGCCGGACACGACATCATCGCGGCGGCATCGGCCGGTGCGGCAGTGGCGCTGCACGAGGTCGCCGGGATGCGGTATGTCACGATCAAGTTGATTGGAACGCCTGCCGAAGAACCTGGTGGGTGGCGCTGCTGCAGCGAGGGGTGTTCGACGACGTGGCTATGGCGATGATGGTGCACCTGGTACCGGAGGAGGCCTGTGCGCGCACGTCGCAATTGGAGGCTCGAGTACGGGCTTTTTTCGGGGCGGAAGCATTGGCCGTTGAGTGTGCTCACGGGGTGAGTCAGGTCGGTCCCGGGTCGCGGCGAGCGAGCGCCGCCGGAGGTGCGGTGTGACTCTGCTGCAATCCAGTCTGCTCTCTTCGGCCGAAGCGCCGCTGGATATCGCGGCTGGTCGGGGCCCGTCCTGGTTGGATGGGTGGCTGAGGAGCCACGGTACCGAGCTGGTCGCCTGGCGCAGGCACCTCCACTCTCACCCGGAGCTCGCCTATTCCGAGCACGCCACCACCGCGCTGATTGCCGAGCGCCTCACCAGCGTCGGCCTGGCACCTACCCTGCTGCCCCGCGGTACCGGTCTGATCTGCGACATCGGCACCGGTTCCCGATGTATGGCGCTGCGCGCCGACATCGATGCGTTATCCCTCACCGAGGCCACCGGACTGCCCTTCGCCTCTGGCGTGGACGGCGTGATGCACGCCTGTGGGCACGATGCACACGCCGCGATCCTGCTTGGCGCCGCACTCGCGCTGGCGTCGGCCCCTGCATTGCCGGGCCGGATACGGTTGATCTTCCAGCCGGCCGAGGAAGTGATGCCCGGTGGCGCTTTGGATGTGCTCGCCGCGGATGTTCTGTCCGGTGTCGACCGGATCTTCGCGCTGCATTGTGCTCCCCGATTGCGTCTCGGGCAGGTGGGTACCCGGGTCGGGCCGCTCACCTCGGCGTCCGACCTGATTGAGCTCCGGTTGTCCTCGCCTGGCGGGCACACCTCGCGCCCACACCTCACTGCCGATCTGGTGCACGCGCTCGGCACCGTGATCACCGGCCTACCTTCGCTGTTGTCGCGGCGGGTCGACGCGCGCTCGGGCACCGTGCTGGTGTGGGGTGCGGTACAGGCGGGGCAGGCCGCCAACATCGTTCCCCAGGAAGGGCTGGTTCGCGGCATCCTCCGCACGGGCGACCGGAGGATTTGGACCGATATGGAGCCGCTGGTCCGTGAGCTGGTTACCGCGTTGCTCGCTCCCACCGGTGTGGGTTTTGAGTTACGTCATGTGCGTGGCGTGCCGCCAGTGGTCAACGAGCTCTCCAGCACAGAGCTGTTGCGTGAGGCCATCGTTGCGGCGCTGGGCGGGGACGCCCTCACTGGTACCGAGCAGTCTGCGGGCGGCGAGGATTTCGCGTGGTACCTCGAGCACGTGCCCGGATCCATGTGTCGCCTGGGCGTCTGGTCGGGTGAGGGTCCGCAACACGACCTCCACCAACCCACCTTTGACCTCGACGAACGCGCCTTGCCCCTCGGCGTGCGCCTCATGGTCCACACCGCCCTGGCCGCCCTCTCCTAACCCTCCCCGGCATGTCGCGTCCTGGTGGCCGCCGTGTCGTGCCAGGTGCCCGCCGTGTCGCGTTTCTCCATCGGCGTGTCGCTAGCCCTTTGCGTGCTTACACTTCCAGCCGAATGCCGCGGGCCGCAGACGTACGCCGAGTTTCGCTCGGCCCTCGGGCGCAGAACCTTGGATCGGCTGCGGGCCGACGGCAGGATCCGTCAGATCTGGGGAGTGCTGGTCCCGCGGGAGCTCCTTCTCGATCCCGATACCCGGGCGGCCGCCGCGTTGCTCGCGGCCGGACCCACGGCGGCGCTGACCGGCCTCACCGCGGCGTGGCTGCAGGGCTGCCCGGCTGCGGCAACACCTGTCGTACACGTGGCGGTGCCCTATTCCAGCTCGCTGCGAACCCAGGAGGGCCTGGTAGTCCACCAGGGTCGGAGACTGCTGAATGAGGTGATCGAGGAGCGTGGGCTGCGAACAGTGGAGGTCGAGGTGGCGATCACCGAGCTACTCTGCACGGATCTGGCCAAGCGTGCTCTTGCCGTTGCGGATCAAGCAGCGGCGCTGATACCTGAGCGGGAGCGGTCGGCCTTTCGTGAGCGGATCGCCGATCGGCTGGCAACTCGGGCCGACCGTCGGGGTACCGCCCGCGCCGGTGCGCTGCTCTGCCTGATCACGGGAAGGGCCGACTCACCGCCAGAGAGCTGGCTGAAGCTGCTTGTCGTGGAAGCAGGCTTTCCTCCGCCATGGAGCAGTTCGAGGTGGTTGATGCGCTGGTCCGTGTCCGTTATGTCCTGGATTTGTGTTGGCAGGACTTGCGCATCGCGCTGGAGTACGACGGTTATGAGGCCCACGAGTACCGGCTGGACCGCGATGCCGAGCGCGACCTTGATCTGGAGCGGCGTGGATGGATCACCATCCGGGCGACTGCAGCTGACCTCCGTGAGCCCACCGCGTTGCTCGCACGACTCGATGACGCGTTCGCGCCAGGGGTGCGGCGTACTTCAGGACGATCCTCGGTGAGCAGCGACGCCATGCTGCGGGTGATCGCTGAGCAGGTGTCATCCGCAACCGCGGCTACAACGTTGTGCGCGAGACGGCCAGGTCACGTCCCTGTGCGCTACACACCGGGCACCAAAGAGCGACACGGCGGGCAGGACCCCGCGACACACCGAGCACAGAGACGCGACTCACGGGGGAGACGGGCGACACGCCCGGTGAGTCGGTCAGGGGCCGATGCCGGCGCAGGGCCGGATTCGCAGGTCGGCGACGTAGTCTTCGGGAGCGCCTGCCGCCTCGGCAGCGTCGGCGATGACGCCGAGGTAGCGCGCCGAGGGTAGGCCACCCTCGTAAGCGTCGAGCACGTAGAGCCAGGCGAGCACCGAGCCGTCCAGGGTGTGTATACGGAGCCGCAGCTTCTTGTGTAAGCCGAAATCCCCACCTTCCCACCGATCAAGTAGCTTCTCGTCCTCGGCGGTTACGTCGTAGATCACGACGAATACCTGGGAGACGGGGTCCTCGACGACGGTGGCCAGTGCCCCTTCCCAAAGGAGGTCCTCGCCACCGAAGGTCAGCCGCCACCCGATCAGCCAGCCAGTCATCGCCATCGGGGAGTGCGGCGCGCGCTGCATCATCTGTGCGGGATCCATGTTGGACCCGTAGGCGGCGTAGAGCGGCACGCGCGATAGCGTAGCCGTCGCACGATGTGTTCCGACGTTCCCGCCATCGCCGTCGGCTACGCCCTGTTCAAGAGCGCGCACTGAGCGTGTTGCCGTAAAGCAACCTCGGGCGTGTCCACGCGTCTATGTGAGTGGAGAGCTGGCATAAGGAGGTTGCGAATGCGGATCGTTACCTGCGGGCTGATCGTCGGCGCGGCTCTGCTGGGTCCAGCCCCGCTGGCGATGGCCGACACGCCGGTCAGCACTGCCAACGCGGACAGCCAAGCTGTGCCACAGACCGAAGTGAGCATGCTGGCGGTGTCGCTCACGGTGGGCGGCGCGGTAGCCACAGCTGGATCCGGCATGGCGCTGGTGTTGGCCCGGCGCCGGGCCCTCAGCCATCCACCCACCCAAGTGTCCGGCTAACCGCCTTGCGCCACTGGGCGTAGAGCTCCTCGCGCCGCTGCGGATCCATCGTCGGGTCCCACTGCCGGTCAGCCGCCCAGTTATGCCGAATCTCTTCCTCGTCGGACCAGAACTGCACAGCGAGGCCCGCAGCGTAGGCCGCGCCCAATGCGGTCGTCTCGCTGATCACCGGGCGGATCACCCGGATGCCCAAAATGTCCGCCTGGAACTGCATGAGCAGCTCGTTTCCCACCATTCCGCCATCTACCTTGAGCGAGGTCAGCTCGGTCCCACCGGCGGCTGAGCCGGTAATCCACCCGCAGTCGGCGTTCATCGCCTCGAGCACCTCACGGGTCTGGAATGCGGTGGCTTCAAGCACCGCCCTGGCCAGATGTCCCCGGTTGACGTAGCGGGTCAGACCGACGATCGCGCCCCGCGCGTCGGAGCGCCAATGCGGAGCGAACAGCCCAGAAAAGGCGGGGACGAAATAGGCGCCACCGTTGTCCTCGACGGTCTCTGCCAGCTGTTCGATCTCCGCGGCCGAGGAGATCATGCCCAGGTTGTCTCGCAGCCACTGCACCAGCGACCCGGTGACCGCGATCGAGCCCTCCAGCGCGTACACCGGATCCTGCGAGCCGAGCTGGTAGCAGACCGTGGTCAGCAGCCCGTGGCGGCTGGGGACCAGCTCGGTGCCAGTGTTGAGCAGCATGAAGTTACCGGTGCCGTAAGTGTTCTTGGCCTCCCCGACGGACAGGCAGGCCTGACCGAAGGTGGCGGCCTGCTGGTCACCCAGAATGCCGGCGATCGGCACCCCGGCCAGCACGGCCGGCTCATGGACGGTGCCATACACCTCCGACGACGAGCGGATCCGCGGCAGCATCGGTGTCGGAACGCCCATCTCATCGGCAATAGCCTCGTCCCAGCGCAGTGTGTCCAGATCCATCAGCAGGGTCCGGGAGGCGTTGGTGGCGTCGGTGATGTGCCGGCCGCCGGTCATGTTCCATATCAACCAGGTATCGATGGTCCCGAAGCACAGTTCGCCGGCCCGCGCCTGCTGCCGGGCGCCATCTACCTGATCCAAAATCCAACGGATCTTGGGGCCGGAGAAGTAGGTCGACAGCGGCAACCCGGTGCGAGCTTGGTAGCGGGCCGGGCCCGCGTCACCGCCGAGTTCGGTGCACAACCGGACGGTGCGAGTGTCCTGCCAGACGATGGCGTTGTGCACCGGCTTGCCACTTCGCCGGTCCCAGACCACCGTGGTCTCGCGCTGGTTGGCGATGCCCACTGCGGCGATGTCGCGCGCTGTCAGGTCGGCCCGGGCCAACGCTCCGGCCACCACCTGCCCAGTATTCGCCCAGATCTCCAGCGGGTCGTGCTCCACCCAGCCAGGTTCGGGGAGGTACTGCTGGTGTTCACGCTGGTCGGTTGAGATCACTCGACCGCCGTGGTCGAACACCAGGCAGCGGGTGGACGTGGTGCCCTGATCGATCGCTAGGACGTACTGGCTCATCGATTCTGGACGCTAGCGGGTACTGCTGCGAATTGCCTCCCGTCCTGGTCGGGGGCCCGAGCGGCTCGCAGCTTGCGAAGCATGATCTGGTGACCCCACCTCTGCGCCCCCACGCGGTAGCGTGCATGTGGCGATCGGCACGACGCAGGGGGTGGGACCGATGCAGCAGGCCGCGTGCAATCAGCCCATTGTCGCGTCGCCCGGGCAGCTCGGTCCGGCGCAGCGCGCGGCGGACTGGCAGCGGCTGCGCGACGAGCAGTTCGACGTCGTGGTCATCGGGGGCGGTGTGGTTGGCTCCGGCGCGGCGTTGGATGCCGCCACCAGGGGTCTCAAGGTGGCTCTGGTAGAAGCTCGGGACCTCGCCTCCGGTACGTCCAGCCGGTCGTCCAAGCTGTTCCACGGCGGGCTGCGTTACCTGGAGCAACTGGAATTCGGGCTGGTCAGGGAGGCCCTGCACGAGCGGGAACTGATGTTGACCCGGCTGGCGCCGCATCTGGTCAAGCCAGTGAGCTTCTTGTATCCGCTGGCGCACCGGATCTGGGAACGGCCCTACGTCGCCGCCGGCTTGGCGCTCTACCAGACACTCGGCGGGGCACGGTCAGTACCGGGTCAACGGCATCTCACCCGAGCCGGAGCGCTGCGGCTGGCCCCGGCGCTCAAACGCGACACCCTCGTCGGCGGGGTGCACTACTACGACGCGATCACCGACGACGCCCGGCACACCATGACGGTAGCTCGCACGGCTGCCCAGTACGGCGCCGCGGTGCGTAGCTCGACCCAGGTCATCGGCTTCCTGCGGGAGGCGGATCGGATCTGCGGAGTCCGGGTGCGGGACTGTGAGACCGGCGATGAGACCGATGTCGAGGCGCACGTGGTGCTCAACTGCACCGGCGTCTGGACCGATGAGATCCAGCGTCTCTCCGGCGGGCGCGGTCGGTTCCGGATACGCCCCTCCAAGGGAGTGCACATCGTGGTCCCCAGGGACCGCATCGTCTCGGAGAGCGGGCTGATCTTGCGCACCTCAACGTCAGTGCTGTTCGTCATCCCGTGGCGCAACCACTGGATCGTCGGCACCACCGACACCGGTTGGAACCTCGATCTCGCCCACCCGGCGGCAACCCGTGCGGACATCGACTACCTACTGGATACGGTGAATTCGGTGCTGGCCACGCCGTTGAACGATGCCGACATCGAAGGCGTCTACGCTGGGTTGCGGCCCCTGCTGGTGGGGGAAAGCGAGGAGACCTCGCGGCTGTCCCGAGAGCACGCGGTCGCCCGGGTGGCTCCCGGCTTGGTTGCTATAGCGGGCGGCAAATACACGACCTACCGGGTGATGGCCGCCGACGCGGTAGACGCAGCGGTGCCCGATCTGCCCGGCCGGGTCGCGCCGTCGATCACCGACAAGGTGCCGCTGCTCGGCGCGGACGGCTACCACGCCCTGGTCAACCAGGCCGAGATGCTGGCCATGCGGTACGGCTTGCACCCCTACCGGCTACGGCACCTGCTGGACCGCTACGGCTCCTCGGTGCACCAGCTGCTGGCCTTGGCCGCGGATCGTCCGGATTTGCTCGCACCGGTGCGCGAGGCGCCCGACTACCTCCGCGTCGAGGTGGTGCACGCCGCTAGTCACGAGGGCGCGTTACATCTGGAGGACGTGTTGACCCGGCGTACCCGGATCTCGATCGAATATCCACATCGGGGTGAGGCCTGCGCCGTTGACGTCGCCGACCTCATGGGCGAGGTGCTGAACTGGACTGTTGCCTCCCACGACCGGGAGGTGCAGCTGTACCTGGCCCGGGTGGCCGCTGAGCGAGAATCGCAGCGCGAGCCGGACGACTCGACCGCTGACGCCCGCCGCGCCGCCGCGCCCGACCCTCGCCTCCTCGCCCCCGTCAGCTGATCCCCCAGGGGAAGTCAGAAGGGGCGTCCAGGGGGAGTTGTCGTAGGGAGGGCAGGTAGAGGTTGAGATCGCCGGGCTCGAAGCAGATCAGGCGTCGGCGTTCTTGGAACTGTTTGCCTGATGTGCGGGGTATCCGGCCGCGAGGCAGGAGTTAGGTGAAGCACGCCGAGGTGACCGGCCGGCCCCGGCGATGGGAACTGCCCGACTGGCTGGCTTTGATCTTCCTGGTTGCCGGGACGGGCGCCGTGCTGGGTGGTTTGTTACCGCCCGCCGCAGCCGGTGAAATAATCGGCCGGGTACTGCCGTTGTTAATTTTCCTCGGCTCGGTGTTCGTGCTGGCCGAGCTTACCGCCAAGGCCGAGGTATTCGATGTCGTGGCGTCTCGATTGGCGCGAAGGGCTGGTGGCAACTACCTGGCGCTGTTCGGATTGTGCGTCGTTTTTGCATCGGCCACAACGATATTTCTGAATCTCGATACTACGGCGGTGCTGCTGACTCCTGTCATGCTCGCGACTGCTGCCAAGGCAAATATTCCCGGTATGCCGCTGGCGATGTTGACGGTGTGGCTGGCCAACACAGCGAGTCTGCTGCTACCGGTGTCGAATCTCACCAATCTGCTGGCCTACGCCCGGGTGAACTTGACCTCTCCCGGATTCGCGATCCGGATGGCGGCGCCCCAGGCTGCCGCAATCGTTGCGACGGCGGCCTGTCTGTGGCTCTTCTACTGGCGGCGGGGCCGCCGCGGACATGCGCGGTATTCGGCGCCAGAGGTTCACGTGCCACGGGATCGAGCCCTTTTCGGTATCGCCGCCGCAGCCTGTGCCGCGTTTGTCCTGATGTTGCTGATGGGTGTTCCACTCGTGGTCTCGTCGCTGGTTTGCGCTGGCGTGCTTGCCGTGGCGTTCCTTATCCGGGATCGCAGTGCCTTCTCGTGGGGGATGATTCCGCTCCGGTTACTGGCACTCGTCACGGGATTGTTTCTGGTCGTTCAGACGATCGACCGGTATGGGCCGGGCCGGGTGCTGGCTACGGCAGTGGGTGCCGACGCCGGGGTCGAGGGGGTCGCGCGTGCGGCCGCACTGGGCGCCGTGCTGTCCAATGCGATCAACAACCTACCGGCGTATGTGGTCGGCGAGGCAGTGGTGACGAACAGTGATCAATTGCTCGGCCTGTTGATCGCCACGAATGTGAGCCCGCTGGTCACCCCGTGGGCATCACTGGCGATCATCATCTGGTACGAGCGCTGCCGGTCGGCCGGTGTCCGGGTCGCCTGGGGCCGCTTCGTTGCGACAGGTGCGGTCACTGCGGCCGTCACCCTGGTCGCCGCGGAAGCAGCACTGCTGCTCAGCGCCCGGTAGCCCGTGCCTACCACCCCCTGCCCCGACATGGAGACATATCGAGGTTATTGAGCACTTGGCTGGCCCGATATGTCTCCATGTCGGGAAAGGGGTGCGCCGGTTAAGGGATGATCCTGCACAGGATGGTGCCTTGGGTTACCGAGGTCCCGGGTTGGGCCGTCAGGTCGGTGATGGTGCCGGTTTTATGGGCGGTGACCGGGTTCTCCATCTTCATCGCCTCGAGGACCACGATGAGATCGCCGATGTCGACCGCATCCCCGTCGGCCACCGCGACCTTGATCACAGTGCCCTGCATGGGCGCGATGACCGCATCACCCGAAACCGCGGCCGTCCGGCCGCCGCGCCTTCGGGGCTTGGCCCGGCCGGCACCACCACTTCGCAGAGCTAGATCTGCCGGCAGCGTCACCTCCAGCCGCCGGCCGCTGACTTCCACGACCACGGTCTTCCGGTGCGCCGGCGGGGGTGGTTCGGCGGTGGCTGCACCGGGCGGAAGCGGTTCGGAGAACTCGGTCTCGATCCACCGGGTGTGCACAGTGAAGTGCTCGCCATCGGTGGCGGCGAAGGCGGGGTCATCCAGAACTGCTCGATGGAACGGGATGACGGTGGGCAGGCCCTCAACGGTGAACTCGGCCAGCGCCCGCCGGGACCGCGCCAGCGCCTGCTCGCGATCCGCGCCGACGACGACGAGCTTGGCGAGCATCGAGTCGAACTGGCCGCCGATGACACTGCCGGCGCGTACCCCGGCATCCAGCCGCACCCCAGGCCCTGACGGCGGATCGAACACCGTGACGACCCCGAGCACCGGCAGAAATCCCCGCGCCGGGTCCTCGGCATTGATCCGGAACTCGATGGCATGGCCGCGCGGCGCCGGGTCGGAGGTGATGGACAGCCGCTCGCCGGCCGCGATCCGGAACTGCTCGCGCACCAGGTCCAGACCGGTGGTCTCTTCCGACACCGGATGCTCGACCTGCAGTCGGGTGTTCACCTCCAGAAACGAGACCGTGCCGTCCGGACCTACCAGGAACTCGACGGTGCCCGCGCCGGTGTAGCCGGCCTCGGCGCAGATCAACCGGGCGGCTTCGCGGATCGTGCTCCGTTGCTCATCAGACAGGAACGGGGCCGGTGCCTCCTCCACGAGCTTCTGATGCCTGCGCTGGAGCGTGCAGTCCCGGGTGCCGACGACCACGATGGTGCCGTGCTGGTCGGCGAGCACCTGGGCCTCGACGTGTCGCGGCTTGTCCAGGTAGCGCTCCACGAAGCACTCGCCGCGTCCGAAGGCCGAGACGGCCTCGCGCACTGCCGAGTCGAACAGCTCGGGGATCTCCTCGGTGGTCCGCGCAACTTTCAGGCCGCGCCCGCCGCCGCCGAAGGCGGCCTTGATGGCCACCGGCAGGCCGTGCTCGCGGGCGAAGGCCACCACCTCGTCGGGACCCGACACGGGATCCTTGGTGCCCGGCACCAGCGGTGCCCCCGCCTTGGCGGCGAGCTGCCGGGCGGTGACCTTGTCACCTAGATCCCGGATCGCCTGCGGCGACGGTCCGATCCAGGTCAACCCGGTGTCGATCACCGCCTGAGCGAAGTCCGCGTTCTCGGCGAGGAACCCGTAGCCGGGGTGTACTGCATCCGCGCCGGCCCGGGCCGCGACATCCAGCAGCTTGACCTGGTCGAGGTAGCTGTCCGTGGGTGTGGTGCCGCCCAACGCGAATGCCTCGTCGGCCAGCGCGACGAACGGAGCGTCGCGATCGCCCTCGGCGTACACGGCGACGCTGGCCAGTCCGGCATCCCGGCAGGCCCGGATCACCCGCACAGCGATCTCTCCACGGTTGGCGACAAGCACCTTACGCAGGATCAACGACGCCGCTGCCTCCAGAACTGGGCTCACTCGCCGCAGTCTAGGTTCCGGACCGCGAAAGGGCTTTATGTCGCGGCTCACGGCCTGCGAAAAGGTTCCACTTGGCTGCGATCTGCTCGATCTTGGTGTGGTGAGCATCGACAACACCAGACCGCAGTCGGCTCGGATCTGGAACTACTGGCTGGGTGGCAAGGACCACTACCAGGTCGACCGTGATGCCGGCGATGAGGTGCAGGCCCGGATCCCGGACATAGCCGACGGCGCTCGCGCGGAGCGAGCGTTCCTGGTCCGCGTGGTGCGGTTTCTGGTCGGCGACGCGGGCATCCGGCAGTTCCTCGATGTCGGCACCGGCCTGCCCATCCTGAACAACACCCACGAGGTAGCCCAGGCGACCGCTCCGGATTGCCGCATTGTGTACGTCGACAACGATCCGCTCGTTCTGGCGCACGCTCGTGCCCTTCTCACCAGCACTTCCGAGGGCGTTGCCGACTATGTTCACGCCGATCTGCGGGAGCCTGACACGATCTTGGCTGAAGCTGCCCGAACGCTGGATTTCAGCCAGCCCGTCGGGTTGATGATGTTGGGTGTGGTCAACCACATCATGGACTCTGCTGAGGCGCAGTCGGTGGTCAGCCGACTCGTCGCGGCGCTGCCCGCAGGTAGCTACCTGGCGCTGTCCCATTCCACCGCGGAAATCCACGGCGAGCCGATGCTCGAAGTAATGCGAGAGCTGAACAAGCGGGGTGGCACCCCGATCAGGGCTCGCACCCGTCAGGAGATCATTCGTTTCTTCGACGGCATGGAATTGCTGGATCCCGGCGTGGTGTCGTGTTCCCTCTGGCGTCCCGACCCCATCCAGGTAGGCGTTTCAGCCGAGGTGTATCTGTTCGGTGGTGTGGGCCGGATCCGGTGACGTGATGCCAGCCGACGTACTCGGCCAGCCAACTGAACGACGACCCCACCCGGAACTCGACGCAGCGCGGGAAGCCGACGTCGTCTGGGTGTTGTGCGCCCGTCGTAGCATGCGGTGGCCTCCCTGGTGGCGAGTTCCACCTGACCCAGCGTTCCCAGCTTCCCCCGGTAGCGAGGTCACGGGCGAGATCCCAACCGTCCCGCAGCGACCCCTGCGGCGGACGGCCCGTGGCCCACTCCGCGAAGGTCGCGGTCCAATCGTGCCCCACTGAGGCTGCGAGCAAGGGCCAGACCACTGCCACCTCTCCAGCTCGCTTGTGCAACAGCGCCCGGCGCGCGACCGCCAGGTGCCCAGCGTCGATGCCCTCGGGCGCCTCCGCACCGGCAACCAGCGCGGCAACCAGCGCGGTCTGTCTTACGGCCAGCTCAGCCCGGCTCATCGAAAGGACCTCTCTCGGCTCGCTGATAGAGGCGATCACCGTGCTGTATCCAGCACATCGTGGGAGAAATAACCGTTTTCTGCCTACTGGCTGCGGGGCAGCCCTCAAGCAGGGCACTAGGAAGTCTCACGACCACAACGACACCACCGCAATCCCCACCTCGGCGAGCAGCCGCCGGGTCAGCGGCAGGCTGATGCCGATCACGCTGGACGGGTCACCGTCGATTCCGTCCACGAACCAGCCGCCCCGGCCGTCCAGCGTGAATCCGCCGGCCACCTGCAGCGGCTCCCCGGTGCCGACATAGGCGTCGATTTCCTCCATGGCCGGCGTGCTGAAGTGGATCAGGGTGGTCTCGGCACCGCTCGCGGTCGCGCTGACGGCGCCCTCGTGCAGGCGTACCACGGCGTGCCCGGTGAGCAGCTCGCCAGTGCTGCCGGCCATCGCTTGCCAGCGCCGCCGCGCCGCATCCGCACAGCCCGGCTTGCCGATCAGCTCGCCATCGATGTGCAGCATCGAGTCGCATCCGACGATCACCGCGTCCGGATGCTCGCCGTGGACATCCGCCGCGACCGCGTCAGCTTTCGCCGAGGCGAGCGCGGTTACCAGTTCCGCTGGAGTCGCGCCGGTCAGGGTGGCGGCTAGCGCTTCCTCATCCACCCCGGACACCCGTACCACCGGATCGATCCCGGCGCTGCGGAGCACGCCGAGCCGGCCTTGGGAGGCTGATGCGAGGACCAGGCGACGGTTAGCCACGAGTGGAGAACATGCCGGTGAAGGTCATCCGCAGCACGTAGTCTTCGCCACGGAGTGCCGAGCCGGCGATCTCCACCAGGCCGAGGCCGGGACGGCTCCGGGATCGACGCGCGCCGAGCACCTCCAGACGCATGCGCAGCAGGTCACCGGGAAACACCGGTGCGGGCCAGGACAGGTCTCGCCCGCCCGGCGAGCCCTGCGAGGTGGAATCGGCCAGTACGGTGTCCACGTACGTGCGCATCCACAGGCACGCGGTGAACCAGCCCGATGCGCACAGCCCGCCGAGCACCGAGCGCTTCGCTGCGTCCTCGTCCAGGTGGAAGGGCTGCGGATCGAACCGCTGGTTGAAGGCGAGCATCTCCTCCCGATCGACCTTGACTTCCCCGAGATCGAGCACAGTGCCCGGGCTCAGGTCCTCGAACGCGATCGTGCCCATACCACCGATCTTGCCATCAGCGTGGGCACCCGCAGCGCGGTGCTCCACGCCGGCTACACCTGGGCGATCCGCTGAGTCACCGGGCAGGCGCCGGACGCGCGCCCGGCTACTCCCTTCCAGCTGCATTTTCCACGAGTCGCAGAGCTGCTCATGCTGGGTTACTGTTGATTCGGCCTACAAGGGAGTGGTGCTATGCGGACGACGCGGGTCGAGTTATTAAGGCTATCCAGGCGTCGATCACGGCTAGGTCGTGATCGCTTTCGCGGTCCGTTTCCTATTGTCTTTGTCGCACCCAGGTGAACGCATCTGATCTTCGGACAAGGATATGAAGTCACCTTTGGAAGGGTGGCACGACAAGGCCGGCGTACGGGTTGACCCCCGCCGAGTGCTCGGCGCCGAGGTGGCGGATGGGCGCACGTTGTTCCCCGAGAAACTGATTCCCTACCTGACCCATCCGCACATGCGCTCGCTCGACCCCGACGAGCACCGG